>JBIIDH010000012.1:0-49261 GCA_044238435.1 Ilumatobacteraceae bacterium | reverse complement strand
CTGCCGCCAGCAGCGCTGCGCCGGCGTAGTCGAGTTTGGCCTCACGACGCCGGAACGGCAGACGCAGCGTGAAGTGGCACACCACCATCACGCCGATGCAGAACGGGATGTTGATGAGGAAGATCCAGGGCCAGGTGAAGTGGTCGATGATGTAACCGCCCACCACCGGCCCCAACAGCGCCGAACCCACGAACGCCAGCGTGAAGTAGCCGATGTACCGGCCGCGGTCGCGTGGCGACATGATGTCGCCGATGATGGCGAAGGCGAGCGCCTGGATGCCGCCACCGCCAAGGCCCTGCACGGCGCGGGCAGCGATGAGTTGGTTCATGCTCTGCGCAGCGCCGCACAGGATGGAGCCGAGCAGGAACATCAGCATCGTCAACTGGAAGATCTTGCGGCGGCCGTAGAGGTCGCTCAACTTGCCCAGCAGCGGTGTGGCGATGGTGGACGTGACGATGTAGGCCGTCCCCACCCAGGCGAAGCTCTCGAACGCATTGAACTGCCCGGCGATGGTGGGCAACGCAGTGACGATGATCGACGTGTCGAGCGACGACAACAGCATCGCCATCATCAACGAACCGAGCACCAACCACAGTTGGCGCTGGGTGAACCCCGGGACGGCAGATGGACGAGACGTGGAACCGACTGTAGGCACCGGCCCCTGGTGCCGATCGACTCGGAGTGCTCGCGCCGTGGGCGCCGCTACAGCTTGTCGGCCGGGTAGTCGGCGTACGAGGCCTTGAACACACCCTGGTGCAGCAGCACCGTGCACACCGTGGCGCCTGTGGCGTCGACGATGGTGGTGCGCGTCCAGTAGCTCTCCACCCGGCGGCTCTGGCCGAGCGCCACCACCTGGTGAGTGAGCGTGTAGGCCTCGTCGACGAATACCGGCGCGTGGCGCTTCACCTCGAGGTCGATGAACAACCCCACCGAGGGCCCGCGTACCGGCAGGTGGTTGCCCACCTTGTGGGCGAGCACGCTGAGCATCTCGGTGGGCACCACGGCCCGACCCCAGGGCGAAGCCTGGCCCGGCACGTACCACGGCGACGGTTCGGTGATGGCGCGCAGCTTGTCGGCGAGCGAGAACGGGTAGAGGTTGCCGTTCCACTCGTCGAAGCCCATCGAGGTGGGCATCGATGGCGAGGTGGTACCCACCTGCACGCGGTCGACGATGAACAACTCACCCGGATCCTTCGCCTGCATCCGCGCCAGGCGCTCGTCGAGCTCGGTCGGTTCGTCGCCCAGGGTGAGCGTGGCGCTGAGCACCGGCTCGCCCGTCGACTTCGTGGCCCGGGCCCGTGCACTGGCCGGCCCGGTGCGGGTGGCGGTGGCCTGCACCTGCTCGCCCTCCACCACCATCGTCTCGAAGTGGGCGCTGATGCAGCCGCGTTCGAACCACGCCTGCCCGAACATCGCCACCGCGAGCGGGTCGAACTGGCTGAAGTGGGTGGGACCCTCGATGGGGGCGCCGGGCAGGCCGAGCTTGTCGGCCGTGGCGTCGTCGTGCACGCTCGTGTGGCCGTCGTACTCCTGGTCGGCCAGCATCTGGCGCGGCGCCCGCCACGGGCCGGTCAGGGTGTCGCCGTCGGGCCCGGCATCACGGGCGAGCGGCGTGTCGAAGGCGTCGGTCATGCGCCACCGGTCCCCAGCAGCGCCGTGGCCACGGCCGGGCGCGACACCAGCAACCCGTCGACGTTGCGGTCGAGCAGCACCTGGTAGAAGTCGGCGTTCTCCTGGGCGGTGGTGTCGTCCATCCACACCCACACTGCGAAGCCTTCCGCCTGGGCTCGGGCGACGACGTCGGCGGTGAGCACCTCCACGCCGCCGTAGAACGGCGGCACCTGGAACACCTTGTCGCTGGCGGGGAAGGTGACCTCGCCACCCGTGTACCAGGTGACCAGCGTGTCGAGGCCGGGGCTCGTGACCACATCGGGAGCCACCGCCCGGAACGCATCGAGCACGCTGGTGTCGAACGACACGACGATCACCGAGTCGGTGCGGCCCAGGTCGTCGATCTCGGCGGCGAGTTCCTTCGCGCCTTCGTACGCCCACGCCAGATCGGGCTGACCATCGGCACCGTTGGGGATCTTGATCTCCACGTCGAGCACATGGTCGGGGAAGGCGGTGGCGACGCTGCGGAAGGTCTCGACCCGGAAGTCGTCGGCCGTGTAGCCGGCGGGCGGCTCGACATCGCCCGTGCGCATACCGCGGAACACGTAGGCCTCCGCGGTGAGGCTCTGGTCGCTCCACACGTCGCCCGAGAACCAGTAGGCGTTGTCGAGCGCCGACAACTGCTCGTAGGTGAGATCGCGCACCGGGCCGGTGGCCTCGGTGGTGCGGTCGACGGTGTCGTCGTGCTGCACCACCAGTTGCCGGTCGGCCGTGAGCATGACGTCCATCTCCAGCACGTCGGTCCCGGCGAGCGCGGCCTGGGTGAAGGCGTACATCGTCGAGTGGGGCGCCTCGAAGTCGCCGCCTGCGTGGGCGATGACGATCGGCCGGTCGAGCGCCAGCAGGTCGGCCACGGTGGATGCCTCGGGCGGGGTGACGCCGTCGAGGGCCAGCGGTGCAGTGGTGGTGGCCGGCACCGTGCTGGGGGCTGCGGTGGTGGGTGCTGCCGTCGTCTCGGGGGCAGCACTGGTGGTGGGTGCAGCGGTGTCGGGCGCGGCGGTCGACTCCGCCGGCTCGGTGGCGGTAGGCGCATCGTCGCCACCGCAGGCCGCCAGGCCGATCGGCAGCCCCATCGCCAGCACGGCCACCAGCGCCACCCGGCGGCCGCGCCGCACGGTCGGTTGCATCTGGTTCGTCATCGGGTTCCGTCGCATCCGGTCAACCTACCCGAGGGTTGTTTGTGCGCCCGGGTGTACGAACAACCCTCGGACGGGCGACTACGACTCGGATGGGCGGCTGCGACTCGGGTCAGGGGTTCCAGCCGGAGAAGGCGTCGATCATCGCCCGTACGTCGCCCAGCGGGTACAGGATGGGGCAGGTGGCACCGTTGTCGATGTAGTGCTTCACCCGCTCGCGGGCCTCGGCCGGGGTGCCCGACGCGGTGAGCATCTGCACGATCTCGTCGGGCACCAGCTTCGAGGCGGCCTCGACCTGCTCGTGCGTGGCCGGCCAGGTGAGCACCTCGCCCACCTTGTCGAGCAGCGACTGCGGCACACCGCTGGCCTTCATGATGTGCGGCTGCTGGCCCAGGTACTGGGTCACCATCATGCGGGCCATGTCGAGGGCCACCTGGCGGTCTTCGTGCACTGAGCACACCACCAGCTGCGGCCGGTCGATGTCGTCGATCGAGCGGCCGGCTCGGTCGGCGCCGATGCTGAGCGCCTCCATGGCCTGCTGGTTGTACTCGGGCGAGACGAGGTAGTTCAGCACCACGCCGTCGGCGATCTCGCCGGTGAGTTCCATCATCTTCATGCCGGTGGCACCGATGTAGATGGGCACGTCCTTCGGGCGGCGCTCCTGGTACACGTAGTCGAGTTCGACACCGTCGAGGTGCACCCACTCGCCGTGGAAGGTGACGGTCTCGTTGGCCAGCAGCGCCCGGCACACGGTGACCACCTCGCGCATCACCGTGAGCGGCTTGCGGCGGTCGATGCCCACCTTCGCGGCCAGCGGGTCCCACCAGGCGCCGAGGCCGAGGATGATGCGGCCGGGGGCGAGGTCGTCGAGGCTGGCGAACGTTGCGGCGAGGCGGGCCGGGTTGCGGCTCCAGCAGTCGGCCACGCCCGAGCCCACCTTGATGGTGTCGGTGACGGTGGCGAACGCGGCCATCGGCACGACGGCGTCGCGCACCAGGCGGCTCTCGGCCTGCCAGACGGCGTCGAAGCCCTTGGCCTCGGCGTAGCGCACGAACTCGCGCCCTTCGGCGATGGTGTGTGCGTCTTGCAGGTACAGCGCGACGGGCTGGCTCATGTGGGTTCCTCGGGTTCGGCGTATCGGGCGGGTGGGGACGGGTCAGTCGGGCAGCACCACACCGCGCTGGCCGGTGATGCGGCCGTACACCTCGGGGCGGCGGTAGCGGTCGAAGTCGAACAGGGTGCCCTTGTAGCGGTAGCACCAGTCGAGGTCGCAGCGGGCGATCACCAGCTCGTCGCCGGTGGTGAAGGCCTGCGCGACGATCTGGCCGCTGGGGGCGATGATGGCGCTCTGGCCGAGCGAGTCGACGCCTTCCTCGACGCCGCCCTTGGCGACGCCCACCACCCAGGTGCCGTTCTGGTAGGCGCCGCTCTGCATCACGAGCGAGTTGTGGAAGCCCTGGAGGATGTCTTGGCTGGGGTCGGGCACGTAGTGGATGGGCGTGTTGTAGCCGCACAGGATCATCTCGACGCCCTGCAGGCCCATCACCCGGTAGCTCTCGGGCCAGCGGCGGTCGTTGCAGATCATCATGCCCATCAGGCCGCCGAAGGCGCGCCACACGCCGAAGCCTTCGGGTGACGGCTCGAAGTAGTAGCGCTCGGCGTGCTGGAAGGGGCGGTCGGGTTCGTGGTGCTCGTGACCGGGGATGTGCGTCTTCTTGTAGGTGGCCACGATGCTGCCGTCGCGCTCGACGAGGGTCTGCACGTTCCAACGGCGCACGCTGCCGTCGGCCTCGGTCTCGACCAGTGCGTAGCCGAGGCAGAAGCCGATGCCCAGGCGCTTGGCCTCGTCGAACAGGGGCTGGGTGACGGCGTTGGGCATCGACCGCTCGTACCAGTGGTCGGCCTCGCTGATGTCGTCGACGAACCAGCGCGGGAAGAACGTGGTGAGAGCGAGCTCGGGGAACACCACCAGCTCCACCCCGTGGGCGTGCGCGTCGCGCAGCATCACCAACAGGCGCTCGACCACCGACTCGCGGCTGTCGTCGCGCTGCACCGGGCCCATCTGGGCGGCGGCCACCGTGAGCATGCGGGTCATGGCTGGTCTCCGTTCGTCGGGGCGCCCTCTGCTGCACTGCCCTCTGCTACGCGGCGGAGTGCAGCCAGCACTCTCGACGGTGTGAGCGGAAACTGGTCGATCCACACACCGGTGGCGTCGTGCAGTGCGGCCACCACGGCCGGAGCGTAGGGCAGGAAACCCATCTCCGACATGCCTCGCGCGCCCCACGGGCCGATGGGGTCGGCGAGTTCGAGGACGTGCGCATCGATATGCCGCGGCAGGTCGCCGCTGCCGGGGATGAGGTAGCTCGATAGGCGCGGGTTCACGATGCGGCCGTCGCGCACGTGCAGGTCTTCGGTGAGCGCATAGCCGTGGGCCTGCACCACGCAGCCCTCGATCTGGCCGCGCACCAACTCGGGGTTGATCGCCTTGCCGACGTCGTGGGTGCTGGTGACCCGGTCGACCACGATGTGGCCGGTGTCGAGGTCGACGGTGAGCTCGATGGCCTGGGCGACGTAGCCGTAGGTGACGGTGGGATACCCGTGGCCGTCGACGGGGTCGAGCACCTCGGTGGGCGGCGGTACGAAGCGGAACTTGCCGATGGCCGGGCGCTGGCCGTCGGCCCACGCCTTGGCGGCCTCCTCGGCGGCACCGAGGATGGAGTTACCCGCCATCCAGGTGAGGCGCGACGCGGAGGCCGAGCCGCTGTCGCCGCTGCTGGCGGTGTCGGAGAAGTGGCCCTCGACGGCCTCGAGCGGCACACCGGCCGCGGCGGCAGCCATCTGCAGGAACACCTGGTGCGCACCCTGGCCCACCTCGGCACCGGCGTGGAACAGGTCGACCCGGTCGATGGTGTCGTCGCCGTGGTAGTGCAGCTCGGCCTCGCACCGCTCGGGGAAGCCGAACGAGAAGCCGACGTTCTTGTAGGCACAGGCGAAGCCCTTGCCGCGGGCCAGGCGTGAGGGGTCGGCCGGCAGCGTGGCCACCGGGCTGAACGTGACGCTGGGGTCGAGCGGCTCGGCGAAGCGGCTGCGCTCGGCGCACGCATCGACCACCTCGGCGATGGTGACGCCGGCGGGCAGGCTGCTCTGGGTGATGCTCTCGGAGTGGTCGCGCAGCACGTTGCGGCGGCGCACCTCCACCGGATCCATCCCCAACGCCTCGGCGAGCTTGTTCATCTGGCACTCGGCCACGAACGTGCCCTGCGGGCCACCGAAGCCGCGGAACGCACCACCGATGGCGGCATTGGTGTACACACCGTTCGAGTCGATGCGCGCGTGCGGCACCTCGTAGGGGCCGGCGATGCTGAGGTGCATGTTCCCGAGCACCTTGTTGGTGGTGTAGTTGTAGCCGCCTGCGTCGAGCCAACCGTCGGCCTCGACCGCGGTGATGCGACCGTCGCGGGTGGCACCGAGGCGCGCGTGCACCCGGCCACGGTGGCGCTTGTGGTGGCCGACGATCGACTCTTCGCGCGACCACTGCGCGGCGATGGGCCGCTGGGCGGTGGCGCCGAGGCGCTGCGCAGCAAGGCCGAGCAGGATCTGCAGGGTCATGTCTTCGCGCCCGCCGAACGCTCCGCCGATGGGCGGGTAGATGACACGCACCCGGTCCTCGGGCAGGTCGAGCGCGTGGGCGATCTGGTGCCGGTCCTCGTGGGTCCACTGCCCGGCGATCTCGACCGTGACGCGACCCTCGTCGTCGAGGTAGGCGATGCCGGCCTCGGGCTGCAGGTAGGCGTGCTCCTGGTAGGGCAGCTCGTAGGTGCCCTCCACCACCACCTCGGCCTGTCGCCATCCTTCGTCGATGTCGCCCTTGCGGATGCGGTAGCCGACGTAGACGTTCGAGTCCTTGCCGTTCTCGGGGTGCAGCAGCACGTCGGAGGCGAGGGCCTCGTCGATGTCGCGCAGCACGGGCAGCGGCTCCCACTCCACGTGCAGCAGCTCGGCCGCGGCCTGGGCCTGCTCGCGGGTGTCGGCGATGATGAGCGCGATCTTGTCGGCCTCCCAGCGCGACACGTCGGCGGGGATGTGGCTACGGCCGGTGTGATGCAGGCCCACCAGCACGGGCTGGTCCTTCATCGTGAGGCCGTACTCGTTCACGGGCACGTCGGCCGCGGTGAAGACGGCGTGCACACCGGGGGCGCGGCGGGCGGCCTCGACGTCGAACGCCGTCATCCGCGCGTGCGGCTGGTTGCTGAACACGGCGAAGGCGACGAGCGCGTTGGCCGGGATGCGGTCGCCCGGGTAGCGGGCCGTGCCGTCGACCTTGGGCAGCGCGTCGCGTCGGGTGGGGCTGTCGCCGACGGTCATCGTGCACCTCCTGCAGCGGCGGCCTGTTCGACGGCTTCGAAGATGCCGCGGTAGCCGGTGCAGCGGCAGAGGTTGCCCGACAGGCCCTGCACCACCTGCTCGCGTGTGGGCTGCGGGCACTCGGCCAGCAGCGCGGTGGAGGCCACGAGGAAACCCGGGGTGCAGAAGCCGCACTGCACGCCGCCGCACTCGACGTAGGCCTGCTGCACCGGCGACAGTTCGCCGTCGGTGGCGAGGCCCTCCACGGTGACCACGTCGGTGGCGTCGGCACGGGCGGCGGGCACGAGGCAGCTGAGCACGGCCTCGCCGTCCATCAGCACGGTGCACGCACCGCACTCGCCCTCGGCGCAGCCTTCCTTGGTGCCGGTAGCGGCGGCCTGTTCGCGCAGCCAGTCGAGCAGGGTGAGGCCGTGGTGCGGGGCCTGCACGCTGCGGCCGTTCACCCGCACCTGCACCGCGCTGCCGTCGCCCGATGCCGGCGCAGCGGGTGTGCGCTGCGGCGTGCGCAGCTGCGGCGCCGTGGCGGGTGGTGGCAGGGTGCGGCCGTCGCGCAGCGCGGTGAGCATGCGCTGCACCACCACCGGCACGATGTCGGAGCGGTAGTCGGCGGTGGCGCGCACATCGCTGATGGGGTGCACGGCCTGACCGGCGAGAGCGGCCGCGGCGACGATGCTGTCGGCGGTGAGGCCGCCGCGCAGCAACTGCGCCTCCACCTCGGGCAGGCGCACGACTGTTGCGGCCACGCTGCCCATGGCCACCCGGGCATGGGTGACGGTGGTGCCGTCGGCCTCGACGTGCAGCACGACTGCCGCGTGCACCACCGAGATGGCCTGCTGCGAACGATTACCCACCTTGGCGTACAGGCCGCGGCCGGTGGGGCCGAGCGTGGGCACGTCGACGCCCACCACCATCTCGTCGGCGGCGAGGTCGACGGTGCGGAAGCCGGTGATGAACTGCTCGACCGGCACCACCCGCTCGCCGCGCAGCGACCGCAGGCGCACCGAGGCGCCCAGCGCCACGAGCGCCGAGATGGTGTCGTTGGCCGGGCTGGCGGTGACGATGTTGCCGGCGACGGTGGCCCGGTTGCGCAGCGCGGGCGAGCCGATCTCGGCGCACGCCTGCGCCAGCGGCAGCACGGCGGCGACGGCCGGGGCATCGGCCAGCAGGTCGTGATGGGTGACGCCGGCGCCGAGGTGCAGTACGCCGTCCCCGGGCGTGATGCTGCGCAGCGGGGCGAGGCGCGAGATGTCGAGCAACGTGCCCACACCGGTGCGGGCACCGCGGTGCACCTCGAGCAGCAGGTCGGTGCCACCGGCGACGATGCGCACGTCGTCGTGCTCGGCGAGCACCGCCAGGGCATGGTCGAGGCTCGTCGCGGCGACATAGCCAGTGGGCGACGCACCGCGTCGTTGCACGGGATGGAGTTGCACACGACCCCCTCTTGCAGAAACTAAGCGTTTAGAGTACACAGACTCCGTGGTCAGCGGCAAGAAGTCCCCCGGTACCCGGCCGACGTTGGTCGACGTCGCGGCCCGCGCCGGAGTGTCCACCGCCGTGGTCAGCTACGTCGTCAACAACGGGCCGCGTCCCGTGGCGCCCGCCACCCGGCACCGGGTCGAGGCCGCCATCACCGAACTCGGCTACCGCCCCAACCGGGTGGCTCGCACGCTGGTGTCGCAGCGCAGCGGCACCATCGGGCTGATCGTGCCCAACACCACCAGCGCCTTCTTCACCGATCTGGTGCAGGCGGTCGAGCGCGAGGCGTTCGAGCGCGGGCTGCTCACGTTCGTGGGCAACGCCCAGCTCGACCTCCAGCACGAGCAGGCTTACACCGAGGCGTTCGTGTCGGCAGGGGTCGACGCGGTCATCGTCGCCTCCACCGACGTGGCCCATCCCGGCGCCCACACCGGTGCGCTCGACGGCGAACGGGTGGTGTGGATCCACCGTCGACCCGCCGGGGCACGCGGCCCGTTGGTGCGCGGCGACGACCGCCACGGTGGGCAACTCGCCACCCGACACCTGCTGGCACTGGGTCATCGCACGGTGCACTGCCTGGCGGGTCTCGAGCGGTCGGGCCCGGTGGCCGACCGGGTGCAGGGCTGGGCCGACGCGCTCGGCGTCACCGGCGAACCCGAGCCCACGCTGCGCAGCGCCTACCACCGGGCCGAGGCGGCGCGCGTGGTGGGGCCGTGGCTGGCCACACTGCAGGCACCGGCGGCGCTGTTCGTGGCCACCGACGAGCAGGCCATCGGCGTGCTGGCGGCCGCGTACGAGGCCGGCGTACGGGTGCCGAACGATCTGGCCGTGGTGTCGTTCGACGGCACCGCAGCGGGGGCGTTCACCGCGCCGGCCCTCACCAGCGTGGCGCTGCCGATGCCCGCCATCGCCGCAGCAGCCGTCGGCATGTGCGTGCAGGTGGCGCGCGGCGAGACGGCCGGCCCCGACGAGCTGGTGGTGCCGGTCGACCTGGTGGTGCGCCGGTCGTGCGGCGCGGCATCGTGAGGGGCTGGTTGTGACGGTCCGGTTGTGAGGGGCCGGGACGCGACCTGACCCGGGTGGGGCAGAATGGGCGGCGTGGCGAAGCTCCTCCCGGCTGATTTCGACCTGGCGCGTCTCGAGCATTCCGAGCGGCGGGTCTGCGAGGCGATGCTCGCCGGCCTCGACGACAGCTGGTTCGTCGTTCCCTCGGTCACCGTGGCCGAGCGCGGCAAGGACGCCGAGATCGACCTGGTGCTCGCCTCGCCCACCCAGGGGGTGGTGCTGGTGGAGACCAAGGGCGGCGTCATCTCGCTGCGCGAGGGCGTCTGGCACCAGTACGAGCGGGCGCTGAAGAAGTCGCCGGTCGAGCAGGTGAACCGGGCCAAGCACTTGCTGGTGCGGCGGATGGGTTCGATCGGGGTCGACATGCACGACCTGTACATGTGCCATGTGGTGGCCCTGCCCGATGTGGGTGTGGTGCCGTCCGAGGGACTCGGCCCCGATGCACCGCGCGAGGTCCTGTGGGGCGCCACCGACCTCGTCGACCCCGCGACCGCGATCACCCGCGTGCAGCGCGAGCACCCGCCGGTGCCGATGGAGCGCTTCACCCGCTTCCTGCGCGCGCTGCGGCCCGACATCGCCCTCGAGGGCGCCGAGACGGCGATGATGCCGGTGGCCACGCGGCGCATCGACGCCGAGACCGCCACCCGGCTGGCGGCGCTGTACCCGCTCGACCTCACCGGTCGGGTGCTCGTCACCGGCGGCGCCGGGTCGGGCAAGACCTGGCTGGTGGTCGAGTGGGCCCGCCGGGCTGCGGCACGCGGTGAGCGCACGCTGGTACTCACGTTCAACCGTCCGCTCGCCGACCATCTCGAGCGGGCACTCGAGGGCGTGGGGGTGACGGTGAACACCTACCACGATCTCATCCGCCAACTGCTCGAGCCCTACGGGTTCACCATCCCCGACGACGCCATGCGGGCCTACTGGGAGACCGTGCCCACCGAGGCGCTCGTCGCCCACGCCGCCCAGGTGGGCACGCCGTTCGACACGATCGTCATCGACGAGGGCCAGGACATGCGGCCGCACTGGCTGGCCTCGATCGAGCAGCTACTCGACCCCGCCGGGCCGGCCCGGCTGCTGATGGTGGCCGACCCGGCGCAGGCCATCTATGTCGACCCGTGGGTGGCCCCGCCCGTGGTGGTCACCATGCCGCTCGAGGCGAACCTGCGCAGTGCCCGCTCGGTGGCCGAGGTGGTGCGCCACCTCGGCGGCCCGCCGCCGCTGCCCGGTCTGGTGGGCCAGATGCCGGTGCGCCACTACCGCGCCGGCGGCATCAAGGAGGTGCGCAAGCGGGTGCGTGCGGCGATCGACGAGTTGACCGGGCAGCACGGGGTGCCGCTCAGCCAGATCGCCGTGCTGACGTTGCGCACCGAGGTGCGCGACCTGTTGCTCGACGCCACCGCCGAGGCCGACTCGGGGCGTGGCCCGCTGCCGCTGGCCCGGTGGGAGCAGCGCGACGAGGATGCGGCCCTGTGCGAGACGGTGCACCGCGGCAAGGGCCTCGAACGGGCGGCCGTGGTGCTGATCGACATCACCGACGCGCCGGAACCGCAACTGGTGTACATCGGGGCCAGTCGGGCCATGTGGTCGCTCACGCTGGTGGGCACCGACCGACTGGCCGAGGTGGCCGGCGTGCCGGCGCAACCCCGCGGCTGACCAGCCCGGCGACGAGGGTCGACCGGCCGACCGGCCGACCCCTTGGTCACGCGACGGCGCGACCCCACAGCGCCTTGTGCAACAGCGCCGAGAGCTGGCCGAGCTCGGCCTTGGTGAGGCCGGCCCACTGCTGATGGTGCACCGCCTTGATGCGGTCGGTGAGTCGGAGGAACACGCGGTGCCCGGCTTCCGTCGGGCGCACGATCACCTTGCGCCGGTCGCGCTGGTCGGCGAGCCGCTCGACCAGGTCGAGGCGGACGAGCTTGTCGACCAGGCGGGTGGCATCGGCGGCGCGGGTGACCAGCCCGTCGACGATGTCGCCCATCGTCAGGCCGTCGACCTCGTCGCTGAGGCACAGCACCCAGAGAATGCGGTAATGACCCTCGGTGAGGTGTTCGGTGCGACAGATCGCCTCGATGTCGGCGCCGTGCGCACCGGCCAGCAGGGCGAGCCGGATGTAGGCGTCGCGGTGGAGGCGCTCGATGGGCTGCTCGGCGCGTGACCGGCTACGGGCCATCTCAGCCCCGCCGCAGGATCGCGGCTAGTGCCCGGCCGAGTTCGTCGACCGGACGATCGCCGGCTCCCATGCTGCGCCACCCCACGTAGCGATCGGGTCGCGCCAGCACGGCGCCGGTGGCGGTGAACTCGCGGCGGCGCAGCCAACTGCAGCGTGGGTCGAGCCAGTCGCCGCGGTGGAGGCCGATGCGAACCGCGTCGATCGGTACGCCGAGCGCAGCACCGGCCTCGAGCGCTGCGTCGCACCAGGCCTGTCCCTCTTCGCCCGCGATGAGCAGGAACCGACCGGGGCGCACCAGGTCGAGGGTCGACACCTGTGTGCCGTCGATGCCGTCGACCCAGGCGTGGGGCAACGGATGGCCTGGCCGCGTGCTCGGCTGGTAGATGCGGATGGGGTCCGGGTTGGGTGCCGCTGCCGTGCCGTCGGGCACCACGGCCGGCGATGCGTAGACCGCTCCGTACTCGACGTTCTGCTCCTGGAACTCCATCGAGTGGGCGGCCAGGGTCTCGGCCACATGGCGACGCCAGGCGTCGTCGGCCGGGTCGTCGCTCCAGGTCCGGGCGAGCCGCGCCCACCGTTCGTCGGGTGTGGCAGTGGGGTGGTACACACCGAGTTCCTGGCCGGTGACGGTCCACTGCGCCCCGTTCTCGAGCGCTCGCCGCACGTTGCGCTCCACGGCCGGGCGGCGCTCGGACTCGTAGGTGTCGAGCAGATCCGCGTCGGCCTCGCCGCGCAGTACCGCGGCCACCTTCCAGCAGAAGTTGTGCACGTCGTGCATGGCGCTGGTGAGGCCGAGGCCGCCCGTGGGCGGATGACGGTGTGCTGCGTCGCCGAACAGGAAGATCCGGCCATGGGTGAAGCGGTCGGCGACGACGCCGTCGAGGGCCCAGCGCGACACCAGGTGGACGGTGACCGGGTGGTCGCCGATACCCAGGGCGGCGCGCATGTCGGCCTCGGCGCGGGCATCGTCGATGTTCTGCACGTCGTCGTGGCGGTACGAGAAGTGCACCACCCACTCCTCGGAGTCGGGGCCCCAGCGCGTGGGGCCCATCGGTGCCATCACCACCATGGCGCCGAGTTGCGGCATGAAGATCCAGCGGAGCAGGACGTCGGGGTCGGTCGCCCACTGCGACAGATCGGCCGAGATGTGCAGCGACACCTGGCTGGCGAGTCGCTTCAACCCCACCATCTGCACGCCCAGCGCGCGGCCGATGGTGCGGCCGCCGTCGCACGCCATCAGGTACCGGGCACGCACCGTGTAGCGGGTGTCGGTGTCGTGGTCGTGGACGACAGCGGTGACGCCGTCGTCGTCCTGCGCGAACTCGGTGACCTCGTGGTGGAAGCGCACCCGCCCGGGGGCGAGCGCCTCCGCCCCGTCGCGCAGAATGGGCTCGAGGCGGATCTGGGGCAGGTTGGTGGTGAGACGGGGGCTCGCGGCCACCCAGTCGGCGTTCGCGCCTCCGCCTCCCCAGCACTCGATCTTGCCGAGGAGCCGGCCGGCGAGAGGGTGACCCGAGAACCCGGCGTAGACACCCGACGCAGCGAACTGCTCGGGCGGCGTACCGGCGGCATAGACGGCTTCGGCGACACCGCAGTCGGCGAGGATCTCCATCGCCCGCTGGTTGAGGATGTGCGCCTTCGGGAGGATCGACGTGGTCGGCAGCGAGCTGACGAGGAGCGAGTCGACGCCGAGGCGGCTCAGCAGCATCGAGGCGGTGAGGCCGGCGCCACCTCCACCCACGATGAGGACATCGACCTCGAGATCGGGTGCTGCTGACACGGTGATGCACTCCTCCGCCCGCCTCCGGGCACGTTTCTCTGTTGCAACAAACATATTCCACCCGTCGAACCGGTCACACCACCGGGCGCGTCGTGCGTTGGTTCAGTACCAGCCCGAACGAAAGGACCGCGATGACGACGCTCAGCGTGGGCACGCTCAGATTCGACGACTTCATCCTGCTGTCGGCCGGGTTGTGCGCCCTGCACTCGAGCGAGGTCGCCGGTGAGGCCATTCATCTCGAGGCCGGTCCCACCGGGCGACGGTGGATGGTCGACTCACAGCACGGCCAGCTGCTCATCGATCGCCGCGAGCTGCCCGAGCCCGGCTCGTTCCAGGGTTACCTGCCCATCAGCGACCGGCTGCGGCACATCGCCGCCTGCCTCACCGACGAGACCATCGAACTGGCCGTTGCCGACGACGCGCTCGTGGTGACCTCGGGTCCGAACGTCGCGGTCATCGACTTGGTCCAACGCGCCACCGGGTTCCCCGACGAGATCGAGATGCGGGTGGAGGCCCGGGCCACGGTGCCGATGCGGCACCTGCTCGCCGTGTTGGCGGCGGCCCGGGTGATGCCGACGGGGATCAGCTTCGACTCATACCCGGCGCCGCCGATGTGGATGCAGATCGCCGGCGACGATGTCGGGCTGTACGTCGACTGGTTCGACCACCTGCCGAGCCACACGACGTTCCGCACGGCGGCCGCCGCTGTCGAGGGAAGCGCCACGGTGGCGATCCCGCATCGCAACCTCGAGGCATTCCTCGGCAATCTCCCGTTGGTCGGCGACGACGACGAGGACCTGACAGCAGAGGTCTCGGTCGGGTCGTCGACCGGTCTCGACGACGGTCCGGTCATGCGAGTGGCGGGGCCCCAGTGGAGCATCACGATGTACCTGCCCGACCCGCTCGGCGACCGTTGGGGCGACCGGGTGCGCCAGGTGCTCGACGACGCCGCCCTGCCGGTGGTCGGCGAGACAGCAGCCGAGTGGGTGGTGTCGTCGATGCAACAGGAGGTGCTGGTGAAGCTGCACGCCGGCAGGCCCGACGTGGTCCGGGTGAGTGGAGTGCTGCTGCACCCCGCCGTCGAGAGCATCGAGTTGCTGCGCGAGTTGAGCCAGCTGAACGCCGGTGCGATGGGTGTGCGCTTCTGGCTCGACGACGAGGCGGTGCGGGCGGCGGCCGATGTGCCGTGCATGCACCTCGACGGCCTGCCGTTCGCCGTCAGCAGCGTCGCCCAGGCCGTGCGCGACCTGTCGCCGATGATCGCCGCCTTCGCCACTGCCTGACCCGGTGATCCTCACGAGTCCGTCCTCCGTCACCTTGCTCCGATTTCGATTCTGAGGTCTGTGGTCACCTGGTGGCCAACGGAGACAAACGAGACCCTCAGGTACATGTCGTAGAAGACTCTTTGTGGCGCGCTCCACATCCCTTCGCAATACTCATGACGTGGCGGCGGGTGGCGATGAATACGGAGGGCTCTCCTTCGGGTTGTCGATGCAGAGCGACCTGCACGCGTCCACCGTTGCGCTGCTCGCCACCCAGCGGCAGTTGCTCGAGGACTGGCTGCACACCAACGATGCCCGACACACCGCGACTCGACTGATCCGCCGTCGAGGCCTCTCACGATCGGCGGACGAACTGATCAGCGAGGCATGGCTGCGCATCCAACGTGCGTTCGGCCGCCGCGACGAGCCATATCCATCGATCGAAACAAGAGACGACGCAGCACGCTTCGCTGCCCGAGTCCTCGACAACCTCTCTCGCGACTGGAGGCGCAGCGATAGTCGCGGCACCGGCGTGGAGTTCGTCGAACCTGACGTCCCGCACGATGGCGGCACATCCGGCATCGAAGAGCGCATGCTGGTCAGCCAGTTGCTGCATGTCGTGGCTCTCCGGGCCACCAGCGACACCCACTGTCCGGGCTGTCCGGCCGAGGTGGTGGCCGGCACCGCCCTCGAGGTGCTCCATCTGGTGTTGAACGGCCATGACGGCGGGGGCGATGGACGAACCTGGATCGACCAGGTTCTCTACGCTGCACTCGATCGAATCGACGGTGATCCTGACCGAACAGAGGCGGCTCGTGCTCAGCGAAAGTCCCGGTGTGGGCGGTGTGTGATGGCGTTGCTCGAAGCAGGACTTCGCGATCTCGGTGAGGTGGCGCCATGAGTCGCCGGGTCAGCCTCTCGTTCGACACCACCGCCCAGCGGTGGGAGATCGCCCGTGCCGACGCAGCAGGCACCACCATGCTCGAACCGCTCGGCGACGGCACCGCGGTCGGCCGCAGCCCGGAGGGCACCATCGATGAGGTCGTGATCGATCTCGATCCGCAGCACGGTGGAACGCTGCCCGCCCTCGCGTTGGTCCAGTTGACGGCAGTCTTCGGCGCAGAGGTAGCCCGTCTCGTGGCCAACACCTCCACCACGCGCGACATCGAGATGTCGGTCGAGGTAGCCGACACCGCGCCAGCCCTCGCGGCGAGTGCCGCTCTCCCGGGCGAGCCTGGCCGACCCGTCGCAGTGGACGACATCTGGTACGAGGTGACTGCCGCCGTGCCACCTCTCCAGTTGCGTCGCGAAGGACCGCAACTCGTGGTCATGACCACCGCCACCGGCGCCGACGGCGGACACTGGATCAGGATCTCCGATGCCGAGACCGGGACGCTGCTCGCCATCGGTCGGCTCCGCGGCTCGGGCGACGCCTCGCAGCGAGCCGACATCGAGTTCGGCCTCGCTCGACCGATCGAGCACCTGCACGTCGTCAGGACCGATGAGCCCATCGAGCCAGTCGGGCCGAGCACCACACGTCGAATCCGCTGGGCGGAGGAACTCCTCGACCAGGCTCACTCCGCAACGAGGCGCCGGGCCGCAACAGGTCGCCGTGCCGCCGAGCAGGCGGCCACCATCGCCGCCGCCATCGGCGACCAACAGCTCGCATCACGTGCGGAAACGGTGCTTCGGCGAGCCAAGCGCTGGCAGTTCATGCGCCCGTTTGCGTTTGCAGTCGGCGGCGTACTCGTAGGCGGCGGACTCGCTCTTGCACTGCTGCGGAACGACGACCCCACCTCGACTCTCGACAGTCAGACGACGCTCGTGACGGCGCCGACCGCGTCGGCGGTCAGCACCGCCCCCATCAATCAGTCCAGCCAGCCGAGCGCGCCGACCACCGCTGCTGCACCGACAACGGAGGCGGAGACCAGCACCTCCACCGTTCCAGCGAACCTGATCGAGCGCGTGCACGACTACAAACTGTCGAACGGCCTCACCCTGACGATCACCTCGATGAGCCCTGAGACGCTGCGACCCGGCGACGTCGTGAACCTCCTCGTACGTCCCACCGTCCGGGCGCCGCACACCTTTGGCATCGGAGTCACCGAAGCACAGGCTCGGCAGGTCTGCGCCACGCTCGGCATCACCTCGACCGACGTCGTCGGCGTCGGTCCGGGACTCGATCGTCGCGTGTCGGCATCCTGGGTGCCGACCGTCGGCTCTCCGATCGACTCGGGGCAGTGGCGCATCGTGGGACAGGCGGTATCGGCGACATCGGTGAAGGAAGCCTGTGAGTCCGGCCCATGGGAGACGTTTCCGGGGAGCGGCGGCGATGGTGTCCAAGCTGCAATGGACTGGTTCTTCTCCGAGGGAACCCTCCAACTCGTTGTCCCGACGTCGGCCAAGCCAGGAACCTGGATGATCTCCCTCGCCGACGACAGCGGTACCGCCACCTCTGACGATCCAGTGGTCGTCGAGGTGGCGGCACCAGCAGCTGGCTGACCTGATGTTGGGCGCACTCGGTACGTGGGCGCGCCGCGCAGGCCGGTGCGGACCGGGGTGAGATCCGCACCGACCCGAACGCTCAGATCGAGAACCAGCCGCCCACGTCCACCACCACATCGGTGGTGGTATTCGCGAAGAAGCACACCCGGCCGCCGGCACCTGGTGCCACCAGCACTGCGTTCGCCGTGATCGAACCCGGCACGAAGTTGAGGTTCGACACCTCGGGCCGCTCGCCGCCGCACGGATACACCGTCAGGAAGCCGGCGCCCTCGGGATTCACGGCCGTCACGTTCAGCACGAGTGCAGCCACACCAGTGCTGGGCACTCCTGCTACTCCGGTGAGCACCATGGACCGTTGTGTGTTTCGCTCCAGCGGCTGTGCGGGAAGATCAATCGCTCCCGGACGCTCGGTCGGCCGACTGTCGTACAGTCGCTGCGGCGGCGACATCATCGTCAGTCGGGCGGTGCTGTCGTACCACGCGTTCACATCGGCCAGGACGTGAGTGCCGACGTTGCTCGAGAAGCACACTCGACCATCCGCCGGCACACCGACCACCACCGTGTTGGCAACTGCCCGGCCGGCCACGAAGTTCACGTTCGAGGTGGCGGTCCGCGTGCCGCACGGGTAGACCGCGAGGAACCCGGGCCGTACGGCATCGACGACGGTGACGTTCAAGGAGACAGCGCGAACACCACTCGTCGGCAACGGCCCTGCGCCCAGGAACGACACGGCCAGTTCACCGCCGGGCGACAGCATCTGCTTGTCGACCGTCACGGCGCCCTGCGGTTCGTCGGGTCGGGTGTCGAACAGCCGCCGCGGAATCACCGGGGTCACCCCCGAACCCGCCGGCAACCAGGCACCGAGGTCGCCCACCAGATCGATGGTTCCGCTGCTGTACAGGCACAGCTCACCTGCATCGGAAAGCGCCGCCAGCACTGCGTTTGCAACCGTCTGTCCTGCGCTGTAGTTCACGTTCGACGCCAGAGGACGGGTGCCGCATGGGTACACCGTCAAGAACCCGTCGCTCTGCGCATCGACCACGGTGAGATTCAGTGAGACCGCAACGGCTCCGCTGGCGGGAATGTCGCCCACGCCGGCCAGCCGCAACCGCACCGGGCGGTCGGGCGTGAGTGGCATCTTGGGAAGTGCGATGCGCACCGTGCTGCTCGCCCCTTCACGGGTGTCGAACAGCCGCTGGGGAGCAACCGGCGCAACGGCAGGCGGAACCGTCGGCGGCGGGACCGTCGTGACCGGCGCAGTTGTCGGCGGCACCGTCGTAGCCGGCACCGTCGTAGCCGGCACCGTCGTCGGCGGAACCGTCGTCGGCGGAACCGTCGTCGCGAGGCCGAGCAGCGCACCGACCTCCGAGGGCACCGACTCCACCGCGGGGATCCTCTCCAGTTCAGCCGGGGCGTTCTGGTCGCCCTCGTCGATGATGGTCGCCGCAGCAGGCGTGAGCAGCGCCAGGACCACCGTGGTCGCACCAACGAGCAAGAGACCGGCGCGGAGGGAGCGTTTGGTCGTCATGGGAGCACCACCGCTGCAAGGGGGCTGAATGGAGGAGTGATGGACGCACCACCGGCGAGGCGACTCGTGTCGCTCACACCGATGGCGAAGTCGGGAAAGAACGGAGCCGCGGTAGGCAGGTCGTTCGTCACCTCGAAGTCGGCAAGGCGGATCGGACTACCGATGGTCTCCCCCGTGTCGGGGTCACGGCGGTACGCAACCACACGGTAGGTACCGGCCGGCACCCGCTGGAGCAGCGCGACGTAGTTGGATCCGACGCACGAGCTCGCTGCAGGTTCATCACCCGGCGAGGCAGCCGGCGCAAGTGCGATACATGCCTCCCCGGGTCCGTACGCATTCCCGTCGGGCCGGTGCAGCGACACGAGGAGCGGTTGGGTCTGCCACGGCTCGACCACTACCGGGCCGGGCACGATTCCCGTGGCGCTGTCGAGCGTGCCGCCGCCGACCAGCCACCATCGGTAGAACGATCCACCGCTCCCTTCGAAACGCAGGAAGATGCGGTACGGCCGACCCTCCACCAAGCCGGTCACCGACGCGCTGGCGGTGCGCGCAACAGCATCGATCGTCATCGCTCCGCCTGTCCAGTTGCCCTGCTCGTCGACGATGCTCACCGAGGCCCATGCCTCCGTGAGGTCGACCGATGCGGGGATACCGGTCACGTCGACGCGCACCTGCTTGGCCGGGCGGAGGACCGCACTGAGATCGCCAGGCGTTCCTGCCGGTAGATCGAACAGCGACGCTGTGGAGGGCGACTCACCTCTGGCACCATCCGCGCGCCACCACTGCGGGGCGAAGTTCACGTTGTAGAGCAGCACGTTGCTTGTTCCGAAATAGTTGGGGCGGTCGATGAACCGGATGCGATAGGTGCCGGGTGGCAGCGAAATGCGCCACTTGCCGGGAACCGTCAGGTCGGACCCGAAGCCGAAGTCGCGAAACCCACACATGGTCGCTGCCGACTGGGGGCCGGCGGCCGAGATGCGGATCACATCGATACACAGATCGACGAAGTCGCTCGCCGTCAGTGGTGCCGACCCCCCACCAGGGAGTTCCTTCCGCAACTCGCCGGTGAGCAGCGTGCCCGCAGTCGCGGCGATCGTGCCGACGTTCACCGACGGACCACTCGACGGCAACAGGATCGCTGTCGCCGTCTCGTAGGACACACCCGGGTCTCCGAAGGCGCTCCACCACCGGGTCGCGCTGATGCCGCTCCGATCGACGATCTGCATGGTGACGGTCGTCCACCCGCCACCCGTGGTCGGGTTGTCAGTCGGCCATTCCGAGGGAGGCGACCAGCGGAAGTTGCTGCCCTCCACGGTGGCCATGCCGTTGGTGCCCCCGGTGTACACGCTGACCGTACGAAGCGACCCCGGCGAGTCGGCCAAGGTGCCGCACAAGCGGCCCGTTTCGCAGGTCGGCGTCGAACCCGCCACCACCTCGGTGTCCTCGACGCTGTTGAGGAGCACCGGGCCGGTTCCACTCATCACCACACTGGTGACCTCGACGGTGTACGTGGCACCGTCCTCGAGGCTCGGGATGACGGCCGCGAGCGGCGTCTCCGGCACGCGGTTGTACGGACTCAGGACCACGCTGCCCGCCGGTGCGACCGCCGTGTCGGTGCCTCGCCACCAGGTGACGATGTAGGTGAGGATCCACAGTTCGGCCGGGTCGGCAGTCCACCGCACCATCAACATGCCTGGCGCTGACGCGCTCGAGGTGACCGTCACGCTGAACGGTGCCTCCGCTCGGGCACCGCCGGCCCCGAAGGCAAGGCCCGACGCCAGCAGCAGGAGCACCGCAATCATGCGCCGCCGCACAGGTGGTCGTTTCGAAGTACTCATGGTCTCCCGTCAAGACGTCGTCCAGGAACTGACAACGTCTCAACGCCGGACGGGATCGTTTCATGACATGCGGTGGAGGAACCCTGCGAATGCGGGTTCAGGCACTGAGCCAGGGGGCGCTGGGCCACACCTGCCGACGTGCCAACTCGAGCGCCACCTGCTGCAGGTCGGCCAGGCCGAATCGGCGCTCACCCTCGGGCAGGGCGACTCGGCCGTGCACGGACGTGGCCCAGCGTGACGGGATGGCCTGCACCCCGTACAGCGCTCCGGCGATCGCTCCGGCCACGCAGGCGACCGTGTCGGTGTCGCCCCCGAGTTCGATCGCGGTGATGACGGCCGAATCGAACGAGTCGGTCGAACGCACGGCCCACACGGCTTCGGCCAGGCACCCCCACACGCTGCCGTTGCCGGGGTGTGGGCGGTCGGGCGACCAGTCCGTTGCCAGCACCGCACGGAACGCCCCCGCTCCATCACCCGGCATTTCGTTCAGCTCGCGGGCGAGCGCAGCGAACGGATCGGCGCCACGGATGCCGGCGCGCATCATCACCACCGCCAGCCACGCACCCCAGCCGGATGCCGGGTGCGGATGGGTGAGCGAGGCCTGATGCAGCACGACGGCGCGGGCGTCGTCGTCGGTGGCATCGATGAAGGCCACCGCCAGGGGAAAGGCGCGCATCAGCGCACCGTTCGCCGCCGAGCGCAGCGGCTCGGCATGGCGTACCGAACGCCAGTCGGCACAGCGCAGCGAGGCCCGCGTCGTGGTGCCCACGTCGGCGGCGTCAGCCGCCCAGCATCGCCACGCACGCCAGAGCGCATCGGGTTCGTACCGGCCGGCGTCGAGCAGCGTCAACGCCATGGCCAGGGCCATCTGCGTGTCGTCGGTGAACTCGCCCGGAGCCCACCCGAACGAACCGCCACCGATCATCTCCCCGGTCCCGGCCAGCACCGGCCGGGGGAAGCGCCGGCTGTACTGCCCGGCCGGCCCGAACTCGAACGGGGCACCGAGTGCATCCCCCACGGCAGCACCCACCACCAGACCGAGCATGCGCTGCACCTCGTGCGGTGAGAACACGGCCTGCGCAGGCGTGATGGATGGTTGGGGAAACGGCATCGAGAAGTCGACCATGCTCACCTCAACGACCGCGAGGCGCTGCACTGTGACCCGCTGCGCTCACCGCAGGTGACACACCGCCCAGGCCACACGCTGCACGATGGTGACTGCCACCAGCGCCGCCATCAGCCAGAACCAACCGGGCAGCCACCCCGGGAGCGCAAGCATTGCGATGTACAGCACGACCGTCTCGGCACCCTCCACCAACCCGGCGGGCATCACGATGCTGGTCGCCGTTCCCTGCGCAGCGACGCCGGCGCCGCGCTTCGCGGCCAGCGCCGACAGGTACGCCCACGACACGATGTTCACGTAGAACGACGCCACCAGCACGGCGCACGCAGCCCACACCTCGGTGGTGCCGATGCCGGCGGCCAGGCCCAGGGGGACCGCCGCATAGCCGACCGTGTCGGCGAGTTGGTCGAGGTAGCCGCCGAGGTCGTTCGCCGTGCCGGCACGTCGGGCGACCGCTCCGTCGACGCCGTCGAACACCCGCCCGGCGAGGAACGCCGCCAGCGCCCACCAGGTGAGGCCGCGCCACGCCAGCGCCCCGGCAGCCAACGAGGTGATCAACCCCGCAGCGGTGAACCACCCAGCACCCACCCGCAGCGCCACGAGACCACGCACCACCGGGTCGATCGCCCGGTCCTTCGCCTCGCGCAGTCTCTGGTCGATCACCCGCGTCCCGCCTCTCGCCGACGCCCGTCGACCGTCGCTCCACCGTACGCTCGGCGGCGGAGGTGCCCATGACCGAGCAACGACCACTGCGCGCCGGCGACCCGCTGCCGGCCGACCTCGAGTTGATCGACCACACGGGGCGACCATGGCGACCGGCCGACCGGCGGGGCCGGCCGCTGGTGCTGGTGCTGCACCGCCACCTCGCTTGACTGCCGTGCCAGGAGCACGTGATCGCCGTGCGCGATCGCCTCGCCGAGTTCGGTGACGCCGACATCGCTGTCGTCACCTTCGCCGCACCCGAACGGCTGGCCGCCTACCGCACGCACCTCGACCTGCCGTTCGACGTGGTGGCCGACCTCGACCGCACCCTGTACGCACTGCTCGGCGCCGAACGGGGCACCAACCGCCAGGTGTGGTCGCTCGGCACGCTGCGGATGTACGCCCGACTGCTGCGTCGCGGCCGCCGCCTGAGCCGGCCGACCGGCGACGACATCCACCAGCTCGGCGCCGACGCCGTCGTCGGCCGCAACGGCGTGCTGCGGATGGTGTCGCTGCCCGCCACGCCCGACGCCCGCCCCCCGATCGACGACCTCCTCGCCGCCCTCGACTGACCCACGCCCTCCCCCCGTCCCCAGCGTTTGTGAGCGGAGCCGTGACAAGCAGGGTTCCGCTCACAAACGCAGCCGCCCCACCCGACTCACTCGTCGTCGTCCTCGTCGTCCACGTCGAACTCGTCGATCTCCTCGTACTCGTAGTTGCACTCGAAACGGTTCGCCATCGACCACCACAGCGGGTGCTCGGCACCGAGCGCACTGGCAACCAGCCACAACAGCGAGGAGAGTTCTGCGGCGTAGAGGTCGTCGTCGCCTCGTCGCTCCAGTTCCTCGCAGTCGAACAGCAGTCCGGCGGCGATGCGCCCGGCGATGTCGACCTGCCCGTCCTCGGCGTACATCCGCACCAGCGTCCGCTCGAGCAGTCTGACCAGCGGTCGGTCGGCTCCGATCTTGGCCTCCGCCAGCCTCAGTTCCACCTCGGCGATGGAGGCCGAACCCATCGACACCCGGTGCTGCAGCAGGTTGTAGCGGGTGGTCCGGGTGGCCGGCGCATCGATACCGAGCACCCGCTCGCGATCGATGAGGAGGAGTTCGTAGGCCTCGACCGCCTCCTCGTCGCGACCGGCGGTTGCGAGGAGCTGGGCGATGAACCCCCGCGAGTTGAAGGTGTCGGGGTGATCGGGCCCCAGCACCTCCCGCCGTTCGGCCAGCAGCTCATTCGCCAGGTCGAGGGCCTCGGTCGTCCGGCCGGCCGCGGCGATCGCCCGCATCAGGTTGCCCCTCGCCACGAACGTGGCCGGATCGGTGGGGCCCAGCAACACCTCCCGGTCGGCCAGCACCTCCACCAGGATCGGCTCGGCGTCGGCCGGCCGGCCCGCCATGACGAGCGCCCGGCCGAGGCTGCCGCGCAGGTCGAGCGTCTGCTCGCCCAGCCAACCCTGCTCCTCGTGGTAGTGGTGCACCAGTTGGCTGAACTCGCGCACCGCCCGGTCGGGCAGGCCGTCCTCCATCTCGGCGTGGGCGAGCGCCTTGCGGAGCGCCAGCACCTCGTCGGGTTCGAGGGCCGGCTCCTCCTCCTGCTCTGCCATCAACCGACGGAGCTCGTCGAGTGGTGTGTGTTCGAAAATGTCGTCGTGTCCGTCGTGTTGTGGGTCCATCACCTCGTCCTCGTGCCACCCTCGCGGTAGCACTGTTGGAACGGATGAAGCCCCGTCGGATGTGACGCTGGAAGGACCTCTTTCCGCAGGTCAGAGGCCTTTTTCGGTCGAGCCTCAGGTGCCGCAGAAGGTGACGTACTTGCCGAACGTCGGCGGCGCCGGTTCGGCGTACACCTCGAGACCCGGGCGCTCGGCGAACGGCTGGCGCAGCACGTCGACCAGCTCGGTGACCGGGCCCAGATCGCCCGCCGTAGCCGCCTCGAGCGCGGCCTCGACCAGGTGGTTGCGGGGCACGTACACCGGGTTCACGGCGTCCATTGAGGCGGCCACCTCGGCGGGCGCACGGCCCTCAGCCGCGAGACGGTCGAGCCACTGCGCGGCCCAGGCGTCGAACGCCTCGGGCTGCGCGAACCGCGCCCGAGCCGCCGTGGCGTCGCCACGCACCACACCCGACAACGCACGGAACAGGCACGTCATGTCGACCCGCTGCGCGCCCAGCAGTTCGAGCAGCGCGCCGATGAGCACCTCGTCGCCGTCGTGCTCGCTCACCAGACCCAACTTGGCCCGGCCGCCGACCGTCCAGTGCGCCGTGAAGCGGTCGCGGAACGACTGCAGCACCTCGGTGGCAGCAGCGATGGCGGCGTCGGTGTCGTCGGCCAACAGCGGCAGCAGCGCCTCACCGAGACGGGCGAGATTCCACTGGGCGACGTTCGGCTGGTTGCCGTACGCGTACCGGCCGCCGTGGTCGATGGAGCTGAACACCGTGGCCGGGTCGAAGGCGTCCATGAAGGCGCACGGGCCGTAGTCGATGGTCTCGCCCGAGATGGTCATGTTGTCGGTGTTCATCACTCCGTGGATGAACCCCACCTGCATCCAGCGGGCGATGAGCGACGCCTGCACCTCGACCACCGCTTCGTAGAACGCCAGGTACGGCTGCTCGGCTTCGGCAGCGGTCGGGTGATGACGGGCGATGGCATAGTCGGCCAGACGTCGCACCAGGGCCGGATCGCCCAGCGAGGCCGCGTACTGGAACGTGCCCACGCGCAGATGGCTGGCCGCCACCCGCACCAGCACCGCACCCGGCAACGGGATGTCGCGGCGGATGCGTTCGCCGGTGGCCACCACGGCGAGCGACCGCGTGGTGGGGATGCCGAGGGCATGCATCGCCTCGCTGATGACGTACTCGCGCAGCATCGGCCCGACGGCCGCCTTGCCGTCGCCGCCGCGGGCGAACGGTGTGCGGCCCGAGCCCTTCAGGTGCAGGTCGCGGCGAGCGCCGTGCACGTCGATGACCTCACCCAGCAGCAGCGCCCGACCGTCGCCGAGGCGGGGCGAGTAGCCGCCGAACTGGTGGCCGGCGTACGCCTGGGCGATGGGCGTGGTGCCTTCGGGCAGGGCGGCGCCCACGAGCAGGGCGACACCCTCGGGCGACCGCAGCGCATCGGCATCGACCCCCAGCTCGGCTGCCAGCGCCTCGTTCAGCACCAACAGTTCGGGGGCCGGCACCTCGGCCGCCTGCCACAGCTCGTACAGGCCCTCCAGGTCGCGCACGTACGAGTGATCGAACACGAACAGCGGGTCGGCGGCGACGCTCACCCTGTCGAGGCTAACGGTCGCCCCGCCGTCAGCGCCCGGCGGCGTGTTCGCCGGCGAGCCAGCCGAACGTGACGGCCAGGCCGAGCGTGGTGCCACCGCCCCAGTACGCCTGGCCGGCGGGTGAGGCGATGCAGTTGCCCGCCCCGTAGAGGCCGTCGATCGGGCTGCCGTCGGGGCGCACCAGCCGGGCGTGCGGGTCGATCATCGGGCCGCCCTTGGTGTCGAGCGTGCCGGCCACCAGCAGCACCGCGTGCCACGGACCGCTGTGGTCGAACGGGTGCATCGTCGGGTTGGGGAACTCGTCGCTGCGCGGTGCACCGCTGCGCGCCCGTTGGGTGCGGGTGGCGCCGCGGTGGAAGTCGGCATCGACACCCGACCGGGCGAACGCGTCGAACCGTTCGATCGAGGCCTGCGCCTGCTCCACCCAGTCGTCGGCGAGACGCAACCCGGGGAACCGGTCGTGGTGCCGGGCGAGACGCTCGTCGATCGCAGTAGCGAGCGCCTCGAGCGTGTCGCCCACGAGCTCGTGGTGGTCGTTGCCACCCACGCGGGCCAATGGGTTGCCGCCACCCTCGTCGATGGGTGCATCGCCCGGCATCGCCCGGCAGCGTTCGCTCACCGACTCGTCGAACACCATCACCATCACGCGGGCCGGGTACTCGCCGCGGGCCTCGTCCCAGCGCAGCATGGCCCGCGTCATCTCGTTGTAGGTGACCTTCTCGTTCACCACCCGATGGCCGAGACGGTCGAGCAGCACCATCGAGTCGCCCGGCAACCGGAAGGCGCCGCTGGCCGGAGCCGCACCGTGGTCGAGCACCATCGGCGTCATCCACGCCTCGTTCATGTTGGCCAGCCGGGCACCGAGCGCCGAGGCCAGATGCACCAGGTCGCCCGTGCTGCCCGTCGCGGCGAGCCCACCGGTGATGGCAGCCGGCAGATGGGCCCGGCGCAACTCGGGCGAGTGGGTGAAGCCGCCCGTCGCGAACACCACCCCACCCCGTGCCCGCACCAGCGATGCCGTGGCCGCGCTGGCGCCCGCCTGGACCCCGATCACCCGGCCGGTGTCGCCGTCGACCACCAGGCCGTGCACCAGGCTCGAGGTGCGCACCCGCACACCGAGCCGCTCGCCCGCCGCCGCCATCGCGTCGATGATCTCGGCCCCAGTGGCCTCGCGGCCGTCGGGCAGCGGCGTGTACAGCGCGCGCCCGCGAGGCGTCTGGTTCTCGGGCAGGTCGGCCCAGTAGTCCCAGGTGCCGGCCAACGGCCGCAGCCTGGGTGCGTCGAGGGCATCGAGTGCCGCCACCACCCGGGCACCGTGGTCGTAGAACGCTTCGAGCAAGGCGAACTCGTCGGCAGGCAGGCCCAGTGTGGGCGACGCCGGGTCGTACATCGTCGGCCGGGCCAGGCGCGCCAGGTACTGCAGCGCCTCGGGACGCGGGTCGGTGTGGCCGAGGTCGGCGAGCCACGGGTGGTTGCAGATCCACAGCCAGGTGCCGGCTCGTTCCGGCAGCGCACCCGGTGGCGTGCCGCCCGCCTCGCCACCGGCCTTGGCCGTGGTGCCGCCCAACTGGCCGAGCTTCTCGAGCACCAGCACATCGGCACCGGCCGAACGCGCCGCCAGCGCAGCAGCCCACCCGGCGGCACCGCTGCCCACCACCACCACGTCGGCGGTGTCGGTCCAGGGCACCTCGTCGGCTGCAGCGAACACCACTCGTCCGCCGGCGTGTTCGATCACTCGATCACCGTGATCTCGTGCACGAACAGCCGCTCGAACCGCGACACGTGGGCCAGGGTGTCCGCGCGGGTCTCGGCGGCCGACGGTCGTCCGTACACCTGCTCGAACGCGGCCTCGTCGGCGAACCACTGCTCGGCCACGCCGTCCCACTCACAGTCGGTGCCGGGGTGGCCCGCCAGGGTGTCGGTGTCGCTGGTGCGGATGTTCACCGTGTAGCGCAGCAGCTGCGGGCGCTGGCGGTCGGCGATCATGTGCAGGTGTTCACGCCACCATGCGTCGAACTGCTCGAGCGTGATGCCCTCGGCGCGCTTCAAGAACCACATCACCTTCAGCATTCAGGACTCCGTTCGTGAGGGCGGGCGTTCGCCCGCCAGCCAGCCGCCGTCGACAGCGACGAAGGCACCCGTGATGTACGACGCGTCGGGCGACGTGAGGAACGCCACCAGGGCGGCCACCTCGTCGGCCTGCCCGTGACGGCCGAGGGGGGCACGCCCCGCGTAGTACGCGATGCGCACCGGGTCGGCGAAGCTCTGTGCGTTCATCGGCGTGTCGATGACGCCGGGGCCCACCACGTTCACGCGGATGCCGTGCGGGCCCCAGTCGACGGCGAGGCCGCGACCGAGTTGCAGCACGGCACCCTTCGACGCCACGTAGGCCACTTGCCCGGGCATGGCCATCATCGAGTTGATCGAGCCGAACAGCACGATGCTGCCGGGCCGACCGGCATCGATGAGGTGGCGGCCCACGGCGCGGGCCATGAAGAACGACCCGTCGACGTTCACCCGCTGCACCCGCGACCAGGTGTCGTCGTCCATCTCGTGCGCCGGCCCGGTGAGTTCGATGCCTGCGGCGACGACGAGGTGGTCGACGCGCCCGAACTGCGCCACCGCAGCAGCCACTGCGCCATCGCACGCTGCCGACGACGACACATCGGCCACCACCCCGAGGCTTCCGCCAAGGGCCCGCACCTGCTCGTCGACCGTGGGCGAGCGGTCGACGCCCACCACGGTGTCGCCGCGCTCGACGAGGCGCCGCACACATGCCGCGCCGATACCGGAGGCGGCCCCGGTGACGATGGTGACCGACCGCTCGGTCATGACTCGACCGTCGGTGCGAGCGGGAGATGCAGCACCGAGCGGTGCTCGCCGGCGTGGAGCACGTCGACCGTCGCCACGCGCACATCGTCGGGCGTCTCGAACCCGTCGGGTCGCCCGGTGTGGTGGTTGCGGTCCATGCGCAGCGAGCCGGTGTGGCGCACGGCCAACTGCAAGCGGGAGCCGGCAGCCAGGCGGCGGGCGAACCAGTGGAAGTTGCGGAACTGCACCAGGGTGGGCTCACCCGGCACCATCAACTGCACACCCTTGTCGAGGTCGCGGTGGCGCAGGCGCTGCACGGCGGGCGACAGCAAGATGCGCGACCCGTCGACTCGCAGCTCGTACAGCAGGGCGCACAGGTCGGCGTCGGGCTGGTCGAGCACCACCCAGGCATCGAGCCGGGGCTCGCCGGCCAGCTCGAGCGGTTCGGCGAGGCGCCCGGAGGTGTACACCGCCCCGAACCCGTCGATCGACGCCACGAACACCCCGGACGTCGGGTCGACACCCCACAGGTGGGCGCCGAGGTCGTGGTAGTTGGGTGGCAGTTCCATCAGCGGATTGAACGACTGACCCGCCGGGCTCGGCTGCTGCTCGAGCAGCATCGTGGTGCGCTCGTCGGGGTCGCACACGAAGCGGAACGCCGGCGAGTCGACGGGCTCGGGTTGCAGCCAGCCGGGATGGGCGGCGCTGTGGTGTCCGTCGTGGCCGACGAGGTACCACGGCATCGTGCCGGCCGTGGTTGCCTCGAGGCTCGCTGCCGTCCTCCACTCCTCGGCCCCGGTGACGTAGTAGTGCACCGGGTCGGTGAGGAACGACGGCTTCTCGCCGCCGTCGAGCACCCAGCGATACCAGTCGATCGCCATCTGCATCATGTCGACGTTCGCTGCGGGACCGAATTGGAGATCTCCCGCCTGCGGGCGACCGCCGAAGGCCTCGCCGTGTTCCCACGGCCCCAGAACCAGGTGGTGATGGGGGCGCTGGCCGGCAGGGCGAGCCCTGCCATAGCGACGGTGGTGCTCGACCGCACCGCGCACGGCGATGTCGTACGGTCCGGTGATCTCGAGCACCGGGATGTCGATGTCGGGCAGGCCCGCCTCCGATGGTCCCCACTCGGGTCGCCACGGCGCGAACTGTGGCGTGGTGTTCATCTCCTCGGGCAGGCCCCACGGCCCTCCAAGCCTCGCGTTCAGCGACCGGAACGATTCGTGCGCCTCGAACGCCTCGGCCAGGCGGGCGATGTGCATCGCCGCCTCGGCCACCACACGGCTCGACAGCGTCTTGCCCGCCGTGAGCATGCCCCAGTTGAACTGGTGGTCGATCGGGATGCCACCGGCGCCCGGTGCCAGGCCCCCCATCGAAGCGACGGCCGGGATGATGGTGCGCAGGTGCGGGGGATGCGCCGCTGCGGTGGTCCACTGGTTCTGCCCGGTGTACGAGCCGCCGAACAACGCCACGTCGCCGGTACACCAGGGCTGTGCGGCCGCCCACTCGACGAGGTCGTACCCGTCGTCGGCCTCGCCGCCGTGGTGGCCGAGGAACTCACCCTCGGAGTCGCCCCGACCGCGGCAGTCGACCGAGACGAACGCGAAGCCCTCGCTCGCGAAACGCACGCCCTCGGGCGACCCGGTGTCGCGCGAGTACGGGGTGAACTCGATGATCGCCGGCACGCCATCGGTGCGCTGCTTGGGCAGGAACACGTTGGCGACGAGGTGCACCCCGTCGCGCATCTCGATCGGCTCACGGAACTGGAGGTCGACGGACGCACCGGGCCCAGCGACGATGTTGTTTGCACTCAGCACCATGCCGGCAACGTTACATCAGAAAGTTACGCAGACGTCAGGGGCGGTTCGTCGGTGCTGTCTCGACGGTGAACTCCTCCACCAGCGCGAGGATCGCAGCCTGCACCACGGTGCGCCCCCCGGCCCGCCGCGAGGTGACGTCGGGGAACGAGCGCCGCCGCAGCAGGTAGCCCGACTCGAGCGCTTCGATGGCCCACACCAGGTCGGCGATCGAGCGGCCCGGCGCCATCTTGCGACCACCATGGCGCAGGATGCGCTTCACGATCTCGCCGGTCTCGGCCACGTAGCGCTCGTTGCTCGTCACGTTCATCGCCGCCAACCGCTCGGCCGGGGCGAGCGCTGTCATGCCGATCATCAGGAACATCGTGGGCGCCTGGTAGCTCGCCTCGAAGTCGACGCCGAAGCAGCGGACGACGAGCTCGCGCCAGTCGGCCCCATCGCGCAGACCCTCGTCGAGTGCCGCCTTCACCCGGTCGATCCCGGGTACGGCGGCGTCGGTGAGCACCTTGTCGAGCAGCGCCATCTGGAAGTCCTCCTGGCTCGGCCAGATGTTGTACACGGCGCCGGTGGTCATCTCCGTCGCATCGGGATCGAGCTCGCGCAGGACACGGTTCACTTCCTCGAGCGCGTCGGTGATGCGCACGCCCGCCAGCGGGTTGGTGGACGCGCCGTGGTCGCCGTTCGAACGGGCCAGCACCACACGCACCGCCGCATCGAGCAGCAGTTCGCGGGTCTCTTCACGTGTGCGCCGCTTACGGGTCATACCGTCCTCGTCTCGATACGAGCCAGGAAGTCTGCCACCAGCAGCATCGTGAGGGCCTCCTGCTCGGTGTGGCAGCTGTGCGAGCTGTCCTCGAGCACGTGCCACTCGGAGCCGGCGATGCCGTCGTGCAGGGTCGACATCACTGCCGGCGTGGCCTCGTCGTACCGGCCCGACAGCAACAGGGTTGGTACCAGCACCTCGTGCAACCGCGGCCGCACGTCCCACTCCTGCAACTCGTTCATCGTGCCGCCGGTGGGGAACTCGGCGCCGCCCGTCAGCAGGTCGTACACGCGGCTGTCGTGCTCGAACATCGCCAGCCCTTCGGCCTCCCACGGCGGCGGGTCGTCCATGCGCAGCACATGGGTGCGCTCCCACACGGCGTAGGCCTGCTTGAACGCCGGGCTGCCCACGCGGCCGGCGGCCTCCTCGGCCTCGAGCACGGCCAGCACATCGGCGGGCAGCTCGCTGCGCAACCGCAGCGTCTCAGCGTTCCACTCCTCGATGCTCGCCAGGCCGCTCATGAGCACCAGCCCGCGCACGCCCTCGGCGCCGGCGAGCACGTGCTCGAGTGCCAGCATGCATCCCCACGACTGGCCCACCAGCACCACCTCGGCTAGGCCCAACTCGCGGCGCAGCGCCGCCAGTTCGCGACGGAACACGTCGACGCTGAACGTGCCGGGCACGTAGTGCTCATCGGCCACGGCCGATCGCCCGCCACCGATCTGGTCGTAGCGCACCACCAGTCGGCCGGTGTGCGCGAACTGCTCGAACCGGCGGAGGTACTCGCAGTTGTACCCCGGCCCACCGTGCAGCAGTACGAGCGCAGGCCGGCCAGCTTCGGCGCCCACCGACCGCACCCAGGTCGGGCCGAGTTCGGGCAGCAATGGCAGCCGCACTTCCTGTTCGGGCAACGCGCTCATGTGAGCCAATCCCCTCCGACGCGCGGCATCGAGGCCACCAACCGTTGCGTGTACTCGTGCGCGGGATGGTCGAGCACGGCATCGGTGGCGCCCTCCTCCACCACCGCACCGCGGTGCAGCACCAGCACCCGCTCGGTCACCTGGCGCACCACGCCGAGATCGTGGGTGATGAAGAGCAGGCTCGTGCCCTGCTGCTGGTTCACTTCGCGCAGCAGTTCCAGCACCTGCGCCTGCACCGACACGTCGAGCGCGGCGACCGGCTCGTCGCACAGCAGCACCTGCGGCTCCACGGCGAGTGCACGCGCGATGGCCACCCGCTGGCGCTGCCCACCGCTCAACGCCACGGGTCGGCGACCGGCCAAGTCGGCGGCGAGACCCACCCGCTGCAGCAGCGCGGCGACCTCGCCGTCGCGATCCACCACCGGCCGACCGCGGTGTGCCAGCGCCTCGGCCAGGGTGGCACCGACGGTGTGCATCGGGTTGAGGGTGCTGTACGGGTCTTGGAACACGCACTGCACCACCCGTGCCACCGCCCGCCGTTGCGCCGTGCTGCGACGGCCGCCCACCACGCCCACTCCGGCGAACTCGATCTCGCCCTCGGTGGCCTCGGTGAGGCCCAGCAGACAGCGGGCGATGGTGGTCTTGCCCGACCCGCTCTCGCCCACCACCCCCAGCGCCTCGCCACGGCGGAGCTGGAACGACACCCCGTCGAGGGCCGTGTGCGTGCTGCCACCCGAGCGGTACACCTTGCGCAGGTCGCGCACCTGCAGCACCGGCTCGCCCGGCGCCGCCGGGGCGCGCACCCCGGCGTTGTCGCGCACCTGCACCGCAGCGGCCAACTCGCCGGTGCGCACACACGCGCTGAACCGGCCGGGCGACACCTCCACCAGCGGCGGCGCCGCAGCCACACAAGCGTCGATGCGGTGCGCGCACCGGTCGGCGAACGCGCACCGGTCGAGCACGGTGTGGGTGGCGGGCACCGACCCGTCGATGCCCACGAGTCGTTGCTGGTAACGCTCGGTCGACGGCACCGAGGTGAGCAGGCCCACCGTGTACGGGTGCAGCGGCTGGTCGCGCAGCGCAGCGGCGGGGGCGTGCTCGACGATCGACCCGGCGTACATCACCATCACCCGGTCGCACACCGAGAAGGCCACGCGCAGGTCGTGGGTGATCAGTACCAGGCCCATGCCCCGGTCGGCCTGGATGCGGCGCAACAGGGCGAGCACATCGTGCTGGGTGGTGGCGTCGAGCGCTGTGGTGGGCTCGTCGGCCACCAGCACACCGGGGTCGTTGGCCAACGCTGCCGCCAGCGCCACGCGCTGCGACATGCCACCCGACAGTTCGAACGGGTAGCGACCGGCCACCGACGGGTCGGTGATGCCCACCTCGGCGAGGCGACGCGTCACCTCGGCCGGCACGTCGGCCCGCGGTCGGCCCGCGGCCGACAACGTCTCGGCGATGTGGTCGCCCGCCGTCATCGTCGGGTTCAGCATCGTGAACGGGTCCTGCAGCAACAACGCCACCTGACGGCCGCGGTGGTCGGCAGCGCGCGTCGTCGGGTCGACCTCGGCGCCGTCGACATGCAGCGTGCCCGTCGCCCGCAGCCCGCTGGGCAGCAGCGACACCAGGGCGCGAGCCGTCAGCGACTTGCCCGACCCGCTCTCGCCCACCAGCGCCAGTGACTCGCCACGGGCGAGGTGCAGCGACACCCGGTGCACCAGCTCGCGGTGGTCGACGGCGATGCCGAGATCGTCGACGCTGAGCAGCGGTTCGTTCATCGCGCTGCCGTCCGCTGCGAGAGCACCTCGTACACGCGGTCGCCGATGACCGTGACTGCGATGGCGAGCAGGCTGATGCACACCGCGGGCCCGATGACCGCCCACGGGTTGAGGTCGAGGATGCCACGGTTCTCGGCCACCATCAGGCCCCAGTCGGGCGAGCCGGCCTCGACACCGAGGCCCAGGAACGCCAGGCCCGACAGGGCGATCAGGCCCACCACGAACTGCAGCAGCACGTTGGCCACCACCGTGGGCGTCACGTTGGGCAGCACGTGCCGCACCGCGATGCGCAGCGGGCCGACCCCCACGGTGCGCGCCGCCGCCACATAGGGCAGTTCGCGCTGGGCCATCACCGCGGCACGCACGATGCGCACGTCGCCCGGTGCCGACAGCACGATCAGCACCCCCACCGCCAGCCAGTACCCACCGCCGAACAGGCCCACCACCACGATGGCCACCAGCAGCGGCGGCACCGCGTACATCAGGTCGATCGTGCGCATCACCACCGAGTCGACCGCCCCGCCGGCGTACCCGGTCCACAGCCCGAGCGCCGTGCCGATGAACCCCGCGCCGATGGCCACCACCAACGGCCCGATCAGGCCGGTGCGCGCCCCGGCGAGCAGGCGCGAGAAGATGTCGCGGCCCAGTTGGTCGGTGCCCAGCCAGTGCTGACCACTCGGCCCCTGCCCGCTGTCGACCAGGTTCTGTGCCGACGGCTCGTACGGGGCGATCCACCGCACCGTCAGCGCAGCCAGCACGGCCAACGCCACCACCCCGACGGCAGCCCAGAACAGCCACCCCCAGCGCACCCGGCGCGCCGGATCGGCAACCGCTGCGGGCTGCACGGCCGCGGTCACGACGCCACCGCCGCACGCCGCAACCGTGGGTCGAGCGCGAAATAGAGCAGGTCGACCACGAGGTTGGTCAGCAGCACGAGCAGCGCGGTGAACATGGCCAACCCCTGCACCACCGGTAGGTCGAGCTGCGCGACCGACCGCACCAGCAGCGTGCCCAGGCCCTGCAGGGCGAACACGTTCTCCACCAGCACGGCGCCGGTGAGGCCGTAGGCCAGCAGCAACCCGGCCGAGGTGAGCACCGGCAGCGACGCATTGCGCAGCAGGTACCGCTGGCGGATGCGGCCCGAGCTGATGGCGCGGGCCCGGGCGAAGGTGACGAAGTCGCGTTCGGCCACATCCATCGTCGCGGCCCGCGTCTGGCGCAGCAGCACCGCTGTCTGCCCCGCAGCAAGGGTGACGGCCGGCAGCGTCATGTGCCACAGGGTGTCGAAGAACCCGTCACCGGCACCGAACGACGGGAACAGGTCGAGCTTCACGGCGAAGACGTAGATGAGCAGAAACCCCACGGCGAACGTGGGGGCGCTCAACGTGATGAGACTGACGGCGGTGGCGGCGCGATCGGTGCGCGAGCCCGTGCGGGTGCCGGCGGCCAGACCGAGCGGCACGGCGACGAGCACGGTGAGCACCAGGGCATACACCGCCAACCAGGCGGTGACCCCCACCCGGTCGGCGATGAGGGTGGTGACCGCATCGCCGGAGTAGATCGACTCACCGAAGTCGCCGCGCACGGCGTTGCCCACCCACCGCGCGTACTGGGTGAGGAACGGATCGTTCAGGCCGAACCGCTCGCGCACCGCTGCCAGGGCCTCGGGCGTCGACGCCTTCGGCCCCAGCAGCGTGAGCGCAGGGTCACCCGGCATCAGGGCAAGCAGCCCGAACACCAGCAACGACAGCACCGCGAGGATGATGAGGATCGCCGCGATGCGGCGCAACGCGTACGCAGTGAGCGTCACCCGGCTCCACCGAGTTGCAGCGGCCATGCCTGCGACAGCGCGTAGTACGCGTAGCCGCCTTCCCACACGAACTTGTTCGCGATGGCGGTGGCCACCTGCTCGTCGAACAGCGGCAGATACGGCAGGTCGGCCGTGGCGCCCTTCAGCAGGTCTTGCAGCGGCTGCCGGAGTTGGTCGACGGTGGCAGCCTGAGCGACCTGACCGACGAGGCCGTCGATGGCCTCGTCGCCGTAGCCGGCAAGGGGGAACCCTGCCGTGGTGCCGAGAATGACGGGCGGGAGCTCACCGGCCCACGGCGTAGCCGCACCGAGTGCCACCAGCTGCAGCGGGCTGCCCGCCGGATCGAGCAAGCCGGCACCCCAGTCGGCCGCCGACACCTGCTTCACGTTGATGGTGATGCCTACCTGCTTGGCGTTCTCGGCCAGGTGCTGGGCCAGCGGCGACATCCACGGCTGGCTGGTGTCGACAGCGAGGTCGAGCGTGAAGCCGTCGGGCGTGGCCGACTTGGCGAGGGCTTCCTTCGCCTTGTCGATCGAGAACTCGGGCAGTGCGCCGATGGCCTCGTACATCTTCTTCGCGCCGTCGTCGCCGAACGTGGCCGTCATCTGGATGGCGGGCACGACGCTCTGCGCCACGGTGGCCTTGCCGTTGAACAGTGGGCCGAGGAGGCCGGCGCGGTCGATGAGATGGCCGATGGCGATACGGGCGTTCACATCATCGAACGGAGCGCGGGTGACGTTCATCGACAGGAAGTCGTTGTAGGCACCCGCCACGTACGACATCGTCCCGTTCTCGAGCTCGTCCCACTGGCGCGTGGCGATGAGCGGCACGTCGAAGAACCCGTCGATCTCACCGCTGCTCAGGGCCAGCCGAGCCGTGTCGGGATCGCCGATCACCTTGAACTCGAGCTCCTTCACCTTCGGCTTGCCCGCCCAGTAGCTGTCGTTGCGGGTGAGCTTCACACCGTCGGCCGACGAGTACGAGGTGATGCTGTAGGGGCCGGTGCCCATACCGGGCTTGTCCGACCCGCCGGCCGCCTCACCGGCGGCCTCGTCGTACTTCTGCTGGCGCACCTGGGCCCACACCGACAGCTTCGCCGGCAGACCAGGATCGGGTGCGGCCAGGGTGATCGTCACCGTCGACGCGTCGGTGGCCTCGACCGACGTGACCGCGGCAAAGTTGAACGACTGCATCGACGTGCTGTCGGGCCCCACGTGACGGGCGATCGAGTAGACGACGTCGTCGACGGTCATCGCCGTGCCGTCCCAGAACTTCACATCGTCGCGGATCGTGAGCACCAGCTTCAGCGGGTCGCTCGTGTCGAACTTGCTGGCGATCCACGGTTGCACCACACCGTTGTTGTCGATCGACAACACCCGGTCGAACGCGGCCGTCTGGGCGCGCAGGGTGGGCACGTCGGCCATGATGGCCGGGTCCATCGACTGGACGGGCGACTGGATGGCCCACACCATCTTGTCGACCTCGACGCCGGCACCGCCACCGCCGCCCGAACTGTCGTCGTCGCCACCGCATGCAGCCACGCCCAGCGCCGCTACCAGCGCGAGCGCAATGGCCGAGCGTCTCGTGAACCCCCGCATCGCTGTCCCCCTTCGTCTCGCTCCCGGAGGAGCCTTTGCGTAAGTAAACTACGCTCTGGTCGAACGGCGCAAGGGGCACCGTCCTACAACGCGACAGGGAAGGCCGGAAATGCGCCAGGTCGACATGCGTCCATTCATCGGTGGTCACCACGTCGATTCGCACAGCGACGCCACGGTGGCCTCGATCGACCCGGCGACCGAGGAGCTGCTGTGGACGCTCCCCGCCGGCGATCCAGCCGACATCGACCTGGCCGTCAGCGCAGCGCGGCAGGCGTTCGACACCGGTGGCTGGGCGCGCGATGCGGCACTGCGCACCGACACCCTGCTGCGCCTCGCCGACCTGATCGAGGAGCACGCCGAGGAACTGGCCGTGCTCGACACGACGGAGGTGGGGATTCCCATCGGCATCACCACGGGTGATGCCGCCTTCGCCGCCTCGATCGTGCGGTCGATCGTCAGCCTGCTGCCCGACCTCACCGCCGACACCGAGGCGCCCGCCCGCCGGGTGCCCCGCGGTGTGGTGGGCGTGCTCGGCCCGTGGAACTTCCCCTTCTTCGTGGCACTCACCAAGGCCGTGCCCGCCCTGGCGGTAGGGAACTGCGTGGTGCTGAAGCCCACCGAGATCGCCAGCGCCAGCGCCCTGCGCCTCGGCGAGTTGGCCCACGAGGCCGGTCTCCCCGCCGGCGTGTTCGGCGTGGTGCCTGGCCGGGGCGACATCGTCGGCGACGCCCTGGCGCGCCATCCCGGCATCGACCAGGTGAACCTCACCGGCTCCACCACCACCGGACGCCGGGTGCTCAGCGCCGTCGCCGCCACCACCCTCACGCCCGTGGTCACCGAACTGGGCGGCAAGTCGGCGCAGGTGGTGGGCGAGCACGCACCCGACCTCGAGGTGGTGGCCGACGCCGTGGCCCAGAGCATCTTCTGGGCGAGCGGCCAGGTGTGCGTGGCCGGCTCGCGGCTGATCGTGCACGAGCGCCACCACGACGCGTTGATGGATCTGCTGCTCGAGCGGGCCGCACAGTGGCAGCCCGGCGACCCGCACGACCCCGAGGTGCAGGCCGGGCCGCTGGGCAGCGAGGCCCACCTCGGTCACGTGATCGACTGTGTCGAGCGTGCCCGCGCGGAGGGCGGCCGCGTGGTCGCCGGTGGGGCACGGCTCGACCGGCGCGGCTGGTACTACCCGCCCACCATCGTCGACGGGGTCGACCCCGGGCACCACCTGTTCACCACCGAGGTGTTCGGCCCGGTGCTGGCCGTCACCACGTTCGCCACGATCGACGAGGGCATCGCCCTCGCCAACGCCACCCCGTTCGGCCTGTCGGGCACCGGCTGGAGCGACGACCCAGCCGAGGCCACCGCGCTGGCCGACGGCATCCGTGCCGCGTGGGTGAGCGTGAACCCCCACCTGGCCGAGCCTCCCGACATGCGCCTCGGCGCCGAGTCGATCGGCTGGTCGGGGTCGGGGGTGGAGGGCGGCCTGCCCGGCATGCGTGCCACCACCCGCCTCACCGTCGTCCAACAGGGTCGGCCCGACACGGCCGCAGCAAGCAACTAGGAGCCAGGAATGCCCGTCGCCAGCAACCTCGAGAGCACCTCACCCGAATCGAGCAAGGTGATCGCCACCGTCGGCGTACGTGTGCCCATGCGCGACGGCGCGACCCTGCACGCCACCATCTGGCGACCGCGCCATGCCGAGGCGCCGGTGCCGGTGGTGATGGAACTGACGCCCTACGGCGTCGACCACCTCCATCCCGATGGTGTGTTCTGGGCCACCAACGGCTTCGCCTACGCAGCACTCGACGTGCGCGGCCGGGGCAACAGCGACGATGAGTTCGACGACCTCGCCGACGACGCCACCGACGGGTACGACGCCGTCGAATGGCTGGCAGCGCAACCCTGGAGCGACGGCCGTGTGGTGCTGCACGGCGGCTCGTACACCGGCATCAACCAGTACCTCATCATGGCGGCCGGCCCGCCCTCGCTGCGGGCCATGACGCCCGACTCGACGAGCGGCCACGGCATCGACCTGCCCCGCGGTGGCATGCCGATGCTCTACCACTTCGGGTGGCGGCGCCTCATCAGCAACCGGGCCACCCAGTTCACCATCTCCGGCGACCTCGCCAACTGGCACGCACAGCTCTTCGCGGCCCTCGAGGCCGGCACCAGCCAGGTGGAGGCGGCGGTCGCCGCGGGCGCGCCGCTCGACGACGACGTGCTGCGATTCGTCGACCACCCCGAACCCGGGCCGGGTTGGGAGCGTTTCCTCGCCCAGCCCGCCGACTTCGCTGCGCACGCCGTGCCGGTGCTGTCGATCACCGGCATGTACGACGACAGCAGCGGCGGCACCCTGCGCAACTGGCGTCGGTTCGCGGCGAACGCACCGGCCGACACGGTGGCCTCCAGCCATCTCGTGGTGGGTCCATGGGACCACATGGGCACCCACTTCGGCCCGGGCCGGGTGGGCGAGTTGGTGTTCGGCCCCGATGCCACGGTCGACCTGCCGGCGCTGCGGCGCGACTGGTTCCGCCACGTGCTCGACGGCGCGCCGTTGCCCGAGCTGCTGCGCCACCGGGTGATGCTCTACGTCTCCGGCAGCGAGCGCTGGGTGGGCGCACCGTCGTTGGAGGCCGCCACCACCGGCTCGACCGATCGCTGGCTGCGTTCGGTCGACGGCCCGATGGACGTGCTCCACTCGGGCTTCGTCGACGATGTCGCGGTCGACGGCCCGACGGCCACGTTCACCTGCGATCCGCACGACCTGCGCACGGCACGGCTGGAACTGTTGCCCCGCCCGGATGGCAGCGGACCTGACTCGCCGTTCCACGGCCAGCCGATGAACAGCTTCATGTCCACGCTGGCGGGCAATGACCCCACCAACTCGCGCTTCGTGCTCGAGATCGACGGCCAGGGCCTGGTGTACACCTCGCAGCCACTCGCCGACGACCTCGTCGTGGTGGGGCATCCCGAGCTGCACCTGCACCTCGTGTGCGATCAACCCGATGCCGATCTTGCGGTGCTCGTGCACGAGATCACCCCCGACGGCGCGTCGATCTTCCTGACCAGCGACCTGCTGCGGCTGAGTTGTCGGCACCTCGACGGCGGCCACGACTGGCTGGTGCCCGGCGAGCCCACCGCCGTCGCGTTCCGCGAGACCAAGTGGTGCCAGCGTCGGGTGCGGGCAGGCAGTCGCCTGCGGGTCGCCGTGCGCCACGCGTCGTCGATCCAACTGAACGCCTACCCGCACGGCCGCCCCGCCGAAGCGCCGGTCGCCCGGGTGCAGGTGCTGCACGACGCCGTCCGCGCACCTCGGCTCGTCCTGCCGCTCGGCGACGGCTGAGTCGTCGAGTGCACACGTATGGAACCCCGATGACTCATTCGGTCACGGCGCAGTGGCTCGCCCACCCCTACCCGGTGGGCGCCGACGTCGCCCCCGACGGCTCGTGCGTCGCCGTCACCACGACGCGCATCCCACTCGGCTCGACCGAGGAGGTGCAGCAGATCGTGCTGCTCGACCCGGCCGGAGGCGAGCCGCGGCCGATGCCCGCGGCGCAGCCCGGCGACCACACCCCCATCTGGTCGCCCGACGGACACCACATCGCGTTCATCACCATGCGCGCCGGTGCGCCCCAGGTGGCCGTCGCCGAACTCGAGGCCACCGAGCCGGTGTTCGTCACCACCCTCCCCGGCCCAGTGGCCGGCCCGGTGTCGTGGTCACCCGACGGCACCCACCTCGCGCTCACGGCCGGCCGAGGGCGCACCGTCGACCGGTCGCTGCCATGGCGCACCACGCGGGGCGTGTACTGGTTCGACGGCATCGGCCACCTCGACGACGGGCCACAGGTGTGGACGTGCGACGTGGCCACCGGTGCGTGCACGATGTCGACCGACGACGAGTGGTGGTGGTCGCAACCACGATGGTCACCCGACGGCACCCGCCTCGCCGCCGTCGCCGGCTTCGACCCCGACGAGCAGACGTTCGGCCAGCACGTGCGCATCATCGAGCCCGACGGCACTGTCACCTCCCCTGCGCTTCCCAGCGGCTTGACGCTGGTCACCGCCTGGGCGCCCGACAGCAGCCTGCTGGTTCTGGTCAGCCACCCCGACGGGCCCCTGCCCGACGCCGACGAGCAGTTCCACCGTATGTTCCCCGACGGCACCGTGCAGCAGGTGACGGTACCGGTGCAGGTGGGCGGCAGTGTGTACGGCGACTCCCCAGCCCTCATCGGCGAAGCCTTCGAGACGGCCATGGCCATGCACGGCACCGACCTGTACGTGCGCACGCATCGGGGTGGGCGGATGGGCGTGGCCCGCCACTCGCTGGCCGACGGCTCGTGGGACGAGGTGCTCACCGGGGCACGGTGCATCTCGCCGCTGGCCATGACCGAGCACGGCCTGGTGGTGGCCGAGCAGTCGGCCGACACGCCGTGCCGGATCGCCGTGATCACGCTCGACTCCGGCCCATCGGCAACCGGTACGCCGCTGCCGTTCCCCGACCCCGTCCCGGCACCCACCGCCGCCGAGGTGCACCGCTACACGGTGCCGTCACCCCACGACGGCGCGCTGCTCGAGGCCTGGCACCTGCGGCCGCCCGGCGTCGACGGCCCACTGCCCACGGTGCTGCTCATCCACGGCGGTCCCGGCGCAGCATTCGGCGAGATGCTGAACATCGACGCCCAGGCGCTGTGCGCGGCCGGGTTCGGCGTGGTGTACACCAACCCCCACGGCTCGACCGGCTACGGCGAGGCCTTCGCCGCCGCCAACATCGACAACTGGGGCGACCTCCCCACCACCGACGTACTCGCCGTGATCGACGAGGCAGTCGCCCGCGGCTGGGCCGACCCCGACCGGCTCGGCGTGGCCGGCCTGTCGTACGGCGGCTACCTCACCTGCTGGCTGGCGTGCACCACCGACCGGTTCCGCGCCGCGGTGGCCGAGAACCCGGTCACCAACTTGGTCAGCATGTTCGGCACCAGCGATGTGGGCCGGTACCTGCTGCCGCGCAGCCTCGCGGCCGACCCGCTCGACGACCTCGGCCCGTACCTGCGGTGGTCGCCCCTGCTCCACGCCGCTCGGTGCCACACCCCGCTGCTGTTCGTGGTGGGCGAGCGCGACCATCGCTGCCCGCCCACCCAGTCGTTCGAGCTGCACTCGGTGCTGCGCGGACTGGGCCGCACCAGCGAACTGCTGATGCTGCCGGGCTCGTTCCACGCCGGGTCGATGCTCGGCGCGCCCGCAGTGCGCCTGGCCCAGGACGAAGCCCTCGTGCAGTGGATGGAGCAGTGGCTGCGTAGTGTGGAGGACGAGCGCGAACGGGGGTGAGCGATGTCGGTGTGGGTCGATCCGGTGACCGGGTTGAAGCGGTTCTCCACCCGTGCTGCCGCCGCACCGGTGCGCATCGACGCCACCGGCTACTCCGTCGAGACCGACGAGTCGCGCAAGGCGCTGCCGCCCTTGCCGTCGGGCGCGGTGTTCGACGACGAGGCGCAGGCCCGCTACCGCGAGTTCAACGATGCCCGCCGGGGTGCGGCCGACTTCACGACGATGGACGGCGAGTTCGCCCGCTACCTGGCCGACGTCTACTCCGCCCCGCCCGTCCCGCGGGAGGCGCTCACCGACGAGTGCGACGTACTGGTGGTGGGCGCCGGGTTCGCCGGGCTGCTGCTGTGGCACCGCCTGCGCGACGCCGGGTTCACCGACGTGCGCTTCTGCGAGAAGGCCGGCGACGTGGGCGGCACCTGGTACTGGAACCGTTACCCGGGCGTGGCGTGCGATGTCGAGGCCTACAGCTACCTGCCGCTGCTCGACGAGACCGGCTACATCCCGTCGATGAAGTTCGCCTCGGGCTTCGAGATCTTCGAGTACTGCCAGATGCTGGCCGAGCGCAGCGGCTTCTACGACCACTGCCTGTTCCACACCGCCGTCGAGGGCATGCACTGGGACGAGTCGACGCGCCGGTGGACGGTGCGCACCGACCGCGGCGACGAGATGCGGGCCCGTTTCGTCGTGCTGGCCAACGGCATCCTCACCATGCCGCAACTGGCGCGCATCGACGGTATGGAGACGTTCGCCGGTGAGTCGTTCCACACGTCTCGCTGGCGCTACGACATCGACCTCGCCGGCAAGCGCGTCGGCATCATCGGCACCGGGGCCACGGCCGTGCAGGTCATCCCCGAGATCGCCAAGGTGGCGGGCGAACTGTTCGTCTTCCAGCGCACACCATCCACCGTCGACGTGCGCGACCAGCGAGCCACCACCGCCGACGAGGTCGAGGCGTGGTCGCACCAGCCCGGCTGGGCGCGAGCCCGGCGGCAGCGCTTCGCCCGCATCGCCGCCGGTCGCACCGCCATGCAGGCCAACGACGACTACCTGTCGGGCAAGGTCGACACCTACAAAGAGGTGAAGCAGCACGAGCGGGCGCTCACCGTCGACGAGATGGTCGAGGCCCAGCTGCGCACCAACTTCCGCATCATGGAGCAGATCCGCGCCCGGGTGGATGCCATCGTGCACGACCCCGTCACCGCCGCCGCCCTGAAGCCCTACTACCCCTACGGCTGCAAACGCCCGACGTTCCACGACCAGTACCTGCCCACGTTCAACCTGCCGCACGTGCACCTCGTCGACACCGCCCCGGTGGGGGTGCAGCGCATCGACGAGCACGGCGTGGTGCACGACGGCCGGTCGTACCCGCTCGACGTGCTCATCTACGCCACGGGGTTCCGCTGGATGGCGGCGGCGACGTTCGACATGGTGGTGGGCGCCGATGGCCGTAGCCTGCGCCAGAAGTGGACCGAGGGCGGCACCCGCACGTTCCTCGGCGTCCACAGCAACGGCTTCCCGAACCTGTTCGTCATCACCGGCCCGCAGGGCGGCGGAGGCAGCTTCAACTTCACCGACTCGATCGAACTGCACGCCGAGTACGTCACCTGGATGCTCGAGCAGCTGCGCGCCGGCGGCCACGACCGTGTCGACGTCAGCCCCGAGGCCGAGGACGCCTACGCCCAGCACTGCCGCGAGGTCGACCTCGCCACGGCGCCGCTGCGCAACTGCCTCACGTACTACAACGGTTACGGCGATGCCGAGCCAGGCAGCCTGGCCTACTACGGCGGCGGCATGTGGAACCGCTGGCGCACCCGCGCCCAGGAATCGCTCGAGCCCTACCTGTTCGACTGACCCGGCGGCCGCCCGCGCGGACCGTAGTTCGCCTGTAGACATGGGTCAAACCTCTGTCTACAGTCGCGGGCATGTCAGCCCACCTCACCCACGAACAGCGCCTCGCCGAGTCGTCGATCGTCCTCCCGGCGGCCCTGCCGGCATTCGGCCAGTACGTGCCCGCCGTGCGCCACGGCAACCAGCTGTGGGTGGGTGGTCACTTCGGCACCGGGCCCGACGGGTCGCTGATGATGGGCCGGTGTGGGCACGACGTCGATGTGCCCGCCGCCCGCGACGCGGCCCGCTCGGCCGCGATCAACCTCCTGGCCACCGTGCGCGACACCCTCGGTTCGCTCGATCACGTCGAACAGGTGGTGCAGGTGTACGGCGTGGTGAATGCCACCCCCGACTTCATCCAGCACACCGGCGTCATCGATGCCGCCTCCGACGTGCTGGTGGAGGTGTTCGGCGATGCCGGCCGCCACACCCGACTGGCAGTCGGCGTGTCGTCACTACCCGCCAACATGGTGCTCGAGATCCAAGCCCTCCTCGTCGTCGCTTCCTGATGGTGGCCAACCACACAGAAGCGCAGCAGGTGCCCGACTTCGCCTTCGGTGGTCGGCTGTCGCTCGACCTCACCTGGACGCTGCGCTACCGAGCCGTCTGGCCCACCGAACTGCTCGCTGCGCCCGACCACCTGTGCCGGTGGCTCACCGCCGTCGACCTCCCCGCCCCCGCAGCCGCGTCAGGGCGCGACCTGACGAAGGCCCGGGCGCTGCGCGAAGCGATCCACCGTGCAGTCGCGCACGTCATCGACGGCCGTCCGATCGAACCGACCGATCTGGCCGTCATCAACCGCTGTGCCACCCAGCCCACACCCCACCCGGTCCTCGCTGACGACGGCACGAGCCATCTCGTTGTGCCGTCCGGCCGTGAGGTGGCCGCCGGCCTCGCGGTGATCGCCCGCAACGCAATCGACCTGCTCGGCGCCGACGACGGCCGCCTGCGCCGTTGCGAGGGCCCGCTGTGCAGCCTCGTCTTCCACGACGCTTCCCGCCCCGGTACGCGCCGGTGGTGCCAGGCGACAGGCTGCGGCAACAAGGTGAACACCAAGGCCTACCGCCAGCGCCATCGCGCGGTCTGACCCCTCAGTTGCGGCGGCGCACCGGCACCGGTGGCATGGGCTCCAGGTCGACGCGACCGACCGGATCGAGCACCAGCATCGGGCGACGGACCCTCCGGTACGGCAGCGATGCCAGATCGGAGGTCATCGTGCCCGGCCCGTCGCAGCGGATGACCGACGCGGCGATCGGGCCGAAGTCGTTCATGAAGTGCTGCGTGCTCTTCACCACCAGCACCTTGCGGGCCAGATGGTCGATGCCGTGCTGGGTGAACACGTGATGGCTGAACACCTGGGTGCGCACCGACGCCAGCACCACCTCCACACCATCCACCCGGATGGCCGCCGTACGGCCGAGACGGAACGTCGGCTCACCCTTGCCGAACAGGGCCTGGGTGGCGTCGTCGCGCACTGCGAGCACCTCGGCGTGCACGTCGAGCGGGTCGCCCGACATGGGCCCGCACTTGCCGCCGATGCGCAGCGGCAAGCGGGCACCCACACCGGCGGCATGGCACAGGTCGACCGCACCCGGATCCCACAGCAGCGCCACGGCGGTGTCGGTGGCACCGCGACGCAGCAACTCGGCCAGCACGAACGTCGAATCGCCGGCCGCACCGGCGCCGGCGTTGTCGGCACGGTCGGCCAGCACCACCGGCCATGCCGTGGCAGCGAGTGCTGCGGCGACCGACTCCTCAACACCCGGCCCGGCCCACGAGCGCGACAGCACCGTGCTCAAGAAGTCGTCGCCCACCCGCTCGGCCACCCGCGCGGCCAGGTCGGGGTCGCCGTCGGTGGTCACCACCACCGACGCCGAGAGGTCGGGCTGGTCGGATCCCTCGAAGCCGTGGTTCACCGACACCAGCAGCACACCGGGTTCGGCCTGCGCAGCAGTGAACCGGGCGACGAACGAGCGCATCGGCTCGTCGGGCGTGGGGTAGGCGCCGGGGCCCATGAACCGCACGGCCGCCGTGGTGGGCTGCACCTCGTCACGGCGGATGCGGGCCAGCACCGGCAGCATCTCGGCCGCCCGGTCGCCGTAGTCGATGTGCGGGTACTCGCGGCACGTCACCACCAGGTCGGCGGCGTCGAGCATGCGCGACGACAGGTTGGCGTGCAGGTCGAGCAGCACGCCGATGGCGGCGCGGTCGCCGACTATCCGGCGCGCCCGTTCGAGCAGATCGCCCTCGCAGTCGTCCTCCTGGTCCGACATCTGCGCGCCGTGCAGGCACAGCCACACGATGTCGACATCGCCCGCCGCCCGCAAGGGTTCGAGGATGCCCTCGCGCACGGTCTCCCAGACGGCGTGCGCCGCCGGCAACGACGGCTGACACGACGAGAACGGGCCGGTGACGAGTTCGAACCCGAGCCCCAACGCCACCCGGCACGACTCGCCGTACCCGAAGCCGAGCGTCATCGGCTCGGGATCGACGCCCCAGCGCACGGTGGCGAAGTCGCGCAGCGCCGTGGGGATGGGCGAGAACGAACTGCACTCGTGCTGCACCCCCGCGACGTAGCACCGCAGTGCCGGAACCGGTTCAGAACCGGTCATCGCACGTCACCCATCACCACTGCGTACATCATCGGGCTGCGGTTCACAGTGCTGCAGCGTCGGACGCCACGGGAAGGTCGAGGCGAGGCGCAGCGTCGGCGCTGTGCTCGATGGACAGCCGCGCGACGGGCGCATCAGCAGGCCGACCATGCGCGTACGGCGTGAGTTGGATGGCATAGGCGTGGCGGATGGCCAGCCGCAGGCGGCTACCTGCCTGCACCGTGCGCTGACACCACTTGAAACCACGGAACGTCACGTCGGTGGCCACACCCGGCTCGAGGTAGTCGTGCGTGCCATCCAGGTGGCGACAGCTGAGCCGCAGGAGATCGCTGCTGAGGAAGATCGAGTCGCCCTGCGCGGTGATCTCGTGCAGCAGCACCGCCAGATCGGCGTCGGGTTGGTCGCACACCACCCGCAGGTGCAGCTGCGGTTCGCCGAGGATGGTGATGTCGTCGGTGAGCACCGCCGACGTGTACACGACGCCCTGACCGTCGATGTCGGCGACGAGGCGGGGGTTCGTGGGGTCGTTGCCGGCGAGCGACATCAGGAAGTTGTTCATCGGCTGCCCGTGGAACGGCGACTCGGGGCCGCTGCCCGACGGGCGCGGTTCGAGCTCGGCTCGATGAGTGCGCATGTCGAACGGATCGCAGGTGAAGGTCGCATCGGGTCCGTCGGCGGCGTCGTCGGCGATGAAGCCCGAGTGCAGGGCGTCCATCGGGCCGGCCGCCGACTGCAGGAACTTCGCCACATGGCCGCCGGTCGCGTCGTCGAGCGACGGCACACCGATCCACTTCTCGGCGCCGGTGACATAGAGCATCACCCGGTGCTTCAACAACTCGGGCGCGGGTGCCCCGTGCAGGATGTGCCGCAGCCAGTCGCGGCGAAGTTCCGCGAGTTTCACCGTCGCGTCGGGACCGAAGTTCAGCTCTCCGACTCGACCCTGGCCGAAGTGGGTTCCCATGTGGTCCCACGGGCCGATCACCAGATGGCTCGCCGCCACCACGTCGGCGGACGCGTTCGCCGTGAAGCGTCGCCAGTTGTGAAGGGTGCCACCGCTGCTGTCGTCGTACATGCCGGTGATCGAGAGCACCGGCACAGATGACGCTGCCAACTGCTCGGGTTGGGCCCAGTAGGGCTCCCAACGCGGGCCGGGCTCGGCATGGTCGAAGTGTTCGACGGTGAAACCGGCCAGCGGGGCACCCAGTTCGGCCGCCGCGTCGGCGAGCGACCGGCCCGTCACTGCCGCTTCGTAGAGGTGGCGGTGCCAGTTGGCCACGTCGCCACCGATGGTGAAGTGGGTAGCCCGATTGCTGACCAACCTGCCCCACGCGAGGTCGTACATCGACGGCACGCCACCCTTCGGTATGTCGATGCCCATGCCGCTGGTCGAGTCGGGGGTGATGGCACACAGCGACGGAGGGGCAGCGACCATGATGAGGTACTGGTTGATGCCGGTGTACGAGCCGCCGTGCAAGGCGACCTTGCCGTCGCACCACGACTGCTGCGCGATCCATTCGACGGCGTCGTAGCCATCGGCTGCATCGCGAAGGAACGGAACGAAGTCGCCGTCGCTGTTGCCTCGTCCGCGCACGTCGATGGCCACGTAGGCGAAGCCTTCCGATGCCCAGAACACGCCGTCCTCGTGCAGGTGGTCCACCCCGTATGGCGTCAGTTCCATCACCGCACTCACCGGCGACACATCACCCCGCGGACGCCACACCACCGCATGCAGCGTGGAGCCGTCGCGCATGGGAACACGCACGCCCAGTTGGGCGATCACCGACTGTGTGGGCATCGTCGGGCTCTTCAGGCTGCTGTGCACGGTCATGCCGCGTCCCCCTTCTCGGTCCTAATCGTAAGAATCTTACGCATGGCCCCCACCCCATTCGACTCCTGGCAGAGCGACTGACGAAAGGTAGGTTTATCCAATGGCTGACACCACACGCGACTGGGCGACCGACTACGACATCTTCGACCCCGCCTACGTCGGCAATCCATTCCCCATCTGGGACGACCTGCGCCAGACCTGCCCGGTGGCGCACACCGAGCACTGG
>JBIIDH010000011.1:0-49289 GCA_044238435.1 Ilumatobacteraceae bacterium | reverse complement strand
GCCTCGCTCACGACGGGATCAGGTAGACGAGCGTGAAGATGATGATCCACACGACGTCGACGAAGTGCCAGTAGAGACCGACCAGTTCGACGACTTCCGACTTCTGGCCAGGGATGCGGTTGCGCCGCACCATGCCCACCGTTGCCAGCAGCATGATGACGCCGACGGTGACGTGCACGCCGTGGAAGCCGGTGAGCGTGTAGAAGCTGGAGCTGAACAGGCTGGTCGTGAAGCCCAGACCCTCCTGGTAGAACGACGTGAACTCGTACACCTGGCCACCCACGAAGGTGGCGCCCAGCAACGCCGTGACGGTGAGCCACAGATTGGTGGTGCGGTCGTCGTCCTGCGCAGCAGCGCTCACCGCGAGCACCATCGTGAGCGAGCTCATCAGCAGGACGAAACTGCTCACCGAGGTGAACGGGATGTCGTAGATCTGGTCGGGACCGAGGTTCTCGGAGGCACGACCGCGGTAGAGCATGTAGGTGGAGATGAGGCCACCGAACAGCAAGCACTCGCTGCCGAGGAACATCCACATCGCCATCTTGTTGTTGCTCAACCCGGTGGACGTGTGGTGCGCACCATGGTCGTCGTGGCCACCGTGATCGCCGTGGCCGTGGTCGCCCGTGTCGGGCGCGTGGACTGCGAGGTCAGCCAAGGGTCGCCAACTCCTTCGTGGCACCGCCATTGTCGGCGGGCGGGTCGTAATCACTGTCGTCGGCAACCGACGGCTCGAGTGCCCAGCCGAACATCGACAGCAGCACGATGACACCGCCGATGACGGTGAGCAGCAGGTTGTAGATCACCCCGTAGGCCATGATGGGCAGGCCCAGGGCGAGCAGGATGGGCCAGTACGACGGCGACGGCAGGTGGATGTGCTTGTCGGCGTTGGCTTCCATCTCGGCCAGGATCTCTTCGGCCGACGAGACCTTGGTGACCTCGCCGGTGTCGTGGTTCTCCTCGTACTTGCGATGGAAGAACTCGTCGAGCGCATGCACCGTGGGGATGCTGTCGAAGTTGTGCTCCTTCGGCGGGCTGGCGGTCATCCACTCGAGGCTGCGGGCATCCCACGGATCGAGCGGCGCCTTCTCTCCCTTGCGGGCGGTGATCCACACGTTCACGATGAACAGGAACACACCGACGGCCAGGATGAACGACCCGATGGAGGCGATGAGGTTCCAGAAGCCGAGGTTGAAGAAGCCTTCGCCCGCACGGGCCTCGGTCCAGTTCATCATGCGGCGGGGCTGACCCTGCAGACCGATGATGTGCATCGGTCCGAACGTCATGTTCATGCCGACGACCATCACCCAGAAGTTCCACTTGCCGAGCCGCTCGGACAGCATCTTGCCGAACATCTTCGGCCACCAGTAGTAGAAGCCGGCGAACAGGCCCAGCACCGCACCGCCGAAGATGGTGTAGTGGAAGTGGGCCACGATGTAGTACGTGTCGGTCTGCTGCGTGTCGCTGGGGGCGACCGCGTGCGTGACGCCCGACAGACCACCGATGGTGAACTGCACCACGAGGCCGATGGCGAACAGCATGGCCACGGTGTACTGCAACTTGCCGCCCCACATGGTGAGGGTCCAGTTGAAGATCTTCACACCGGTGGGGATGGCGATGAGCATGGTGGCCACCGAGAACACGGCCACGCTGACCGGCCCGAGGCCGCTGGCGAACATGTGGTGCGCCCACACGCCCCAGCCGAGGAAGCCGATTGCGGCGCCCGAGAACACCACGAAGCGGTAGCCGAACAACGGCTTGCGGCTGAACACCGGCAGGATCTCGGAGATGATGCCGAAACTGGGCAGCACGAGGATGTACACCTCGGGGTGACCGAAGATCCAGAACAGGTGCTGCCACAGCAACGGGTCGGCGCCGGCGCTGACGTCGAAGAACGTTGCCCCGAACTCGCGCTGGAACATGAGCAGGAACAGCGCCACGGTGATGACCGGGATGGCGAACAGCAGCAGGAACTGCACGACCAGCACCATCCAGGTGAAGATCGGCATCTTCATCATCTTCATGCCCGGGGCACGCATGTTGAGCACCGTGACGATGAGGTTGATGGCGCCGGTGAGCGAGGCGATACCGGTGATCTGCAGGCCGAGACCCCAGAAGTCGATGCCGTGGCTCGGCGAGAACAGCGCGTTTGCGTTGGGCTGGTACATGAACCAGCCGCCATCGGCGCCACCACCCAGGAACCACGAGGTGTTCAGGAAGATGCCGCCGAACAGGAAGCACCAGAAGCCGAAGGCGTTGATGCGGGGGAACGCCACGTCGCGAGCGCCGATCTGGAGCGGCACGAAGTAGTTGGCGAACGCCGCAGCCATCGGCATCACGAAGAGGAACACCATCGTCGTGGCGTGCATCGTGAACATCTGGTTGTACTGGTCGGCGCTGAGCACCGTGCCCTCGGGGCCGGCGAGCTGCGCACGGATGAGCAGTGCCTCGAGGCCACCGATGAGGAAGAACACCATCGCGGCGACGCCGTACATGATGCCGAGCTTCTTGTGGTCGACGGTGAACAGCCACGACCGCCAGCCTGTGCTGCTGACGGGGCGCTTGAACACGCCGTAGGCCTCCGACGGGGTGACGACCGCAGGGGCCGCCGTTCCGGCGCCGGCGATTGCCGGCGTGGAGGAAGGTCGTTCGATGATTGCCATGGTCGGTTCCGCTCCCTTACTTCCGCTCGAGGAGGTAGGCGATGATCAGGTCGATCTGCTGCTCGGTGAGACCGAGCGCAGGCATGCCGCGCACCTTGCCGCCGAGTTCTTCCTTCGCGGCAGCGTCGGCGTACATCGGCTTCTTGGCGGGTGCATTGCGCAACCATTCGCGCAGGTCGACCTCGTTGAGGCATTCGGCCGTGATGCCCTGCAGGTACAGGGCGCCGAACTCCTCGGGCGAGGCGTTCCACACCGTGTCGCGGCACTCGGGCGTGAGGAGATCCCAGGTGGCGCCGGCGAAGGTGTTGCGCGTCATGAGGTGGCTGAGGTTGGGGGCCGCACCCGACACGACGAACTGGTCGGGGTTGGCGAGCACCGGGGTGACGGTGCCGTCGGGCCCGGTGTTGGTGAGGCCGTTCACCTGGTGGCAGTAGGCGCAGTTGGCCTTGAACAGCGCCTCACCAGCGGCGGCGTCGCTGTCGGCGGCGGGTGCTGCGTAGTCGGCCAACTGGCCGGCCTTCCAGGTCTCGAAGTCGGCGGGGCTGAGCGCCACTGCCTCCATCTTCATGTTGGCGTGGCTGAGACCGCAGAACTCGGTGCACTGACCGGCGTAGATACCGGGCTGGTCGGCCTCGAGGCGCAACGTGTGCACTCGGCCGGGCACCATGTCCTTCTTGCCGTTCAACGCCGGGATCCAGTACGAGTGGATGACGTCACGGCTGGTGCCACGTACCAGCACCTTGGTGCCGGTGGGGATGACGAGCTGGCCGCTGGTGACGATGGGGGCGCTGATGCCACCGCAGCCGTCCTGCACGGGGTAGTCGTACTCCCACCACCACTGCTGGCCGGTGACGTTGACGACGCACTGGGTGTCGTCGGTCTTGGCCAGATCGAAGATGGTGCTGACCGTGGGGATGCCCACCCCGACGAGGATGAGCGCCGGGATGATGGTGAGGGTGATCTCGAGGGCTTGGTTGCCGTGGCTCTGCTTGGGGATCGGCTGACCCTTGTCGCGGAACTTCACGAGGATGAACCCGATGAGCGCGAACACGACGACGCCGACGATGCCGGCGACCAGGAACACCGGCCACTGCAGATCTTGGATCTTCTGGGCGTTGGGGCCCGCAGGCTGCCACGTGTCTTGGGGGGCGTCCTTGGCGCATCCGGCGAGCGCCAACGCGAGCGCAGCACCGGCGATGGGAAGGACACGACGAACTGATCGACGACCGTTCACAGAGGGCACGCTCCTTACGGTATCCACGATGGTCTTGCTCCGCTTCATGACTCAGGGCACCACGATCTCGATGGAGCTGCCTTCGACACCGGGCACCGTGAAGGTGTAGGGCGTCTGCGATGCGCTCGAGCTCTTGGGGATGTTCAACGTCAGGAACTGACGGCCGTCCTGCTCGACGAGCGCCGTACAGGTGACGGGCTTCTCGGTGACCTCGGTGCCGTTCACGTCGCTGGTGAAGGTGCCCAGGTTGGCCGTGAGGCGAGCGGCCTCGGCGTCGAGGTTGCGGAACACGATGTGCGAGATGTTGCTGCGCGGGATGGTGATGGTCTGCTGGCGCTCGGTGATGCCGAGCACCTGAGCCGACAGCTTGCCGTCCTCCAGGTACACCGTGGCCGTGGTGTTGCTCTTCGCCGACAGGCTCTGCGATGCCTTGTGGTCGATCTCGGTCTCTTCGGCGCTGGCGCACACACCGGGGTCGCTGCTGACGGTGGCGTGCTCGTGGATGTGACGCTGACCGCTGACAGCCGTGGCGACACCGGTGCCGACCAGCGCGAGCATGGCCACCGCGCAGACACCGCCGACGAACCCCTTGCTGAGCTTCGGCTTGACGGCGAACAGGATGCCGCCCACCAGGATGAGGCTGGCCACCACGATGAAGACGACCGGGCCCTCCTCTTTGCTGAGATACAGCATGATGCGCGAGAACGAGTAGACGACCACGGCGCCGATGACAGCGCCGAGCACCGGGAACTCGAGCGGGAACAGCAGACGGCGCCGCACCTCGGTGTTGTACGAGGCGCTGGCCGAGGCACGCTCGCTCCAGCTCTGGATCATCCATTCGGCAACGGCGGCGAACAACACCACCACACCCGCCTTGAACACCACCGGAACGGTGATGAGACCGACGCCGACGAGCAGCACACCCACCGCCGACACGAGCGGCCACATGCTGGCGGCCGGCGCTGACTGGGCGGCCGCCGAGGTGGTGGTGGCGCCGGGTTCGGTGCCGCGCACGTTGGCGTCGCGCACGAACACCACGATGCCGGTGAGGAACGCCAGCGCGACCGTGAGCGAGATGAGCCCGATCGTGGCCAGCGAGCCCGTGCCGCCACCTGTGGTGGTACCCACCACGACGGTGGCAGCCAGCGAGAGCGTCGTCGCCCCGATGAAGAGTTTGGAACCAGTGGTGAACATGCGTGCGTTACCCGATCACTTGGTGACGTAGACCGCGAACCAGAGTGCGACGTATGCCGCACCGACGAAGTACCAGTAGATGGCGTGTGCCGTGACGATCTCGCGGTCTTTGGTGCGCCCGCCGAGGTAGCGGAACACCGTGACGAGCGAGAACACCACGCCGATGATCATCAGCACGAGGAACGTGCCGGTGACGGCGTAGAACAGGGTCTGGTAGGTGCCGTCGCGTACGCCGAGGTTCATCTGGAACCAGGTGAACGCCTGGGCGTTGATGACCGCGATGGCCACCACCACGGTGAGGCCGATCGATAGCCCGACGTACGACTTGTGGTCGCGGCGGGCGGCGTAGACCGCCCACTGGACGAAGACGTAGATCGCCAGGAACGAGATGAGCATGATGTTGGTGGCCACTTCGGGAACCACCGACTTGGCGGGCTTCCACTCGCTGTCGGGCACCGCCAGGGTGATCTTCCGGAACCGGACGAACATCGCGATCATCGTTCCGTACAGCAACAGGCCGGCGGCACACGCCAGCGAGGTGCCGACGAACAGCTGCCGACGCGGTGCAGGCGTCGGGGCCGGGGGCAGGGCGTGCATCAGGCGGTCCCTTCAGATGCGGCAGTGCGGACGGGCTTCAGATCGAGCAGCGGCTCGGGCGACGAGATGACGAACACCTCGGCGAAGTTGTCGGCGGGCGGCGGCGACGTGGTGGCCCACTCGAGGGTCTGGCCGTCGAACGGGTCGTCGCCGGCGTGGTCGCCCGACCGGAACGAGGTGATGGCCAGGCCGATGAAGGCGAGCACCACGAGCAGCATGAGCACGTGGCCTGCGGCCGACAAGGTGTTCCACAGGTTCTGCGGGCCGCTGTAGTCGAACTGCGTGGCACCCGCCGGCTGCTTGGCGAACCCGGCGATGTAGTACGGCAGGGCGGCCAGCACCGTGGCGATGAAGGCGAGGCCCACCAGCGGCACCGACTTCTTGTCGTCGATGCGGCGGCCCCACAACTTCGGGCCCCAGTAGGTGAGGGCGCCCAGGGCGGCGATGACGAGGCCGTAGCTCACGTACAGCCAGGCACCTTCTTCGAACACCGTGCCGGCGAGCTGGGCGTCGCCGATCTGGTAGACGAGGTTGCCGGCCATGCCGGTGAACACCATGCCGGCGCCGAGGATGCCGGCCACGAAGGCGGCGCTGAGGCGCGGGCGGGTGGGCGGCTTCAGCGCCAGGCCGATGACACCCAGCAGCACGACCGGACCGAGCACCGGCAGCGCCTCGAGCAGCAGGAACGGCAGCACGTCGGTGAGGAAGTCGCCGAAACCCTGGTGCAGCACGTCGCGGGGCAGTGCGGCCTGGGTCTGGGTGACGCCGGCCAGGAGGCCGGTGCCCGCCAGGGCGATGCCGGTGAAGGCGACACCTCGCAGCGGGAACCGGTTGCGGGTGGCGGTGGCCACGGCCTCGGCGGCGAAACCGAACACCGGCACGGCGTAGACGAACGTCGCGGGCTGAGTGAAGGCGAAGCCGACCCAGTCGGCGATACCGGTGTTGCCACCGAAGGTGTTGCGGCCGTAGCGATGGTCGACGGCCACCATCACGAGGGTGGCGACCAGCACCGGCAGGAGCAGGAGCATGCCGAGCGAGCCGATGAGGGCGCCCCAGGCGAACAGCGGCACCCGGCGCATGTTCATGCCCGGCGCCCGGGTGGTGAGCACCGAGGTGGCCACCGCACCGGCCGTGGCGATGAGGCCGAGGGCCACCGCGATGTGGGCGACGAGGAACAGGTCGACCATCTCGGGGTCGCCACCACCGGGGCCGCCGTTGAGGGCGATCGAGATGATGACCAGCACCATGCCCAGCAGCCAGGCCCAGAAGCCGGCGAGCGCGAGGCGAGGGAAGGCCAGCGCCCGGGCACCGAGCTGCAGCGGCACGACGGCGACGGCGAGACCGAGGCCGAGCGGCGCCACCACACCGAAGGTGAGCACCACGCGGTACAGCGAGAACAGCTGCGGCATCGCGCCCGAGTCGACGAAATCGGAGGTGGCGTCGATGCGCTCGATGCCGAGCAGTGCCGCGACAGCACCCACGGCGAGGAGCAACAGCAAGGAGGTGGCGATGTAGAGCCGACCGATCTTCTTGTGGTCGCTGGTCGTGATCCACGCGGCCAGCGAGGAGAGCACGCCATCGGCGCGATCGCCGGCTGTGCCGGCGGTGGCGAGATGGGGATCGATGGTGGTCATGGGCAGCGAACTCGATTCGTCCCGGTCCGCGCGTAGACGCGCCCGAGGGAGTGTGAGGACGGGTTGACCCCACGACATTACCCATAGGGCGCTGCAAAGTCGGAAATCAACGCGCCGATCGTCGGCGCGGCGCCGGTCAGACGCCGTATCGCACCAGCACGTCGACCGTGAGGGCGGCGAACAACAAGGTGACGTAGGTGATGCTGAAACCGAACACCTGCATCGATCGCTGCGGCGTGGGCCGGCGGCCGAGATCGATCGTGACGGCGATGAACCCGGCTCCGAGCACCACGGCACTGACCGAATAGATCCAGCCGAGATCGGCGACCGGGATGAGCACGAGGGTGAACAGCACGAGGGCCACGGTGTAGGCCACCATGTTGCGCACGGCCTGGGCGAGCGGCACCACCACGGGCAGCATCGGCACCCCGGCGGCGCGGTACTCGTCGACATGGCGGATGGCGAGGGCCCAGAAATGCGGAGGGGTCCACAGGAACATCACGATGAACAGCACCACCGCCGACCAACTGACGTTGTCCTGCACGGCCGCCCACCCCACCAGCACCGGCACCGCCCCGGCGGCGCCGCCGATGACGATGTTCTGGCGGCTCGTGCGCTTCAACCAGATGGTGTAGATGAGCACGTAGAACAGCGTGGCGCTGAGCGTGAGCACCGCCGACAGCAGATTTGCCTGCCACCACAGCAGCGCAAAGGCCAGTACCTCGAGCGTGACGGCGAACACCATCGCTGCCCGGGGCGTGATGAGCCCGGTGACGAGCGGACGGCCCTGGGTGCGGGGCATCAGGGCGTCGATGTCGCGGTCGATCACCATGTTGATGGCGTTGGCTCCACCGGCTGCCAAGGTGCCACCCACCAGCACCATGACCACCAGCCAGGTGGACGGCCACCCCTGTTCGGCCAGCACCATCACCGGAACCGTGGTGATGAGCAGCAGTTCGACCACCCGCAACTTGGCCAGCGCGATGTAGCCGCCGATCTTCGAGGTGGGCCTCCGGTGCGAACCGTGGGCGACACCGCCCGGTGACAGCCGGGATGGAACCAGGGGACGCGCGCCGACAGCCACGGTCCCATCGTACGGCGCACCATTGGGGTGACCAACCGGGCAGACTGTGCCGATGGCACAGTCGTCCATGCCCGCCGAGATCTTCGAGTCATCGACCGATGAGACCACCGCGTCCGATCGGCCGTGGGTGGTGCTGGTGTGGAACGACCCCGTCAACCTGATGAGTTACGTCACCTACGTGCTCCAGAAGCTCTTCGGGTACTCGTACGAGAAGGCCACCGAGCTGATGCTGCAGGTGCACCACGACGGCCGAGCCGCAGTCAACAGCGGGCCGCGCGAAAAGGCCGAGCTCGACGTCTTCCGTCTGCACGAGTTCGGTCTGTGGGCCACGATGCAGCAGGACGACTGATGGCGCGCTGGCAGTTCCGGCCACCGGTCGAGCGCTACAAGGACGGGTACCGCATCAACCTCGACGCCGACGAGCGCGAGCTCATCCTGCGGCTGTTGCGCGAACTCCGCGGGTTGCTGCTCGGCTCGTCCGACAACCCGACGCTCGTCCGGCTCTTCCCCACCGCCTACCACCTGCCCGACGACTCCGAACTCGACGCCGAGTACCAGCGACTGATGCGCGAGGAGATCGTCGCGTCGCGACTGGCCGGCATCGACATGGTCGTCGACGCCTTCGAGGACAAGCCGCCGCTCACCGAGGGCCAGGTCATGGCCGTGGTCCAGGCCGTGAACGGCATCCGTCTGGTGCTGGCCGCCGTGCTCGACGTGAGCGAGGACCACGACCCCGACGACATCGACGACGACCATCCCAACGCCGGCGACTACCACCTCTACTCGTTCCTGAGCTGGCTGCTCGAGTGGTCGGTCAGGGCGCTCGCAGATCGCTGAGCCACTGCGGCAGGCGCACCGGACGGCCCTCGGCGTTCACCGCGCCGTGCGCCGTGGCCGCCGTGGCCCGCACCTCACCGTCGACGGTGAGCAGGTAGGCCATCTGGAACGTCGCCCGCGACACGGCAGCCAACACGAGGTGCACATCCACCTCCTCGTCGAAGGCCAGCGGTTTGCGGTACTGGACGAAGCTCTCGAGCACCGCGTGGTCGACGCCTTCTCGGCGCATCTCGGTGTACGGGCGGTCGAGCGCCCGCAGATAGGCCACCCGGGCCTCCTCCAGATAGAGCAGGTAGTTGGAGTGGTGGACGATGCCCATCGCGTCGGTCTCGGCGAAGCGGACCCGGATGCGGTGGTGGAACGGGTAGTCGCCCGGATCGAGGCTCGGTTCGACGCTCAGGCGCATGTCGGGCACCGTAGTCGCGGGCGGTTGGGATCCGGCTGGTGGCAAACGGCGAGACCGGTGCTAAGGTTTCGACGCTCTCAACCGGAGACGTCCCTAGCCCCCATCGTCTAGTGGCCTAGGACACCACCCTTTCAAGGTGGCGGCACGGGTTCGAATCCCGTTGGGGGTGCAAGGCCAGTTGGTCAACAACTTGGTCCCGTGGTGAAGTGGAGTTCACGCCGGCCTGTCACGCCGGAGGTCGCGGGTTCGAACCCCGTCGGGACCGCTACGAGCACTGAGGTGTTCGTGCGGAGGTCGAGCAGCAGTCGGTCGTTCCGGCCACGCTGCTCGATGCCATGGTCGCGTAGCTCAGTTGGCAGAGCGCACGCCTGAAAAGCGTGAGGTCACCGGATCGACGCCGGTCGCGACCACCATCGCGGGCGAGGCCGGCGGGCATCACTGCCCCGGCCTCGGCATCCGCACCGACGACTCGCTGCGCCCCCGGCACCTCGTCCCGGCATCAGGCGCGCACCCCGTCCGTACACTCCCTCCATGACCCTGCGGGCCGGCACCTCCACCGCGGCGGCGCTGCAACTCACCTGGCTCGACGGCGACATCATGGCCTGGCAGCCCGGGCGCGGCGCCTACGGCGGCAACCTCAACGCTGCCGTGTCGCGCGCCCTCGGCCCAGCCGTCGGGTCGGCCGTGGGCTCGTTGCGGGTGGCCCGGTTCTCGCTGCCCGAGGGTCCGGCCTCGGTGATGTGCCAGCGCATCGACCCGGCTGCGCTGGTGGCACTCGCCCGGTCGGGCGCGCTCGACGGGGCACCCGGTCCGTCGGTGGCCTGGTTCTCCGCTGCGGCCCGGTTGGCCGACCACCTGGTCCGCCAGGGCCGCATCATCCCGGTCGTCGACGATCTGGGCGATGGCTGGCACCAGGCTCGGTGGCACCCGCTGCGCGGCGATGTCGAGGCCGCACGCGACGCCATGTCCACCACCATGCCCGACGTCGTGGTCGGCGCCGCACGCCCCGACGAGCACACGGTTCAGCGTCGCGAGCAGGTGGCGGCCGAGGTGCTCGAGGCCTTCGTCGACGCACTCGCCCGGCTCGCCCTGCAGTATTCGGGCTGGCGCGCCGACCTCACCGACACCCGGCGCGGATCGTCACGCGCCGCCCGCCAGGTAGCGCGTGCCCTCGGCAACCACACGCCCCGCTTCCGGCCCGACTACGACGTGGTCGATGCGCTGGGCGAGGTGGCTGCAGCGTTCGATCAGGTGGCACGTCGCGCCGAGGGTGAGCCGGTGGTGCAGGCCCGGCTGCGTCTCGACCTGCCCGACGAGGTCGACCAGCCGTGGCCGCTCACGCTGGAACTGGCCGACGTGGCCGATGCCGGACGGTGGTGCACGGCCGACGACGTCGCCGCTGCGTCGCCCCTGGCGCTCGACCTCGCCGGCGCCGAGCGCTGGATGTGGCGGCTCGAGGCCGCGCTGACCGGTGCCCGCCAGGCCTTGTCCACCGAGGCCCCCTGGCTCGCCGAGTGGCTCGACGACCCTTCGGCCGGCATCGGTATCGACGAGGCGGCCGCCACCATCGCTGCGGTCGACGAGTTGGCCGACATCGGCGTGCTCCTGCTGTCGCCCGCCCGCCTCACCCGACGTCGGCCCGGCACACGGGGAACCACCCGCACCACCGCCACGGCCGACGGTGCTGCCGACGAGCCGAGCGGGCGGTTCGGTCGCGCAGCCATCATCGACTGGGAGGTGGTGGTCGATGGCACACCCATCGACGAGGCCGCCCTGCAGCGCGCCGTCGAGTCGGCCACCAGCCTCATCGACGTCGGCGGACGCTGGGTGCAGATCGACCGTGACGATGCTCGCCGGGCGCTCGAGAACCTGGCCGAGCACCGCCGCGAGCACACCGAACTGAACGCCATCGACCTGCTGCGGCTGGCCGCCGAACTCGATGCACTCGACCCGGCGGCCGACCCGCGGGCGGGCGACTCGGCCGACGATGCTCCGGGGCGGACGCTGCGCACCACCGAGGGCTGGGCCGATCTGCTGCTGCGCGGCCTGCCCGACGACAGCCTGCGCGAGGGCGAGGTGCCCGCCGGGTTCACCGCCACCCTGCGCCCCTACCAACGACGTGGGCTGGGGTGGCTGCAGTTCCTCCACCGCCTCGGCCTCGGCGGCTGTCTGGCCGACGACATGGGCCTCGGCAAGACCCCCACCACCCTCGCTCATCTGGCCGGCCTGCCCGGCCCGCACCTGGTGGTGTGCCCGCTCAGCGTCGTGCGCAACTGGCAGCGCGAAGCGGCCCGGTTCGCGCCCGGGCTGCGGGTGCTGGTGCACCACGGTGGCGACCGCGCCGATGCGGCCTCGCTGCCCGTGCTGCTGGCCGACCACGACTTGGTCGTCACCACCTACCAGGTCGCCACCCGCGACGTCGAGGTGCTGCGCGCCGTGTCGTGGCAGTGCGTGGTGCTCGACGAGGCACAGGCGGTGAAGAATCCGGCCACCCACACCGCCAAGGCCATGCGGCGCCTGCCGGCGGCGCAGCACATCGCCCTCACCGGCACCCCTGTCGAGAACCGGCTCAGCGAACTGTGGTCCATCCTCGACACGGTCGCGCCCGGCCTGCTCGGCAACCAGCAGCAGTTCCGCCGCCGGTTCGTCGTGCCCATCGAGCGCCATCACGACGCCGCTGCCACCGCGGCCCTGCGGCAGCTCACGTCGCCGTTCCTCCTGCGCCGCACCAAAGCCGACCGGTCGCTCGTGCCCGATCTGCCCGACAAGGTCGAGCAGATCGCCTGGGCGCCCCTCACCCGCGAGCAGGCCACCATGTACCAGGCCGTGGTCGATCAGCTGCTCCTCGACGCGGAGAACGCCTCGGGCATGCGCCGCCGTGGGCTGGTCCTGGCCGCACTCACCCGGCTGAAGCAGATCTGCAACCACCCCGCGCACGCGCTGGGCGACGGGTCGCGCCTGGCGGGCCGCTCGGGCAAGCTCGCTCGCTTCGACGAACTCGTCACCGACCTCCACGAGGCCGGCGAACAGGCGCTGGTGTTCACCCAGTTCCGCGAGATGGGCCTGCTGCTGCAGCGCCATCTGCTCGAACGCTTCGGCCAGCACACCCCGTTCCTGCACGGCGGGGTGCCGAAGGCCGCCCGCGACCGCATGGTCGACACGTTTCAAGCAGGGGGTCAAGCAGGGGATCAAGCAGGGGGCAGTTCCTCACCGTTGCTGCTGGTGTCGTTGAAGGCCGGGGGCACCGGGTTGAACCTCACCGCGGCGTCGCGGGTGGTGCACTACGACCGGTGGTGGAACCCCGCCGTGGAAGACCAGGCCACCGACCGCGCCTGGCGCATCGGCCAGCAGCGAGCGGTGTTCGTGCACAAACTGGTGTGCCAGGGCACCATCGAAGAGCGGGTCGATGCCCTCATCAACGACAAGCGGGCCCTGGCCGACGCCGTCGTGGGCACCACCGGCGAGACCTGGCTCAGCGAGCTGAGCACCGACGAATTGCGCGACCTGGTCGTGCTCGATCACGCACTGCGGCCGACATGAGCCACATCGTCGTCCCCGCATCGCCCGGCTCACCGCGCGACGTCACCGACGCCGACCCGGTCGGAAAGCTGGCCACCACCCTGCTGTCGGTCACCGTGGCCGGTATGGCCGAGCCCGGGCGGTTCCGGCGCGGCAGGGTCTACGCCTCCCAGGGTGCGGTGGTGCGACTGGTGCTCGACCCCGGCATCGTGCGCGCCGAGGTGCTCGGCTCGGACCCTCAGCCCTACGACGTCGAGATCCGCGTGCCCACCGTCGCCGTCCCGCCTGACATGGGTCCGATACCCGAGCGCGGGCAGGTGTCGCGCCTCATCCCCGACGACGACGACATCGGCACGTGGTGCACCTGCCCCGACGCCGACTCTCCGTGCAAGCACGCCGTGGCAGCGCTGGTGTGCCTGGCCACCGCCTTCTCCACCCGCCCCGACCTGCTCGTCATCTGGCGGTGCGCAGACCAGACAACCGACCAGGCCGCTGACCAGACCGCAGACCCGGCCGCCGGACGACCGGTCGTCACGGGCAACCGGGCGCGACGACGGCACCTGCGGTCGGTGCCCACCGACGACGCCCGCCCCTCTCCCGACGCCCGTTCCGACCAACCGTCGCCGTTCGACACCGAGGCCTGGCAGGCCTACACCGGCCAGCACCTGCCCGAACCTGGCGACTGGGCCGCGCTGCTGGTCGATCAGCCGGCCCCCGTGTTCGGGTCGCTGGTCGTCGACCGCACCGATGTGGGCGTGATGGTGCGCTCGCTGGTCGACACCGTCGCCCGCGCGTTCGGCGCATACCCACGCTGACGCGGCCCTAGCCTGGCCCGATGACCGGTCCCCTGGCGCTCGAGTTCGTGAAGTCGGCCCGGCGCCTGGCCGAGCTGCCGGCCACCGATGCGGAGGTGGCGTTCGTCGGCCGCTCGAACGTGGGCAAGTCGTCGCTCGTCAACGCGCTGGCCAACCGCAAGCAGCTCGCCAAGGTGTCGAACACACCCGGCCGCACACAACTGATCAACCTGTTCCAGCGCCGCGAGGGCGGCACCCTGGTGGATCTGCCCGGCTACGGGTACGCCAAGGTGCCCGACCGCGAGCGCAAGCAGTGGCAGGGGATGATCGAGGGCTACCTGCTCGGCCGCGAGGAACTGCGGGCGCTGATGCTGCTGCTCGACGGCGAGATCGGCCCTACTGCGCTCGACCTGCAGATGATCGACTGGCTGAACGCCAACGAGATCCCGGCCGTGCTGGTGGCCACCAAACTCGACAAGGTGCGGCCCTCCCGGCTGGCCGGCCGCAAGCAGCAGGTCTCCAAGGCGTGCGGAGTGGCCGAGCGCGACGTGCTGTGGGTGAGCGCCGCGAAGGGAACCGGCATCGACCGGTTGCGCGACGTGATCGTCGACCTGCTCACCGATCGCTAGACCGGCCGATTCCCGACCGACCGACGCGTCAGTGGCGGCGGAACTTGCCGCGCACCTTGGCCACCGAGTCGCGGGGGTCGCCGAGGGTCATGCCCCGCTTCACCAGCTTCTCCTTCTTGGCGGTGTACGGCGGGTACATCAGCGAAGGGTCGAGCTTGGTGCTGCGGGTGAGCACGCTGCGGCGGTGGCTCATCGTGTCGAAGCCGACCTTGCCGTGATAGGCACCCATCCCGCTCTCTCCCACCCCACCGAAGGGCAGGTTCGGGTTGCTGATGTGCATGAGCGTGCCGTTCACGCACGCACCACCGCTGGTGGCTCCGGCGAGCACCCGGTCGTTGTCAGCGTCGTGCTCGCTGAACGAGTACAGCGCGAGCGGCTTGTCGTCGGCGTTCACGAACTCGATGGCCTCGTCGAGCGAGTCGACGGCGATGACCGGCAGCACCGGCCCGAAGATCTCCTCGCCCATCACCGGATCCTCGCGGGTGATGCCGGTGAGCACCGTGGGGGCGATGTACCGGGTGTCGGCATCGGCCGTGCCGCCGTGGGCCACCGTGCCGTTGTGGAGCAGCTTCTCGATGCGATGGAAGTGGGCATCGTTGACGATGCGCGTGTAGTCGGGGCTGGCCTGCGGGTCGGCCCCGTAGAACGCCTCGATGTGCTGGCCGATGGCGGCGACGAGCTGGTCGTGCACCGGCCGCTCGACGAGCACGTAGTCGGGAGCGATGCAGGTCTGCCCGGCGTTCACGTACTTGCCCCACGCGATGCGGCGCGCCGCCACATCGATGTTGGCGTGACGGCTGACGATGGCCGGGCTCTTGCCGCCCAGCTCGAGGGTGACCGGGGTGAGGTGCTCGGCCGCAGCACGCATCACGATGCGCGCCACACGTGAGTTGCCCGTGTAGACGATGTGGTCGAAGCGCTGGGCGAGCAGCTCGGTGGTCTCGGCCACACCGCCGAGCACCACCTGCACCGCCGGGTCGCCGAGATCGGCGAACAGCTCCTGCAGCGCGTCGCTGGCGGCCGGGGCGAGTTCGCTGGGCTTGCCCACCGTGGCATTGCCGGCGGCGATGGCGGCCACCATGGGCAGGACGAGCAACTGCACCGGGTAGTTCCACGGGGCGATGACGCACACCACGCCGACGGGCTCGGGCACGATCATCGAGCGACCCGGCTTGAACGCCACCGGCGTCATGACCTTCTCGGGTGCCATCCAGTTGTCGAGGTGGGCGAGGGTGTGGTCGATGTCGCTGAGCACGAAGCCGATCTCGGTGCCCCACGCCTCGAAGCGCGGCTTGCCGAAGTCGGCGGCCAACGCCTCCAGCAACCGGTCCTCGTGCGCCACGACGAGGTCGCGCAGACGACGCAGTGTGGCGACACGCCACTCACGCGGACGGGTACGGCCCATGGTGTAGGCACGTCGAGCATCGGCAACCGTGCCGCCGATGGTGTCGAGGGGGGTGGTGGTGAAGATCATGAGGGGATGATAACGCCGTTATCGTCCTTGTCAACCCGTGTGGCGTCGTCAACCCGTGTGACCCCTGTCAGCCCGGCGTGATGGGGTCAATCCGGCGTGACGGGGTCGATCACGATCTCGTGGGTGATCGACTGCAGGTTGGGTACGAACCCGAGGCTGCGATATAGCCGTGCTGCCCCGGTGGGACTGTCGGCGTCGACACCGATCGAGGCGTGGGTGAGTCCGTCGGCAGCGAAGCGGTGGAGTGCTTCGATGACGAGCGCCGAGGCGATGCCTCGGCCCCGCCACTCGGGCAGGGTGCCGAGATTGTCGATCCAGCCGTCGCGCCGGCCGAGCAGTTCGTCGTCGGCCGGGTAGCGCTTGCACAGGCAGTGCGCTACCACTGCGCCAGTCGCATCGAGCGCCACCATGCTCAAGTCGGGGCGACCGCCGTACCCGTGCACCATCTGCTGCCAGTGGTGCTCGCTCGTCGGAGTGGCACCCCAGTGGTCGGCGAAGGCGATGTTCTTCACGGTGCGGATCTCGTCGTCGCGGTCGTCGGGCCAGGCGACGATGCGCACCCCGTCGACGGTGGGCCGGGCGGGCAGGTCGGTGAGTGGCCGGAGCAGTTCTTCGAACCACCGCACGGGCGCGAACCCCATCCGCCCGAACAGCCGATGGTTGTCGACGAGTTCGGCAGGCGCGTCGCCACGGATGACCTTCGGCAGCGCTGAGGGGGACGACCGCAACTGCTCGGTGGCTCGTTCGATGCCCCACGCCAACAGCGCGCGGCCCACTCCGCGGCCGCGGTGCGCCGGGTCGACCCTGCCGAACAGATAGCACCGCTCGAGCGCCACATCGGACGGCAGGTGGTAGGTGTACAGATAGCCGACGACCTCGCCGTCGAGCAGGGCCAGGCGCACATCGGTGGCCAGCACCACGTGCTCGTCGTCGAGCTCCTCACGCATCTCCTCGAGCGTGGTCACCACCGGTCGGGCGTCGTACGCATCGGCACGCTGGTGCAACGCGACGACCACGTCGAAGTCGGCGTCGTCCATCGGGCGCAGTGTGATGTCACTCATCTGTCCGACGGTATCGACCGGACCGGCCACCGTCCGCCCAATTTCAGGCGAACGAGGCCGCCGACAGTTCGTCGTCGCCCGCCTCGATGGCGTCGACCACCCGCCGCGCCACGTGATGCGGGTCGAGGCCCTGCGGCATCCGTGGCGCCGTACCCGCCAACGGCCGCGTGGCCAAGCCGGTCTCGGTGTGTGGTGGGCGGGCGTCGAGCACCTGAACGCCTTGGCGGCGCACCTCGCGGCGCAGGCCGGCCAGACCGTTCGACAGGGCGGCCTTCGACGCCCCGTACGCCACCAGGCCCGGGAACGGCTGTTCAGCGACCACCCCGGTGATGGCGGCGAAGAACCCCTTCGACTCTGCCAAGGGGGCCAGCACCCGCTGCGCGAGCCACAGTGGCCCGAGGGCGTTCACGAGGAACAACTCCTCCACCACCACCGGCTCGGTGGCGGCCAGGTCGCCGAACGCCACCACACCCGATGCCACCACCACCCCGTCGAGGCGGCCATGGGTGCCGAGTGCGACGCGCACCACGGCGTCGCCCGCATGGCTGTCGCGGATGTCGAGGTGGAGGTCGGGCCCGCTGCGCCCGGCACCGATCACCAGCGCACCACGGGCGCTCAACTCGGCGGCAATGGCCGACCCGAGACCTCCGGACGCGCCCACCACCACCACGACCGCGCCCCGCACATCACGCACGCCCCCAGCATGCCCGGCCGTCGTCACCCGCCCCAAAACACCAGCCGACGCCCCACCTGACACCCCACCCGACGCCCGGGTCGACCTAGGGTCGGGGCCGGCCGCTCGACACACAGGAGGACCACATGGGCACCAGGTTTCCGGAACTCGGGTTCTACGGCTTGGCCGGGGCCCCGAAGTCGCCCGCCGACCTCATCGACGAATGCCGCGACGGCGAGGCCCTCGGCCTCGGCACCGTGTTCTTGAGCGAACGGTTCAACATCAAGGAGATCGCCACCATCAGCGGTGTGGCCGGCGCCGTCACCACCGACATGCGCATCGCCACCGGCGTGACCAATCACAACACCCGCCATCCGGTCGTCACAGCGAGCTATGCCACCACGATGCACCGCCTCACCGGCGGTCGTTTCGTGCTGGGCCTCGGCCGCGGCATGGACCGCATGTTCGACGCCTTCGGCCTACCGCGCATCACCACCGCGCAGATGGAGGACTTCGCCGGGTTGATGCGCCGGTTGTGGCACGGTGAGGTGGTGATGGGCCACGACGGCCCCGCAGGGAAATGGCCGGTGCTGGCCCTCGACCCCGAGTTCCGCGAAGACATCCCGCTGCTGCTCAGTGCCTTTGGCCCGCACAGCCTGGAGTTGGCGGGTCGGTGCTTCGACGAGGTGCTGCTGCACACCTTCTTCACCGACGAGACTCTGCAGCGCTGCGTCGCCACCGTGAAGCAGGCGGCCGAGCGGGCCGGCCGCGACCCCGATGCGGTGAAGGTGTGGAGCTGCTTCGCCACCATCGGCGACTGGCTGCCCCACGATGTGCGCCTGAAGAAGACCGTCGGGCGCCTGGCCACGTACCTGCAGGCCTACGGCGATCTGATGGTGCGCACCAACAACTGGGACCCCGCCGTACTGGCCGCCTTCCGCGCCGACCCGTTCGTGTCGTCGTTCCGCGGTGCGCTCGACGGCAAGGCCACCAGCGAACAACTCGAACACGTGGCCACGCTGATCCCCGAGGAATGGCTCGCCCCGGCCGGCTACGGCACCCCCGAGCAGTGCGCAGCAGCGGTGTCCCGGCAGATGGAACTCGGCGCCGACGGCGTGATCCTGCACGGCGCCGCACCGCGGGAACTGGCCCCCATCGTCGAGGCGTACGGGGCCCGACTGGCACCCGGCACACCCGGCGTGTGACGCTGACGCCGTGTTCCTCGCCCTCTCAGAGATGCGCCGCGCTAAGACGCGGTTCGGCCTCTTGGCGGGCGCCGTGGGTCTGCTCGTCTACCTCATCTTGTTCCAGCAGGCCCTGCTGGGCGGACTGGTCGAGCAGTTCATCGGTGCGGTGAAGCACCAGTCGGCCGATGTGCTGGTGTTCAACGATCAGGCCCGCAAGAACCTCGAGGGCTCGATCATCTTCCCCGAACAACTCGACGCCGTCGCCAGCGTGGAAGGTGTGGCTACGGCGGCACCGCTCGGCCAGGACACCTTCACCGTGCGAGCCGGTGGCGACGAGCAGGATGCCGCGGTGTTCGGCTATGTGCTCGACGGGCCCGGCGAGCCCACCACGGTGACGTCCGGGCGATTGCCGAGCGCACCGTTCGAGGCGGTGGCCAGCAGTCGCAACGCCGCCGACGGCTTCGACCTCGGCGACGTGGTCGAGGTGGTGCCGGCACCCGGCGTCGAACCGGTGTCGTTCACCGTGGTGGGCCTGGCACGCGAGATCAACTACTCGGTGGCGCCCACGCTGTTCACCGACTTCGACTCGTTCGTCGCTGCGAAGCAAACGGTGAACCCCGATGCGCCCACGGTGCTGGCATCGGTGGTGGCGGTACGGGTGGCCGACGGCGCATCGGCGGGCGACGTGGCCGACGCCATCACCGCGGCGGTACCGGACACCGAAGCACTCACCCGTCAGGCTGCGGTCGACGAGTCGCCGGGCGTATCGGCCGTGCGGTCGAGCTTCTCGGTCATCCTGCTGCTCTTCTATCTCGTCGTGCCGCTGGTGACCGGCCTGTTCTTCCTCATCGTCACGTTCCAGAAAGCGGGTGCCCTCACCCTGCTGCGCGCCATCGGTTCGCCCGCAGGCCCGCTCGTACGCGCACTGCTCATGCAGGTGGTTGCCGTCGTGCTGGCCGGCGGTGTCATCGCCACCCTGCTGTTCTGGCTCACTTCGGGGGCCACCAACTCGCTCGGCGTCACCGTGCAGGCCGGGCCGGTGCTCACCACGGTGGGCGTGGTGCTGGCACTCGCGCTGCTCACCTCGGTGGCCGCGGTGCGGCGCGTGCTGCGCATCGACCCGATCGCCGCCACCACCGGTGCAGGGGTGCAGGTCTGATGGGCCTGGCACTGCGCGAACTGCGCCGGCGACCGAGCCGGTTCACCGTTGCCACGATCGTGCTCACGTTCCTCACGGTGCTGCTGTTGCTGCTCGGTGGTCTGCTCGACGGCCTGTTCCTGGGCTCCACCGGCGCCATTCGGGCCCAGCCCGCCGACGTGATCGTGTACTCGTCGAACGCCCGCGACTCGTTTCTGCGCAGCCGCATCGACGACACCGTGCGCGCCACCGTCGAGGCGGTCGACGGGGTCGACACCGTGGGCGGTGTGGGCGTGCTGCTGCTGGGGGCCGACCGTGCCGACGGCGGCGACACCGTGAACGTCGCCGTCATCGGCTACGAACAGCCCGCCGCGGGGGTGCCCGAGCCTGCGGCGCCCGGCTCGGCCTGGGCCGATGACAGCCTGCGCGACCTGGGCGTGCGCACGGGCGACACGTTGCTGGTGGGCCCGGCCCGCAGCCCCATCGAGGTGGCCGGGTTCGTCACCGACACCAACTTCTTGCAGCAGAGCGGTCTGTGGGTCGACCTGCCCACGTGGCGCTCGACGCAGAACGCCAACCGACCCGACTCGTTCGTCACCGACGATGTGGTGCAGGTACTCGCCGTGCGCGGCAGCGGCGACCTGGCTGCCGCCATCGACGCCGCCACCGGTGGGGCCACCTCCACCCTCACCAGGGACGAAGCGGTCTACGCACTGCCCGGGGTGACCGAGCAGGAGAGCACGTTCAACGCCATCATCTACTCCACCCTGCTGGTGGTGCTGGCGGTGGTGGGCCTGTTCTTCTCGCTGCTCACCCTCGAGCGCACCGCGTTGTACGGCGTGCTGAAGGCCATCGGCGCCTCCACCCGCCGCCTGTTCGCAGGTGTGGTGGTGCAGGCGGTGGTGGTGGCGGTCATCGCGTTCGTCATCGGGTCCGTGCTGGCGCTGGCGGGCGGCGCAGCCCTTCCCGCCAACGTGCCGCTGCAGCTCACGGTCGGCCGCTTCCTGTTCACCTTCGTCGCGCTCGTCGTGGCCGCCGTCCTCGGCAGCGCCATCTCGCTGCGCCGCGTCACCCGCATCGACCCGGCCTCGGCCATCGGGAGTGCCTCATGACTGAACCCACCACTGCTGTGTCCGCATCCACCGGTGCCGCCCTCGAGATGCACGCCGTGCGCAAGGTGTACACCAGCGGCGACGCCGAGATCGTCGCCGTCGACCACGCCGACCTCACCGTGGCGCAGGGCGAGATCGTCGCGTTGCTGGGCCCTTCGGGGTCGGGCAAGACCACGCTGCTGTCCATTGCCGGTGGTCTGCTGGCGCCCACCTCGGGCACGGTGGTGGTGGGCGGTGTCGACATCAGCAACCACTCACCCAAGGAGCTCACCGAGTTCCGCCGCACGAAGGTGGGGTTCGTGTTCCAGAGCGTGAACCTGGTGCCGTTCCTGACAGCCGAGGAGAACCTGCTGGTCGTGAACGAGATGGCCGGCGGCAAGGCCACCATGAGCCGCAAGGCCGCACGCACTCGCGCCGCCGAACTCCTGGGCGAACTGGGCCTGGCGCACCGCACCGGCAACCTGCCGGGCCAGTTGAGCGGCGGTGAGCGACAGCGCGTGGCCATCGGCCGGGCACTGTTCAACAGCCCGGCGCTGGTGCTGTTCGACGAGCCCACCTCGGCGCTCGACACCACCATCGGCGCGCAGGTGATGGACCTCATCCAGCACGAGATGCGCAGCCGCGGCACTGCGGCGGTCATCGTCACCCACGACACCCGCATGACGCACTACGCCGACCGCACGGTCACCATCGTCGACGGCCACCTCGGCGCCGACCTCGCCGCCACCGGCCACTGACGCCCAGTTCCCCCACCGCGATGAGCAAGGTGCGCACCTGCGGCGCAGGCTGCTCATCGCGGTCGGCGTCACCCGCCCGGTGATGAGCAGGTTGCGCACCTACTGCGCAGGTTGCTCATCGCGACCGGGTGGGAGGGCGCGGGGGTACGGTGGGTGTGATGGCTGGTGAACTCGCCCCCGATCACGACCCGTGTCAGCAGCTGTTGGAGGGTGTGCACCTCCCGTTCCATCCCGACCTGCGCGTGCCCGACCTGCACCGGGTGACGCTGCCCGTGCCCCAGCCCGCCGCGCTCGCCGATGTGGCAGCAGCGGCACGCGAGCAGGTGGCGACCGTGCTCGCCGGTGCGGTGTCGCCGGGGATGACCGTGGCCGTCGGTGCCGGCAGCCGTGGCCTCACCGACCGCGTGGCGCTGCTGCGCGGCACGATCGACGGCCTGCGCTCACTGGGCGCCGAGCCGTTCGTGGTGCCGGCGATGGGCAGCCACGGTGGCGCCACCGCCGAGGGGCAGCGGGCGATGCTCGAGTCGTTGGGCATGACCGAGGAGGCGCTCGGCGCCGAGATCCGCGCCACGATGGACACCGTCGAGGTGGCCCGCACGCCGGCCGGTATGCCCATCTACCTCGACCGGCACGCGGCGGGTGCCGACCGCATCCTGCCGGTGAACCGCATCAAGCCGCACACCTGCTTCAAGGGGCCCATCGAGAGCGGCTGCACGAAGATGGCCGTGGTCGGCTTCGGCAAGCAGCCGGGCGCGGCCCAGATCCACGCCTGCGGACCCACCGAGATGCGCGACCGTCTGCTCTCCGGCATCGAGGCACTGCGCGCGACCGGGCGATTGCTCGGCGGCGTGTCGTCGCTCGAATCGACCAGCGGCGACGTGGTGACCGTGCGAGCCCTCACCGCCGGCGAGGTGGGCGGCGATGCCGAACGCGAACTCACCGACAATGCTCGCGCCCTCGTGCCGGCGCTGCCGTTCGACGAGATCGACGTGCTCATCATCGAGCGCGGCGGCAAGGACATCAGCGGCACCACCATGGACCCGAACGTGACCGGACGGTTCTGGGTGAACGGCCTGGCCGACGGCGACCGGCCGAAGGTGGCCAACATCGTGCTGCTCGGCATCACGCCCATCTCGGGTGGCAACGTGCTTGGGATCGGGTTCGCCGACTTCATCCCGGTGTCGGTGGCCCGCGGCATCGACTGGAACAAGACCTACATCAACTGCTTCACGGCCGGCGCCGCCGGTGTGCGCCGCAGCCGGATGCCGATGGTGCTGCCCACCGACGACGACTGCATCAAGGCGGCGCTCAGCATGTGCGGCCGCGGGCTCGACGAACCCAAGCGGGTGGTGCGCATCCGCAGCACCCTGCACCTCACCGAGTGCTGGGTGAGCGACGCGCTGCTCGATCAGGTGCCGTAACCGAAACCGAGATCGGGTGCGGTGAGCATCGGTCGGAACGGGATGCCTGCCGCCTCGGCCATCGCGCCGCAGGTGCCACCGCGGTCAACGATGACGGTGATGAGCACCGGATGGGCGCCGAACGCGCGCACCACCTCGACGGCTTCCATGATGGACGTGCCACGGGTGACGGTGTCTTCGGTGATGACCACCCGGTCGCCGGGCTGCAGCGCCCCGGCGAGACGCCCGGTGACACCGTGGTCCTTGGCCTCCTTGCGCACGGTGAAGCTGCGCAGCGAACGACCGCGGGTGGCGGCGATGGCGGCCACCGCGTACGCCACCGGATCGGCGCCGATGGTGAGCCCACCGATGGCCTCGGCGTCGTCGGGGATGAGCGACAGCGCCACGTCGGCCATCAGCAGCATGCCGTCGGGACGGCAGGCGGTCTGCTTGGTGTCGAGGAACCAGGTGCTCTTCGCGCCCGACTTCAAGGTGAAGTCGCCGCGCTTGAGGCTGTGGGCGAGCACGTGGTCGCGCAGTGCGGCGCGGGCCGGATCGAGCGGGGGCAGGTCCATGTCGGCGACGGTAGCCGGGTCAGGCCGTGGGTCGGGCACGGCGCAGCAGCACCTCTTGGGCCACCGTGGCCGCATGCACCCCGTCGGCGGAGAACACGTGCCCGACCGACAGGCCACGACCGCCGAGATAGCCGTGGCAGCTGAAGTCGTAGAGGTGCCACGCGTCGGCCCGCAGCGGACGGTGGAACCACACGGTGTGGTCGAGGCTGGCCCCGTAGGCGATGCCGTCCCATGCCGCTTCGTCGGTTGCCGTGGCCGACGGCCAGCCGGGCAGGTTCGACAGGGCGATGGCGCGGCGCACGGTCTCGGTGGGCATGTCGTCGGACAGGTAGGCGAGCCAGCAGCGGTGCAGCAGGTCGTCGTCGCCGAGCGGTCGGTTCACCCGCATCCACACCGCTATGCGGCCGAGTCCGGTGCGGTCGCCCTGCGGGAGCAACCGCGGCGGGACGGTGCGACGGTCGAACGTGGCGCTCCACGAATCGTCGGTGAGGTCGTCGGGGCCGGGGATGTCGGTCGGCATGTGCACGGTGGTGAGATCGACCGACTCCTCCGCCACCTGGAACGACGCCTCGAGGTTCAAGATCGCCCCCACGGCCTGGCGGGCCACCACCCGGCGGGTGGCGAAGGAACGGCCGTTGCGGATGCGATCGACCTCGTACCGCACGGGCTCGGTGTTGTCGCCACGGCGGATGAAGTAGGCCCGCAGCGAGTGCGGCGACAGGGTGTCGTCGACCGTGGCCGACGCGGCACGCAGCGCCTGCGCCACGATCTGCCCGCCGTAGAGACCACCCCACGGATACTGCGGGCCCTCACCCACGAAGGTGTCGGCCCCGTGCGCGGCAAGGTCGAACAGCGAGCCGAGGTCCATGTGGTCGACCCTACCGGGGCGCGCCCGGCGCCTCGAAACGGGTGAGACAGGTGCGATGTTTTGCAGACAATGGATGACCATGCGTTGCCCACGAGTACATGTCGTGCCTAACATCAGCGCTATGGCAAAAAAGGGTCCCAAGAATCCACTGTCGAAAGAGCACAAGGCAGCCATGGCGGTCGGGCGCATCGAAGGTCGCGTGGTACGCGACTATCTCGAGGCACTGCGCACCAACAAGCCCAAGCGTGGACGCAAGCGCACAGCCGACACCATCCAGGCCCGACTCGATCGCATCGAAGAGGAACTGCTCGAGGCCAATGCCGTCGATGAGTTGCGCCTGCTGCAGGAGCGACGCAATCTCACCACCGAGTTGAACTCAATGGGTGCCGGTGTCGACATGTCGGTGCTCGAGGGTGAGTTCGTGAAGGTCGCCAAGAGCTACAGCGCACGTCAGGGCATCTCCTACTCCACCTGGCGCGACGTCGGCGTCGAGGCGTCCGTGCTGAAGGCCGCCGGCATCAGCCGCGCCGACTGAGCCGGCCACAGTTCACCAGCACAGCGTCGGCCGAGGTCGACGCAGAAGCAAAAGATCAGAGCAACAGGTCGTCGAGCGCATCGACGGCCTGTTGCGCGTTGCGCAACGAACGCTCGAGCGAGAACGCTGCATCGAGGGTGTCGCCACCGAGTGCGGCAACGGCCGGATCACCCTCGAGCAGGGAGCGGAAGTCGCGGCCCTCATCCCATGCCCGCAGGGCATTGCTCTGCACGATGCGGTACGCCTGATCACGCTCCATACCCGCCTGCACCAGTGCCAGCAGCACCCCTTGACTGAACACCAGACCGTGGCTGGAGTCGAGATTGGCGCGCATCTGCTCGGTCCGGATCTCGAGGCCGGCCAGCAGTCGTTGCCCGCGGCGCAGCACGTAGTGGGCGAGCAGCGACGAGTCGGGCAGCACCACTCGTTCGACCGAACTGTGCGAGATGTCGCGCTCGTGCCACAGCGCCACGTCCTGCAACCCGGCCTGCAGGTTGCCGCGCAGCACCCGCGACAGCCCGGAGATGGTCTCGGCCGAGATGGGGTTGCGCTTGTGCGGCATGGCCGACGAACCCTTCTGGCCGGCCTTGAAGCCCTCCATCACCTCGCGCACCTCGGTGCGCTGCAGGTGCCGCAGTTCGACCGCGATGAGTTCCATCGTCGACCCCACCGCAGCGCAGGCCCACAGGTACTCGGCGTGACGGTCGCGGGCGATCACCTGTGTGGCCGGCACCGGAGTGAGCCCCAGTCGCTCGCCCACGAACCGCTCGATCGACGGATCGATGTTCGAGTAGGTGCCCACGGCACCGCTGAGCTTGCACACGCTCACCGCTCGGCGGGCCGCCTGCAGCCGTGACCGGTCGCGGTCGACCTGCAGCGCCCACAGCGCAACCTTCGCCCCGAACGTGGTGGGCTCGGCGTGCACCCCGTGGGTGCGGCCGATCGTGACCGTGTGGCGGTGCGCCCGGGCGAGATCGACGAGGGTTCGCAACAGATCGGTTGAGGCCTCGATGAGCAGATCGGCGGCATCGCGCAGCATCCAACACCACGCGGTGTCGACCACGTCGCTGGAGGTGAGGCCGTAGTGGATCCACGTACCGGCGGGCGCACCGATGGCCGCCTGCACCACGTCGACGAACGCAGCCACATCGTGGTCGGTGACGGCCTCGCGTGCGGACACGGCGGCGACGAACGCCTCGTCGACCACCGGCGCCCGGTGACGACACGCCTGCGCGTCGGCAGCGGGCACCACACCCAACGCAGCGTGGGCGTCGGTGGCCAGCAACTCGATCTCGAGCCACCGACCGAAGCGGGCGGTGTCGGCGAAAACCGCCGCCATCTCGGGGAGCGAGTACCGGGGGATCATGACCAGATCACATAGCTGTCGCGCTCGGCGCCGGTGCCGACGATGCGGATGGGGATGCCCACCTCGCGTTCCACGAGGGCGACGAACGCACGCGCCTCGGCCGGCAGGGCATCGACGTCGGTGACCGCGCTGATGTCGGTGCGCCAGCCCGGCAGGGTGGCATACACGGGCGCGCCATCGGCGTCGTACGCCGTGCACACCTTCACCTCGTCGAACGTGTCGAGCACGTCGAGCTTGGTGAGCGCCAGTTCGGTGAGACTGTTGATGCGCACCGCCTTGCGCAGCATCACCACGTCGAGCCAGCCGCAGCGACGGCGCCGACCGGTGACGGTGCCGAACTCGCGGCCGATCTCGACCAGCTTGTCGCCGAGTTCGTCGGTGAGCTCGGTGGCGAACGGGCCGCTGCCCACGCGCGTGGCGTACGCCTTGGTGATGCCCACGATGCGACTGAGGTAGCGCGGACCGATGCCCGTGCCCACGCAGGCGCCGCCGGCCGTGGGGTTGCTGGAGGTGACGAACGGGTAGGTGCCGTGGTCGAGGTCGAGGAAGGTCGCCTGCGCGCCCTCGAGCAGCACGGCGTCGTCGCGGTCGAGCGCGTCGTGCAGTAGTTCGACCGTGTCGCACACGTAGGGCACGAGCCGCTCGCCGAGCTGCCCGAACTGCGCCACCAGCGCCTCCACGTCGAGCGCGTCGCCGCCGAGCGCGACGATCTCGGCGTTGTGCTCGCCCGCCTGCACACGGACTGCCGCAGCGAACGATGCGGCATCGAGCACCTCACCGGCGCGGATGCCGATGCGCCGCGCCTTGTCGGCGTAGGCGGGACCGATGCCCTTCAGGGTGGTGCCGATCTTGGCGTCGCCACGGCCGGCCTCGTACAGCGCGTCGAGGGCCTGGTGCCACGGGAAGATGAGGTGCGCCTGCGTGCTGACCTTCAACCGGGCGCACGAGATGCCGCGGCCCTCGAGCGTGTCGATCTCGCGGAACAGCGTGGGCAGGTCGACCACCACACCGTTGGCGATGACCGGCTCGATGTGCGGGTACAGGATGCCGCTCGGCACCAGTTGCAGCGCGTACCGCTCGGCGCCCACCACCACCGTGTGGCCGGCGTTGTGACCACCCTGGTAGCGCACCACGTGGGTGTGCTCGCCCGCGAGCAGGTCGATGATCTTGGCCTTGCCTTCATCGCCCCACTGGGCTCCGACGACGACGGTGACAGGCATGGCACGCTCCTCACGCTGCAGGTGATCCGCGGTGGCAACGGAACGTGGGGAAAGCCTAGTGGCTGGTGCGCCCCTGCAACCTGCCGATACCGTGCCCGACGTGACGACGAACGAACCGGCCGTGCTGCGGCGGATGACGTGGGCGGCCATGCCCGAGGCCGAACGGGCGGCGTTGTGCCACCGCGGCCTCGACGACATCTTCGACCCGGCGCTGCGCGAGTCGATCGGCCGCATCATCGACGAGGTGCGCACCGACGGCGACGAGGCCGTGTGCCGGGCGCTGCACCGGTTCGACCGCATCACCCTCAGGCCCGACCAGTTGCAGGTGAGCGACGACGAGTTCGCCGCCGCCCGTGTGTCGCCCGAGGTCGACGCCGCCATCGACGACGCCATCGCCCACCTGCGCTCGTTCAACGAACGGGTCGTCGACCGCTCCCCGCACTGGTCGTTCGAGAGCGAGGCCGGCCTGGTGGTGGGCGAGAAGGTCACTCCCATCGCCTCGGCGGGCCTGTTCGTGCCCAGCGGCAAGGCGTCGTACCCCAGCGTGGCCTACCAGCTCGGCGTGCCCGCCGTGGTGGCCGGTGTGCCCGACATCGCGCTGGTGGTGCCGCCCGTGCCCGGCGGTTCGGGCGAGGTCGACCCGGCGGTGCTGGTGGTGTGTCGCAAACTGGGCATCCGCAGCGTGTTCCGCGTGAACGGCCCGGCCGGCGTGGCCGCCCTCGGCTTCGGCACCGAACGCATCCCGCGGGTGCGCAAGGTGGTGGGCCCCGGTTCACCCGCCGTCACCTGCGCCCAGGTCGAGATGCAACGGCACGGGGTGGCGACGATGATGCTGCTCGGCCCCACCGAGAGCCTCGTCATCGCCGACCACACAGCCGACCCGATGCGCCTGGCCGCCGACCTGCTCATCGAGGCCGAACACGGCACCGACTCGGCCGTCGTCCTGGTCACCACCTCGCCGGCGCTGGCCGACGCGGTCGATGCCGAACTCGCCCGCCAACTGGCTGACCTGCCAGCCCAGCGCGCCGAGGCGGCACGGGCCTCGCTCGGGGTGAACGGCGGGTGCGTCTTCGTCGACGACCTCACCGAAGCGGCGGCGGTGTCGAACCGGTATGCGCCCGAGCACCTGCAGTTGGCCGTCGCCGACGCCGCAGTGGAGGCGACCCTGGCGCAGCTCACCGAGGCGGGCGAGATCCTCATCGGCCAGCACACCCCGTTCAGCGCCGCCAACTTCGTGATCGGCTGCCCCGCCTCGCTGCCCACCAGCGGTTTCGCCCACGTGTCGTCGGGCATCACCGCCGACGCCTTCTTGAAGCGCACCGCCGTCGCCCGAGCCGACGAGCAGGCCCTGCGCCGTATGGGCCCGAGCATCACGGCCCTGGCCGACCACGAGGGCTTCCCCGCGCACGCGGCAGCCATCCGCCGCCGCTTCCCCGCCTGACGGCACGGCATCTGCGCCGCACGACACATAAGGTTCAGCCATGTCGACGCGACCCCGCATCTCCGTTCCCGCCGCGCTGCTGGTGTTCATCCTCGGCGGCGCCGGGGTGGCGCACTTCGCCAACCCGGGGTTCTTCGATCCGCTGGTGCCCGACTGGATGCCCGGCTCGAAGCGGCTCACCACCTACCTCAGCGGCGTGGTCGAGATCGCTGCCGCCGTGCTGGTGGCCGTGCCCCGCACCCGCCGCCTCGGTGGCTGGGTGGCGCTGGCCACCTTCATCGGCGTGTACCCGGCCAACATCCAGGCCGCGCTGAACGGCGGCATGAAGGACATGGAACCGCCGTTCGACTCGGCCCTCGCTGCCTGGCTGCGCCTGCCGTTGCAGTTGCCGCTGTTCTGGCTGGCGTGGAAGGTGGCCCGGCCCACCAAGCCGACCGTATGACCGCAGCGGTGCGGGCGCTGGTCGTCACCAAGGGGCACCCGTTCGAACGCGAACCGTTCCTGGCGATGTTCGACGCGCTGGCCGACGCATCACCGTCGATCCGGTTCGAGCACGTCGAGCACCCCGAGGCGCAGCAGCGACTCCACCCCGACCGCCTCGGCGACATCGACGCGATCGTGTTCTACGACATGCCCGGCCTGCGCTTCACCCGCGCCGACCCACCGGTGGATCTGGTCGCCCCCGACCCGTCGTTCACCGCCGGCATCGAGCAACTCCTCGACCGCGGTGTGGGCATGGTGTTCCTGCACCACACGATTGCCGCCTGGCCCGCCTGGCCGCGGTGGGCCGACATCGTGGGCGGTCGCTTCCACTATGCGCCGGGGCGGCTGCACGACATCGACTACCCCGACTCGGGCTACCTGCTCGACGTCGAGCACACCGTCGAGGTGGTGGCGGCCGACCATCCGGTGTGCGCCGGCCTGCCGTCGTCGTTCACGCTGCGCGACGAGCTGTACCTCGCCCCGGTGCTGATCGACACGACCACGCCGGGCACGGTGCCGCTGCTGCGCACCACGCACCCGCTGACACCCGAGCAGTTCTTCTCCGCCGACCGTGCCGTGCGCGGCCACCGCGACGACCGCAGCGGGTGGACGCACCCCAGCGGCGACGCGCTCCCCCACGCCGACCTGCTCGGCTGGGCGCGGCAGGTGGGCAACTCGCCCACCGTGTACCTGCAGCCCGGCGACGGCCCGAGCACCTACGCCGACCCGCACTACCAGCGGCTGCTGGCGAACGCCATCAACTGGGTCGCGGCAGCATCCCGTACACGTGGGTGGGCGTGAGCCGCACGATGGTGCGCCGATCGTTCACCATCGAGAGCCGGTACTCGTCCCAGTTCGGGTGCTCGCCGGCCAGCGTGCGGTAGTACTCGACGAGTTCCTCCACCGTGTCGTCGTGTGGATCGGCCGCCACCGGTGCCAGCGCCACATCGGCCTCCACCACCACATAGGCCCAGAAGTCGTCGGCCGATACGTGCAGCGATGCCTGCGGCGTGCGCACGAGGTTGGCGTACTTGGCGCGCGCGGCCGTGATGGAGATGCGGATCAGTCCGTCGCCACCGAGGTGATAGGTGATGTTCGACAACTGCGGGCGGCCGTCGCGCTTGGCGGTGGCGAGCACGCCGTTGCGGCGCGGGGTGATGAAGGCGAGGGCGTCGACGAGATCCATGGACGCACCGTACCGAGCCCGGCCACATGCCGACAGGGGCTCACGGCTCATCCCGATGGGATGATGGACATCAGCCGGGGCGACCGCGAGGATGCACCACCGACCGCCGGGGAAGGGGCACTCGACCGCTGATGGAACAGGGACTGAACCTCGCCGTCACAGCCGCTGCGGCCGGGTCGATCGTCGTCTGGGGCATGGCGTCGGGCCGGCTGCAGCGGTGGAACGTCACGGCACCGATGTTCTTCGTGCTGGCCGGCTGGGTGCTCACCAACGGCCCGACCGGTGTGGCCGAGGTGCGGATCGACAGTACCGGCGTTCGCGACGTGACCGAACTGGCTCTCGCCCTCGTGCTGTTCGGCGACGCCGCCCAGGTGCGTGTGCGCGACCTGGGTCGCGACGCCGGTCCGCCCGCACGGTTGCTGCTCATCGGGCTGCCGCTCACGATGGTGCTGGGCACCCTGGTGGCGAAGTGGGTACTGCCCGACCTGTCGTGGTGGGTGTGCGCGGTGGTGGGTATCGCCGTCGCTCCCACCGACGCTGCACTCGGCGCAGCGATCGTCGAGGACGAGCGGGTGCCCGAGCGGGTCCGCCGCATCCTGAACGTCGAGAGCGGCCTGAACGACGGCATCGCCACACCGTTCGTGAAACTGGCACTTGTCGCCGCAGTGGCGGGCACCGCGCTCGAGACCGGCTCGGAGGGCGGCGCCTTGCTCGAACTGCTCATCGGCGCCGTCGGCGGCGCGCTGATCGGGCTCGTCGGCGGTGCTGCACTGGTTCGGGCGCGGGCCGCCGGCTGGGGCACCTCGTCGGCACATGCGTTGGCGGTCGCCGCTCTGGCGGTGGGTGCGTTCGCCGCCATGGACGAACTCGGTGGGAACGGGTTCATCGCCGCATTCGTCGCCGGCCTCGCCTATGGGGCCATCACCCGATCGGCGCCCGATGCGGGGCTCCACTTCACGCACCAAGTGGGTGGGCTGATGTCGATGCTGGTGTGGTTCATCTTCGGCGCGGTGATGCTGCCGGTGCTGCAGTACGCCGGGTGGCGCGAGATCGTGTTCGCAGCGCTGGCCCTCACCGTCGTGCGGATGCTGCCGGTCGCACTGTCGCTGCTGGGCGTCGGCTTCGATCGTTTCACGGTCGTGGTGATGGGCTGGTTCGGCCCACGTGGTCTGGCATCGGTGGTGTTCGCCCTCCTGGCGGTCGACGCGCTCGCACCGGCCGACACCGTGCGAGTGGTGGCGGCCATCACCGCGACGGTGGTGGGCAGCGTGGTGCTGCACGGCGCCTCGGCGGCACCGGTGAGCAGTCGCTACAGCGCCACCGAAGGGTCGTGATCGCCGCCGGAGTGGCGCAGCCAGGTGGCCTCCATCGCCGCCCAGCGTCCGCCGAGGGCACGCAGTTCGGCGGGTGACCCGAGTTCGACGATGCGCCCGGCGTCGACCACGGCGATGCGGTGGGCACGCATGGCGGTGGCCAGGCGGTGAGCGATGACGATGGCGGTGCGTCCCTGCAGTACGGCATCGAGGGCGCGCTCCACCACGGTCTCGCTCTCGAGGTCGAGGCTGGACGTGGCCTCGTCGAGCACCAGCACCCGCGGGCGGGCCAGGAACGCACGGGCCAGGGCCAGCAGTTGCCGCTCGCCGCTCGACAACGACACACCTCGCTCGTGCACGAACGTGTCGATGCCGTCGGGCAGCCGATCGAGCACATCACCCAGACCCACCGCCCGGCACGCCTCGAGCACCTCGTCGGCCGTGGCGTCGGGCCGACCGAAGGCGACGTTGTCGCGCAGCGAGGCGGCGAACAGGAACGGCTCCTGCGGCACCACCCCGAGTTGGCGCCGCAGCGACGCCCACGTCACCTCGCGCAGATCGTGCCCGTCGATGAGCACCGTGCCGACGGTGGGGTCGTGGAAGCGGGTGACGAGCTTGGCCATCGTCGACTTGCCGCTGCCGGTAGCACCGACGAAGGCGAACGTCTCACCCGGTTCGATGACGAGATCGATGTGGCGCAGCACCGGCACCCCGGGTAGGTACTCGAACCCGACGTCGCGCAGCTCGACACGGCCCTCCACGGTGGGCAGGTCGTAGGCGTCGGGTCGCTGCTGCACCGAGGGTTCGGTGGCCAGCAGGTCGCGGATCTTCACCACCGCCGCCTGGCCCGACTGATACGTCGTGTACAGCTGCACCAGCTGCTGGATGGGTGCGAAGAACGAGGTGAGGTAGAGGATGAATGCGGCGAGCGTGCCGATCGACAACTCGCCACGCAGCACCATCCGGCCGCCGATGAACAGCACCACCACCTGCCCGAGCGCGCCGAGCAGATCGGCCGCCGGGCCGTAGGCGGCACCCTGCCGGGCGGTGACGACGTTGGCGGCGCGGTAGCGGCCGACGATGCGGCGGTGCACCATCACGTTCTGGCGGCGTCGATTGAACGCGGTGACCACGCGCACGCCCTGCAGCGTCTCGGACAGATCGGCCAACACATCGGCGATGCGGTCGCGCACGACCGCGTACGAGCGGTCCGACGCACTGCGGTACCACAACGTGATGAGCGTGAGCGCGGGCACCACCACGGCCACGGTCACCAGGGCCAGGGTGGGCTGCAGGACGAACAGGATGACCCCCACCACCAGCAGCGTGAGGCCCTGCACGACGATGTTCACGAGGCCGTCCTGGAACAACTGCTGGAGCGCGTCGATGTCGCTGGTCATGCGGGTGAGCAGCCGCCCGGCGCGTTCGTCGGTGTAGAAGTCGATCGACTGGCGCTGCAGATGGGCGAACACGCGTAGGCGCAGTTGGTAGAGCAGTCGCTCGCCGAGGCGACCCGTCCACGACACCCGCCACGCGCCGGTGACGGTGGCCACCACGACCGACACCAGGTACAGCACGGCCACGATCACCACCACGTCGACCCGGCCGGGCGTGATGCCCCGGTCGATGCCCTGCTGGGTGAGCAGACCACCCGCCTGCAGCGCGAGCGTCTCGAGCACGACGAGTACCAGCGCCCCGAACAGCGCCACGCGATGCCCCTCGAGGAACCGACGCAGGGTGAACGGGCGACGGTCGGCGCCCACCGGGTCGAAGTGCACCGCCGGGTCGGGGTGCTCGGGCTCGGTGGCCAAGATGGCGTCGGCGCGCTCGCGCAGTTCGGCGGGCACGCCGGCGAACGGCAGACCGGCGGCCGCGCTGGTCTGCGTACCGCCCGGCCCGAAGCCCCCGCCACCCGGCCCGAACATCACGGCCGACGCTCCTCGAGCACATCGGCCTCGAGGACATCGGCCTCCACCACATCGGCCTCGAGCGGGCTGTCGTCCATCGTGCGGGCCAGCACTGCGGCGTACCGAGGCTCGGTGGCGAGCAGGTGCTGATGGGTTCCCTCGGCCACCACCCGACCCTCGTCGAGCAGCACCACCCGATCGGCCAGCGCGATGGTGGACAGGCGGTGGGCGATGAGGATCATCGTGCGGGTACCGCGCAGATCGTGCAGAGCATCGTGGATGTGCTGTTCGACCTGCACGTCGATCGCCGAGGTGGCGTCGTCGAGCACCAGCACAGCCGGGTTCACGAGCAGGGTGCGAGCGATCGAGATGCGTTGGCGCTGGCCGCCCGACAGGTCGTAGCCGCGTTCGCCCACCACGGCGTCGTAGCCCTCGGCCAACTGGTCGACGAACTCGGCCGCCTGTGCGGCCCGGGCAGCGGCCACCACCTCGTCGAGTGTGGCGTCGGGCCTGCCGTAGGCGATGTTCTCGCGCACCGAGGCCGAGAACAGGAACGGGTCGTCGAGCACCACACCCACGTGATGACGCACGCTGGCGAGGGTGAGGTCGCGTACATCGTGCCCGTCGATCGACACGGCCCCGGAGTCCACGTCGTAGAAGCGGGTGAGCAACCGCGCCACGGTGCTCTTGCCGCTGCCGGTGCGCCCCACGATGGCCACGGTCTCGCCGGGGCGCACGTGCAACGTGAACCCGTCGAGCACGGGGTGCGCGGCGCCACGGTAGGTGAAGGTGACCGCATCGAAGCGCACCTCGCCGACAGGCTCGACCAGGTCGACCGCGCCGGGGCGGTCGTGCACGACGGGCCGCTCGTCGAGCACCTCGAAGATGCGCCCGGCCGAGGCAGCTGCCCGCTGGCCGAGGATGAGGATGAAGCTGAGGAACCGGAACGGTGCCTGCACCAGCACCACATAGGCGTTGAAGGCGACGATGGCACCGACCGTGATGTCGCCGTCGATGGCGAGGATGCCGCCGTACAGCAGCACGCCGGCCAGGCCGAGCCGGGGCAGGTTCTCGGTGAGCGGCCCCCAGCGAGCCCGGGCGTCGTTGAGGGCGACGTTGGCCCACTGCAGCCGCTGGGCCACACGAGCCAACTTGCTGAGTTCGCGCCCCTCGGCGGCGAATCCCTTCACCACCCGCACGCCCTGCACGTTCTCGTCGACGATCGTGGTGATCTCGGCCTGGCGCCCCTGCACGATCCACGACATCGGGAACGAGATGTTGCGCAGACGCGAGCCGGTGACGTACGTGAACGGCAGGGTGCACAACGCAACGAGGGTGAGGCCGACGTGGATGTTGAGCATCAGGCCCACGGCCACCACGAAGCTGAGCAGGTTCAGCGAGATGAGCGGGGCGAAGGTGAGGAACATCTGCACCGAGCGGATGTCGGAGTTGGCGCGGCTGATGAGCTGGCCGGCCTGCACCCGGTCGAAGAACGCGAAGTCCATCCGGGTGAGATGGCCGAACATGCCGAGCCGCAGATCGGTCTCGAGGTCGTAGGCCACCCGGTAGAGGGTGAAGCGATAGACGTAGACGAGCACCGCGCGCCCCACGGCGAGACCGAGCAGGATCCACACGTAGGTCGACAGCGGTACGTCGCGAAGGCGCAACCCACGATCGATCGCATCCATCGTGACCCACGGGATGAGCACTCCGGCCACCATCGACACCAGGGCCAGCACGAGCGAACCGAAGAAGGCCACCCGACGAACCCGCAGCAGCGGCCACATCCGTCGCATCCAGCCCAGCGAACGGTCGGGGGCGATCGAGGCCCGCTGTGGCCGACCGGCGGTGGCGTCGTCCCAGCGGCCGGTGCGGAGCGGGTCGGTCTCGGCACTCGGTTCGAAGCTCGACCACGGGCCGTCGGGATCCACCATCGAGGGCGACACTACGCCCGCGCCCGCAGCGGCTGCGATCCGGCTGTACGACGGGCAGCAGGTACGGTGTCCGGATGCTGAGGCGACTTCTGACCGCCACGCTCGTGCTGACCGGATGCCTGGTCGCCACCCCGGTCGGCACCACCACGGTGCAGGCTGACGCCGAGCTCGAGGTCGCCACCACCAGCACCTACACCATCGACCCGGCAGCCGGCGTGGTGCGCGTGGCGGTGGAGGTGGCCGTCACCAACGTCGTCCCCGACCGCACCGAGGGCGACATCATCTACTCCCGCTACTACACCGGCTACCGACTGCCGGCCACTGCTGCATCGGCGAACGCGGCAGCGGTCGACGACGCAGGTCGAGCGCTCACGGTCAGTGCGGTACCCACGATCGACGCGCCCGCCTACGTGCTGTACGACGTCGAGTTCGCCGAGCAGCTGTTCTTCCAGCAGACGGCCCGGTTCACGCTCACCTACGACATCGTCGGGCTGCCACCCCGCTCCGACGACCCGACGCGCACAAATCGCGCCTACTTCGGTTTCGACGCGTTCGGCTCGGGCGACAGCGGCAAGGTGAACGTGCGGGTGGTGGTGCCCGACGGGTTCGTCGTCGACCTCCTCGGCGATCCGGTCGACGAACAGCGAGTCGACGGGGCCACCGTGTACTCGGCCGACGCCATCGCCGACCCCGACTCGTTCGACGTCATCGTGTCGGCGCGCGACGACGACGCACTCGACCTGACCACCGTCGTCGCCGCCGACGGCACCTTCGACGTGCGGTCGTGGCCGGGCGACGACGAGTGGCAGGCATTCGTGACGACACAGATCGAGACCGGCGTCGCCGAACTCGCCGAGCTGCTGGGCCGGCCGTGGCCGATCGACGACTCGACGGAGGTGATCGAGGCCTACACGCCCTACCTGTACGGCTACGCCGGCTGGTTCAGCGCCGACGACCGGCTGATCGAGGTGGGCGAAGACCTCGACCAGGAGGTGGTGCTGCACGAGTTGTCGCACGCCTGGTTCAACGACGAGTGGTTCGCCGACCGCTGGTTGAACGAGGGCATGGCGCAGGTGTACTCGAACAAGGCGGTGGAGGCGATGGGGGGCACACCCAACGAGCCCGAGCCCATCGACACCACCGACGCGGGCTTCGTCGTGCTGAACAACTGGCGCGACCCCTCGTTCGACGGCGGCGACGACGAGAAACGCGAGGCGTTCGGATACAACGCGGCATTCGACATCGTGAGCCGGATCACCGACGAGGTGGGCGAGGAGGCGATGCGCGAGGTGTTCGACGCGGTGGCCGACGACACCATCGCCTACCGCGGCGATCTGCCTGCCGAGGAGTCGGCCGACACCACCGACTGGCGCCGGTTCCTCGACCTCGTCGAGGAGTTGGGCGGTTCCACCGAGGCCCGCGACCTGTTCGAGCAGTACGTCGTCAGCGCCGGCGGGCCGGCGCTGCTCGAAGCCCGCGACGAGGCCCGCGACCGGTACGCCGACCTGTTGGCCGATGGCGGCGAATGGGCCGGCCCGGTGGTGGTGCGTCAGCACCTCAGCAACTGGCGTTTCGACGATGCCGAAGCCGCGATCGACGACGCTGCCGATGTGCTGGCCGCCCGCGACACCATGGCCGACAAAGCCGAGGCACTGGGCATCGGCTACCCCGACGGCTTCGAGGGCGAGTACGAAGAGGTCGACGAGTCGTTCGACGAGGTCGACGCAGCACTCGGCGAGCAGATCGAGACCTTCGACGCCGTGACGGCGGCCGTCGATGCCGACGCACGCGACGACGGGTTCTTCGAATCGATCGGCCTCTGGGGCACCGACGTGCCTGCACTCGTCGACCAGGCGAAGGTGGCGGCCGCGACCGGCGACCACGACGCGGCGCGCGCCGCTGCCCGGGACGCAGTCGACACGGTCGACGATGCATCCGACGTGGGCACCAAGCGGTTCGCCCTGGCTGTGGGCGCGCTGCTGGGCATGGCGCTGCTGGTGACCCTGCTGGTGGTGGTGCTCCGGCGACGGAGCGCCCGCCGGCGCGCCGCGATCACGCCGATCGAGTCGGGCCACGATGATCCGGCCCCTGCGGTGCCCGACGAGGCCGAGCACACCGCATTGCTGGCCGCCTTCCCGCCACCGACCGGCCCGGCCAGCGACGACCCGCCACCGGTCTGAGCAGGATCAGGCGCTGACGCTGAGATGCTCGCCGGCAGCGTCGGCGGTCACGTCGACGGTGACGGTGTCGCCCTCGCCCACCTTGCCCTCCAGCACCAGCATGGCCACCGGGTCGCTGATCTCGCGCTGGATGACCCGCTTCAGCGGCCGGGCTCCGAAGCTGGGGTCGTAGCCCTCGCGGGCCAGCAGCGCCATCGCCGCGTCGCTCACCTCGAGGGCGATACGCCGGTCGGCCATGCGCTTGCGCAGCAGCCCCAGCTGGATGCCGACGATCTGGGCGAGGTCGGCCTCGGTGAGCGAACGGAAGCGGATCATCTCGTCGATGCGGTTGATGAACTCGGGCTTGAAGAACCCCAGCGGATCGCCCGGCAGGTTCGACGTCATCACGATGACCACGTTGGTGAAGTCGACCGTGCGGCCCTGGCCGTCGGTGAGACGACCGTCGTCGAGCACCTGCAACAGCACGTTGAACACGTCGGGGTGCGCCTTTTCGATCTCGTCGAGCAGCACGACGCTGTACGGGCGGCGACGCACCGCTTCGGTGAGCTGGCCACCCTCGTCGTAGCCGACGTAGCCGGGGGGCGCACCGATGAGGCGACTGACCGAGTACTTCTCCATGTACTCGCCCATGTCGATGCGGACCATCGCCTTGTCGTCGTCGAACAGGAACTCGGCGACGGCACGGGCCAGTTCGGTCTTGCCCACACCCGTGGGCCCGAGGAACATGAACGAACCAATGGGGCGGTGCGGGTCGCTGAGGCCGGCGCGCGAGCGGCGGATGGCGTTGGCGACCGCATGCACAGCGTCGCTCTGGCCGATGACTCGCTGGTGCAGCAGATCTTCGAGGTGGACGAGCTTGCTCATCTCGCCCTCCATCAACCGGGTGACGGGCACACCGGTCCACTTGCTGACCACCTCGGCGATGTCTTCGGCGTCGACCTCCTCTTTCAGCATGCGATTGCCGTGCTGCAGCACATCGAGGTGCGCCGTGGCGTCGACGATGCGGCGCTCGAGTTCGGGGATACGGCCGTAGCGCACCTCGGCGGCGAGGTTCAGGTCGGTCTCGCGCTCGACCATCGTGCGCAACTGCTCGAGCTCTTCTTTCAGCACACGGATGGCGCCGATGGCCTCCTTCTCGCTCTCCCAGTGGCCACGCATCTCGGCCGACTGGGCGCGCAACCCCTCGAGTTCGGCGCGCAGCACCTCGAGTCGTTCGATGGACGGGGCGTCGGTCTCCTTCTCGAGTGCCACCTGCTCGATCTCGAGCTGCAGGATGCGGCGCTCGACGATGTCGATCTCGGTGGGCAGCGAGTCGATCTCGATGCGCAGTTTGCTGGCAGATTCGTCGACGAGGTCGATGGCCTTGTCGGGCAGGAAGCGGTTGGTGAGATAGCGGTTGCTGAGCACGGCGGCGCTGACGAGCGCCGAGTCCTGGATGCGCACGCCGTGGTGCACCTCGTAACGCTCCTTCAGGCCGCGCAGGATGGCGATGGTGTCTTCCACGCTGGGCTCACCCACGTACACCTGCTGGAAGCGACGCTCGAGCGCAGGATCCTTCTCGACGTACTTGCGGTACTCGTCGAGTGTGGTGGCGCCGATCATGTGCAACTCGCCGCGGGCGAGCATCGGCTTGATCATGTTGCCCGCGTCCATGGCGCCCTCGGCACCGCCCGCGCCGACGATGGTGTGCAGTTCGTCGACGAAGGTGATCACCTCGCCGGCGGCGTCGGTGATCTCCTTCAGCACGGCCTTCAGCCGCTCTTCGAACTCGCCGCGGTACTTGGCGCCCGCCAGCATGCTGGCGATGTCGAGCGCGACGAGCCGCTTGTGCTTGAGGCCCTCGGGCACGTCGCCGTCGGCGATGCGCCGGGCGAGGCCCTCGACGATGGCGGTCTTGCCTACACCGGGCTCGCCGATGAGCACCGGGTTGTTCTTGGTGCGGCGGCTGAGCACCTGGATGACACGACGGATCTCGTCGTCGCGGCCGATGACCGGGTCGATCTTGCCCTCGCGGGCACGGGCGGTGAGGTCTTGGCCGTACTTGTCGAGCGCGGCGAACTGCTCTTCGGGGTTCTGGCTGTTGACGCGATGGCTGCCGCGCACATCTTTCAGCGCGCTGAGCAGTTCCTCGCGGCTCACGCCGAGGCGGTCACCCAACGCCAGCAGCAGGTGCTCGACCGACAGGTAGTCGTCCTTCAGGTCCCTGCGGTACTGCTCGGCCGATTCGAAGGTGGCCGTGAGGTCGCGGTTCATCCGCGGGTCGTCGCCGCCGTAGGCCTTGGGCAGTTTCGCCACCGCCTCGTCGGCCTTGTTGCGCACCATCAGCGGGGCGAGGCCCAACTTCTGCAGCACGGCAGGGGTGAGCGTGTCGTCCTGCCGGGCGAGAGCTGCCAGGAGGTGGTCGGGCGTGAGTTCAGGGTTGCTGAGCGCCCGGGCCTGGTCGACCGCAGCCCCGACGGCCTCCTGCGTCTTGATGGTCCACTTCTTCGGATCGATCGCCATGGTCGCCACCCTACCCCATACGCAGAAAACCTGCTACGGGTCGTATCAACTTTTTCGCCGAGACGACCGGGTGGGCGATCGGTCGAGAGCACCCTGTCGATGCTTCTACCATTGGAGCCGATGCGGCGGATGACAGCGGTGGGGATGGTGCTGGCGTTGGCGGCCCTTCCCGCCCTCGACCCACCGGCAGTCGACGGTGCCGCCGGTGCCGGGGCCGGTGCGTTCCGCATCACCCGACCGCCGCGCACGATGCTGGTGGTGGCCGGCGGCGACGTGCTGAACGAGGGCGGCGTCAACAACGCCGGTGCGGCAGCGGCCGTGCCGCCGCAGCGCTACGACTTCGCCCCGCTGTTCGCCCCGGTAGCAGCCATCGTCGGCTCCGCCGACCTGGCCATCTGCCACATGGAGATCCCCGTCGGGCGGCCCGGCGCGGGTGCCGGCGTGTACGGCCGGTCGCCGTACGGCGGGAACCTGCTGCTGGCCCCGTACGAGATCGCCGCCAGCCTTGCCGCCACCGGCTTCGACCGGTGCAGCACCGCCTCGAACCACAGCAACGACCTCGGCCGCGACGGCATCGCCACCACGCTCGAGGCACTCGATGCGGCGGGCATCAGCCACGCGGGCACGGCTCGCAGTGCCGCCGAATCGGCGCCCGAGGTGTTCACGGTGAACGGCATCCGCGTGGCCCACCTCTCGTACTCGACGTACTCGAACACGGTGTGGCCGAGCGACGGGTGGGCGCTGAACCGTGCGTCGAGCCCCGAGCGGGTGGCAGCAGCCGTGCAGGCAGTGCGCGCCGCTGGTGCCGAGGTGGTGATCGTCAGCCTGCACGTGTCGAAGGAGATGCAGCGCGAACCCATCCCCGCCGATCGGGCGTTCGCGACGCGACTCACCGAACTGGCCGACGTCGACCTGATCGTGCACCACGGACCCCATGTCGTGCAGCCCGTCGAGACGGTGAACGGAACACTGGTGTACTGGAGCGTCGGCAACTTCGTGTCGGGCATGGGCCGGCCCGGTACCGGACGCTATGAGGACCCGCGTTCCTCCGACGGCTTGCTGGCGGCGGTGCGGTTCACCGAGACCGCTCCGGGCGAATTCACGGCTGTGTCGCTCCCCGTGCTGCTGTGCAACGAGCGCGCCGGTCGCACGGTGTACGCGCCGGTGAGCGAACTCGCCCGGGCCGAGGCCACCGGGCGCCCGCTCGACCCGGGCCTCGACACCCAGTTGCGCGCCTGCCTGGCCCGCGGCTGGGCCGTGGTACCCGACGCCACCTGACCGCACCGCGACGCGACCCTCCCCCGGCGCGATGTTGCGACGATTCGCGTCGGATGCGACGCGAATCGTCGCAAGGTTCCGGAGTCCTGCGACACTGGAGCCGTGCGCCTCATCGCTTGCGACCTCGACGGCACCCTGTTGTTGCCAGACGGCACCGTGTCCGACCGCTCCATCGCTGCGTTGCGGGCGGCTGCCGCTGCGGGCGTGTACGTCGTGATCGCGTCCGGTCGACCCCCCTTCATGCTCGACCCGGTGCTGCCCTCCGTGGGCGACGCCGTCAGCCACGGCGTGCTCGCCAACGGGTCGCTCGTGTGCACCCTGCCCGACGGCGCCGAACTGCGCCGCGTCCGCTTCGAACTCGACACCGCCGTGGGCGTGGTGCACCAGTTGCGGACCATCGACCCGGGGTACGGCTTCGCCCTCGCCACCGATGCCGGCTGGGCCCAGGAACAGGGCTTCTTCGAGCGGATGCCGGTCGGGCGCATGGCACCAGACTCAGCCGACGCCCTTGCCGCGGCAGAGGGTGCCACCGAGGCGCTGAAGTTGATGGCGTTCCACGACGGCCACACGGCCCACCACCTGCTGGAACTGCTGCCGACGCTGCTCGGGCCGCACCTCGCCATCACCCACATGGGCGCCGACTGCGTGGAGATCGGCCCCACCGGGATCGACAAGGGCACCGGCCTGGCCTGGCTGTGCAGCCACCTGGGTGTCGACCCGGCCGATGTGGTGGCCTTCGGCGACGAGTACAACGACCACGAGATGCTGCGGTTCGCCGGGCACGGCGTAGTGATGGCGAACGCCAACCACCAGACCCGGGCCCTGGCCGACGAGATCGCACCCACCAATGCCGACGACGGCGTGGCCGTCGTGATCGAGCGGCTGCTGGCGCAGCAGGGATGACGTCGCCTCCACCCGAAGGTTGACCCGAACTCCGGCGGTTCCGACTCGCGGGTGACCATGCGGCGACCGCAGTGGGAAGACCGCCGCTGGGTGCCGTCCGTACGGTGCTCGCACGCCGCACGATCCGAGTGCGGCCCGAACCCCGGAGCACCTGTGCGTACCCCATCTCGATCCCGACTCGTCGTTCCCGTCATCGTCGCCGGCCTGGTGCTCGCGGCGTGCGGGGGTGACGACGGCGGCAGCAGCGCCGACACCACAACGACACCGTCCGACATCACAACGACACCGTCCGACACCGCAGCAGCCACCACGGCAGCGGAAGCGACCACCGTCGACGAGTCGCCTTCGACCATCGACTGGAAGCCGTGCACCGACCTCGAGGCGAGCGCGCCCCTCGAGTGCGCCACTGTGCAGGTGCCGCTCGACTACGACGACCCCGATGGTGAACAGATCGACATCGCCGTCAACCGCTTGGCGGCCGTCGACCCCGCTGCCCGCGAGGGTGCCATCCTGTTCAACCCAGGTGGCCCCGGCGCTTCCGGGCGCGACCTGATCGAGGTGGTCGCGAGCCAACTCGCCTCGACCGCACCCGAGTTGGCCGAGCGGTTCGACATCATCGGTTTCGACCCACGCGGCGTGGCGGCATCGAACCCGGTGCGTTGCGTCGACGATGCCTGGAAGGATCGCTACCTGCTCGCCGACGCAACGCCCGACGACGCTGCCGAACAGGCCGACAACGTCGAGAGCGTGCGGTTCCCGACCATCTGCCAGGAGCAGTTGGGCGCCGAGCTGTACGAGTACTCGACCAACAACACGGCGCGCGACATCGATCGCATCCGTGAGGCACTCGGCGACGAGCAGATCAGCTTCTACGGCATCTCGTACGGCACACTGCTCGGCGCCACCTATGGCGGGCTGTTCCCCGAGCGGGTGCGAGTGCTCGTGCTCGACTCGGCCTTCACACCCGACCTACAGGGTGAACCCTCGCTGATCACACAGATGCGCGGGTTCCAGGCGTCGTTCGACGCCTGGGCCGCGGCCTGCGCCGCCGACACCACCTGCCCGTTCACCGCGCCGTCGGCAGCCGAGGTGACCGCCCGGTGGCAGGCGCTCGCCGACCGCCTCGACGCCTCACCACTCGACGTCGGAGGCCGCCCCGTGAACCGCGAGACGATGGCCCTCGCCACCATCGCCGCCCTCTACGAGCCGGCCGCGTGGCCGGTCCTGGCCCAGGCTCTGGTCGACGCCGAGCAGGGCGACGGCACCACCCTGCTGGCCGGCGCCGACATGTACAACCAGCGCAACCCCGACGACACCTACGGCAACGACCTCGATGCCCAGACCGTCATCTCCTGCGCCTCGGGCATCAGCGACGCCGTCGACCCGTCCCTGGACCTGGCCGCCATCTCGCCGGTGTTCGGCCCGATCGTGCCGGCCTCGAGCGTCACCTGCGTCGATCCGGCCCAGGTCGAGCCGCCGGCCTCGATCGCCTTCGCCGGCTCTGCCCCGGTGATCGTGATCGGCGGCACCGGTGATCCGGCCACTCCGTTCGCCATGGCCGAACAGATGGTCACCGACATCGGCTCGCAGGCCACCCTGGTGGTGTTCGAGGGTCAAGGCCACGGCCAGTCGCTCGGCGACCCGTGCCTGCTCGACGTGGTGACCAAGGCGTTGCTCACCGCAACCGCCCCTGCTGCTGGCACGGTGTGCACACAGCAGGGCTGATCGCCACCGATCGCCAGGCCCCCGATCGGTGTGGTCTCCGGCTCAGGCCGGGGGCCACACCGATGGCGCGTTCAGCGGCGCTCGCCGAGGCGCGGGCCACCGAACACGGCGACGGTCTGGCGCAACGGCACCAGGTCGCGGCGGGGTTGGCGCTGTTGCGCATCGGCTTCGACCGCGGCGGCATACTGGCGCAACTGCTCGTTCTCGGCACGCAACCGCTCGACCTCGGCCTCGAGCTCCATCACCCGACGGATGCCCTCGAGGTTCATCCCGACACCGGCGAGCTCTTGGATGCGGCGCAGCCGCTCGATGTCGACATCGCTGTAGCGCCGGTTGCCGCCCTGGGTGCGGGCAGGCTGGACCAGGCCGCGGCGCTCATAGATGCGCAGCGTCTGTGGGTGCATCCCGGCCAGCTCGGCGGCTACCGAGATGACGTACACCGCATGATTCCTGGAACGCATGGTCAGACCTCCTTCGCCTCACGCAGCAGACGATCCCGCGGCGACACGGTAGTCGCCGCCGCGAACGCTTCGATCGCTGCCCGCTGCCGGTCGTTCAACTCGGCGGGCACCTGCACGTCGACGGTGACGATGAGGTCGCCCTCGGCGCGTGGTGTGACGACACCCTTGCCCTTCACCCGGTGACGCGAACCCGACGGGGTGCCGGGCCGCAAGCGCAGGGTGACCTGCGCGCCGTCGAGCGTGGGCACCTCGATGTCGCCGCCGAGGGCGGCTTCGGCGAACGAGACCGGCACCCGCACCGTCAGGTTGTTGCCGTCGCGGCCGAAGGTGCGGTGGGCGCGCACATGGCACTCGACGATGAGATCGCCGGAGGGCCCGCCGTTGCGACCGGGCGCACCCTTGCCCTTCAGGCGGATCTTCTGTTTGTCGTCGACACCGGCAGGGATGCGCACCTGCACGTCGCGCTGACGCTTCTCGGTGCCCGACCCGTAGCAGGTGGGGCACGGGTGCTCGACGACCACGCCGCGGCCACCGCACGAGGTGCACGGCGCCGAGAACGAGAACACGCCCTGGTTGTCGTCGATGGCACCGCGGCCACCGCAGCGCGAGCACACCTTGGGCTGCGTGCCCGGCTTCGAGCCGCTGCCGGCACAGGTGCCGCACTGCGCATCGGTGGTGAGATACAGCGTGGTGGTGATGCCGCGCACGGCGTCGGCGAACTCGAGCGTGAGGGTGGCCTCGTAGTCGGGGCCGCGTTGCGGGCCACCGGCAGCCGTGGTGCCGCCACCGCGACGACCGCGGCCGAACATCTGCCCGAGCATGTCGCCGAGCCCCTCCGACCCGACGTTGAACGAGTGGGCACCACCCGCTCCGCCCGGGCCCCCGCTGCGCGGGAACCCGGCCATGGGGCCCAGCCGGCGCACCTCGTCGTACTCCTTGCGCTTGGCCTCGTCGCCGAGCACGTCGTACGCCGCGCTCACCTCCTTGAACCGCTCCTCGGACTTGGCGTTGCCCGGGTTGGTGTCGGGGTGGTGTTCGCGGGCGAGCTTGCGGTAGGCCTTGGTGATCTCCTTGGGGGTGGCCGACTGCGGCACACCGAGCACCTGGTAGTAGTCCTTCTCGAACCACTCGCGTTGAGCCGTCACGTCGTCACCCCCTCCCTGTCGTCGGGCGCGGGTCAGCCGCGCACTTTCACCATGGCCGCGCGCAGCACACGGCCCTTCCAGCGGTAGCCGGTGCGCAGCACCTCGGCCACCACCGGTTCGCCGTCGCCGGGTTCGTGGATGACGGCCTCGGCCACGGCCGGGTCGAAGGGTTGGCCGGCCAGGTCGAGGGCCTCGAGGCCCTGCTTCTGCAGCACCCCGATGAGCGCCGACCAGATCGACTCGACACCCTGCACGCCGTGCGCGAACGCGGCCTCGCAGGCGTCGAGCACCGGCAGGATGGCCTCGGCCATCTTGCCGGTGGCCCGGTCGATCTCGTCGGTCTGCTGGGTGGCAGCTCGCTTGCGGTAGTTCTCGAAGTCGGCCTGCAAGCGCAGGGCGATCTCCTTGAACTGGTCGCGTTCGAGCAGGATGGCCTCGACGTCGTGCTCGACATCGGTGGCCGCAGCCTGTACTGCGTCGCCGGCCCCGGCGGCCGCTGCAGCCTCAGCGGAGGGTTCGTACACGTCGCCCGTGTCGCTCATCGCCAGCGGCTCACTTCTCGTCGACGATCTCGGCGTCGATGATCGTGTCGTCGTCGCCACCGGCCTGGCCGGCCTGGCCGCTGGCCGAGGTGCCGGCAGCAGCAGCGTCGTCGCGCGACGCGGCCTCGTACAGCTTCTGGCTGAAGGCCTGGCTGGCGGCCATGAGCGCCTCGTGGGCCTGCTTGATGGCGGCCATGTCGTTGCCGGCGAGGGCGGCCTTCAACTCGGCCAACGGCATCTCGACTGCGCCCTTGTCGGCGCTCGACACCTTGTCGCCCTGGTCGCGCAGCACCTTTTCGGTCTGGTACACGAGCGAGTCGGCGTTGTTGCGGATCTCGGCCTCTTCGCGGCGCTGGCGATCGTCCTCGGCGTGGGCCTCGGCGTCGCGCACCATCTGGTCGATGTCCTTCTTGTCGAGCGTGCTCTGCCCGGTGATGGTCATCGACTGTTCCTTGCTCGTGGCCCGGTCCTTGGCGCTGACGTGCACGATGCCGTTGGCGTCGATGTCGAAGGTGACCTCGATCTGCGGCACACCACGCGGGGCGGGCGGCAGGTCGACGAGCTGGAACTTGCCGAGGGTCTTGTTGTAGGCGGCCATCTCGCGCTCGCCCTGCAGCACGTGGATCTCGACGCTGGGCTGCATGTCTTCAGCGGTGGTGAACACCTCGGTGCGGCGGGTGGGGATGGTGGTGTTGCGCTCGATGAGCTTGGTCATCACACCACCCTTGGTCTCGATGCCGAGGCTCAGCGGGGTGACGTCGAGCAGCAGCACGTCCTTCACGTCGCCGCGCAGCACACCGGCCTGCACGGCGGCGCCGACGGCGACCACCTCGTCGGGGTTCACCGTCTTGTTCGGCTCCTTGCCGGTGAGGCCCTGCACCAGATCCTGCACGGCCGGCATACGCGTGGAGCCACCGACGAGCAGCACGTGGTTGATCTGACCCTTGGTGAGGCCGGCGTCCTTGATGGCCTGTTCGAACGGGATGCGGCAGCGCTCGAGCAGATCGGCGGTGAGCTCTTGGAACTTGGCGCGGGTGAGCGTTTCGTCGAGGTGCAGCGGGCCGTCGGGGGTGGCGGTGATGAACGGCAGGTTGATCTGCGTCTGCTGCACCTGGCTGAGTTCGATCTTCGCCTTCTCGGCGGCTTCCTTCAGACGCTGGGTGGCCATGCGGTCGGCGGCGAGGTCGACACCGTGGGCGGTCTTGAACTGCTTCACCAGCCAGTCGATGATGCGCTGGTCCCAGTCGTCGCCACCGAGGTGGGTGTCGCCATGGGTGCTCTTCACCTCGAACACGCCGTCGCCGATCTCGAGCACCGACACGTCGAACGTGCCGCCGCCGAGGTCGAACACCAGCACCGTCTCGTCCTCGGCACCCTTGTCGAGGCCGTAGGCGAGGGCGGCCGCGGTGGGCTCGTTGATGATGCGCAGCACCTCGAGGCCGGCGATCTGGCCGGCTTCCTTGGTGGCGGTGCGCTGGGCGTCGTCGAAGTAGGCGGGCACGGTGATGACGGCCTGGGTGACGGTGTCGCCCAGGTACGCCTCGGCGTCGCGCTTCAACTTCATGAGCGTGCGGGCGCTGATCTCCTGCGGGGTGTAGCGCTTGCCGTCGATGTCGTCGCTGCGCCAGGCCTGGCCCATCTTCGACTTGATGCTGCGGAAGGTGCGGTCGGGGTTGGTGATGGCCTGACGCTTGGCCACCTCGCCCACCAGCACCTCGCCGGTCTTCGAGAAGGCGACGACCGACGGTGTGGTGCGTCCGCCTTCGGCGTTGGGGATGACGACGGGGTCGCCGGCCTCGAGGACCGAGACGACCGAGTTCGTGGTACCGAGGTCGATGCCGACTGCCTTGGCCATGAGTGACTCCTGAGCGTGAGGGGGTTGGAGGGGAGGTGTCCAGGGAAAGAACCTGAGTGACCTGCACGCAAGGCTAGACCCGCGTTCCACCGCCCGCCAACCAGCGAAGAAGAAAACCTGAGTCGTATCTACTCAACTTCTCACCCGAGTCCCAGTCACCCGCCCGAGTCGCATCTGTGCACCCGAGTGCCACCTGCACACCCGTCTGTACGAACAACCCTCGGGCTTCCCGGGTACCGTGCAGCACGTGAGCCTGTGGACTGGTGTCGCCGTCACTATCGCCGCCTTCGTACTGATGGAGCCACTGACCGCCCTCACCCACCGGTGGGTGATGCACGGCGTGGGCATCGGCCTGCATCGCAGTCACCACCGTCGGGTGCGGCCCGGTGAGTCGCCTCGACGCTGGGAAGCCAACGATGCCTACCCGGTGATGTTCGCGGCCATCGTGATGATGGGCTTTGCCGTCGGCTTCAACGTCGCCGGATTCGCTGCACTCGTGC
>JBIIDH010000010.1:0-50280 GCA_044238435.1 Ilumatobacteraceae bacterium | reverse complement strand
CCCCACCTGCCTCGCCGCGCTGGGCTTCCCGCTGGTCGACGGCGCCGATGCCACGGGCCGCACCGCGAGCGAGCGGGGCGTGGAACCCGACGTGTACCTGGCCCGCCAGGACGGCCGGGTGGTGGCCGAGGCGCTCGACCCCACCGGCCCGCCACCCAGCCGGCTGTACGTGTTCCTGCTCGACGGCCTGCACCAGACCGAACTGAACGACCGCCTCGAACGCGACCCCGACGCGCTACCCAACCTGCGCCGCCTGCGCGGGCGGGCCGCACAGTTCGACGGCGGGTCGATCGTGAACTTCCCGTCGATCACCTGGCCCAGCCACACGGCGATTGCGACCGGAACCTGGTGTGGGCACCACGATGTCGTCAATCCCAGTTACTACCTGCGTGACGAGGCCCGTACGGTGTCGCCGCAGGGTGCACAGGTGGGCACCGAGGTGTACGCCAGTTCTGCGGTGGAGAGTCTGTACGAGGCGTTCCACCGGGTCGATCCCGGCTGCATGACCGCAGCCATCCACGCCCCGTTCGGACGGTCGGCGCGCCATGCCGTGCTAGAGGGCCGCAACCTCTGCGACAAGGCCCGCCTGAAGGTGCTCACGGCCGAGCTGGCCGCCGATCAGCACCCGCGCTGGGCCGGCGAACACCCGGCCGTTGCCGCCGAGAGCCTGCTCGACACCCGCGGCCTGGCCCAGGTGATCGACCTGTTCACCGGCGAGGACGCCGTGCCGCCCCGCCTCGTGTACCACGAACTCGCCCTCACCGACGGCGCCGGCCACGACTACGGCCCGCACCACGACGGCCTCGCCGATGCCCTGGCCGAGAGCGACCGCCGCATCGGCCGCGTGCTGGCCGTGCTCGACGACCTGGGCCTGTTCGACGAGACGCTGTTCGTGGTGAGCGCCGACCACGGCATGGCCCCGCAAGACATCGCCCTGCGCGCGAACCCCACCGCTCACGCGCTCGATGTCGGCCTCGAGGCCGTGGTGAACGAACCGATGATCTGGCTGCGCGACCTGGCCGTGGTGGCCGAACGCGCCGCCGACGGGCGCACGGCACGGGTGCTCGTGAGCGACAACGACGCCGACGAGTCGGGCGAGCGGCCACCGTTCGAAGGTGCCGACGTCGTGATCGAGGGCCACCGCCCTGGCGCCACCCCACGCGAGTTGGCCCGCGGCCGCACCGACCGCTTCGGGGTGTTCGGTTTCGCCACACCCAGTGACATCGAGTCGACCTCGATCGGGATTCGCATCACGGCAGCCGACCGGAATCCACGCCACCTGCTGCTCGATGGGACGATGCTCACCATCGACCTGCGGGAAGTGCTCTACGGGGTGTCGTGACTCACCCTGCGTGATACCCTGGGGGGTATGTGCAGACGAGTGACATGCAAGCAGTGCGGCAAGCCCGACTGGGCCGGCTGCGGAGCCCACATCGAGCAGGTGCTCGGCGATGTTCCTGCCGCGCAGCGGTGCCAGTGCCGCACCAGCCCACCGCAGCGGGCGCCGAAGGTGGAACGGGCACCGGGCTTCTGGCGCCGCCGGCGCACCTGACCGGCCACCACCTGACCGGCCACCACCTGGCAACATGACCTGATGCGACAACTGTTCACCGGTGGGCGGGTGTTCACCGCGGTGCGCGGATCGTTGTGGGCCGAGGCACTGGTCGTCGACGGGGCGCACATCGCCTTCGTCGGCAACGCCACGGATGCCGCTCGGTTCGCGGGACCCGATGCCGACCTGATCGACCTCGACGGCGGGGTCGTCGTGCCCGGGTTCGTCGACGCTCACGCACACGTCGTGGGCACCGGGGCCACGCTCGCCAAGGCCCAGTTGCGCGACGCGGCTTCGCTCGACGCCATCCTCGGCGAACTGCGCGCGTGGGCCGCCGCCAACCCCGACGAGCCGCGGGTGCTGGGCGTGTCGTGGGTGTACGACGCGGTGCCCGGCGGACGGCCCACCCGGCAGATGCTCGACACCGCGTTCCCCGACCTACCCGTCTACCTCGAGGCCAACGACTTCCACTCCACCTGGGTGAACACCGCGGCGCTCCGCGAGATGGGCATCACCTCCGACACCCCCGACCCGGTCGGCGGCGAGGTGGTGCGCGACCCGGTCACCCGCGAGGCCACGGGTTGGTTGCTCGAGACGGCGGCGAACGCGTACGTGTACCCGGTGACCGACCGCACCGACGACCGCACCCTCGACGGCCATCTGGCGGCAGCGATGGCCGCCTACACGGCGTCGGGCGTCACCACGGCAGTCGACATGGGTCTGTCGGCGCCGATGCTCGCTGCGCTCCACCGCGCCGAACTCACGGGCACGAGCACCATGCGCGTGATCGGCCACTGGCTGGTGCACCGCACCGGCGACCTCGACCAGGAACTGGCCCACGTGACGGAGGCGGTCGAACTGGCCCAACGGCACCGGTCCGACATGCTCCGCGTCGCCGGCATCAAGATCGTGGTCGACGGCACGATCGACGGCTGCACTGCGGCACTGTCGCTGCCCTACAGCGACGGCACGATGGCCGACCCCATCTGGGACCCCGCTTCCCTCACGGCCATCGTCACCGCCGCCGATGCCGCCGGTCTGCAGGTGGCCCTGCACGCGATCGGCGACCATGCCGTGCACATCGCTCTCGACGCGCTCGAGCACGCGGCACGGGTGAACGGCACCACCGGCCGCCGCCACCGGATCGAGCACCTCGAGTACGCGGAAGCGGCCGACATCGCCCGGCTCGGCCCGCTGGGGGTGACCGCATCGATGCAGCCCGTTCACCTCGACCCGGCCATCATGCCCAACTGGGTGGCGATGCTGGGCGCCGAGCGCGCCCACCACGGCTTCGCCTGGCCCGAGTACCTCGCGCACGGCGCCACCCTGGCATTCGGCACCGACACGCCGACGGCACCCCACCAGCCGCTGCCCAACATGTACCTCGCCGCCACCCGACGCTCGCCCGGCCATCCGCATCTGCACCCGCACCGGCCCGACTGGGCGCGTCCACTCGACGAGGCCGTCGTGCACGCCACCGCCGATGCTGCGTGGGCGAGCTTCGCCGACAGCCGGCTCGGCACCCTGCAGGCAGGCATGCTCGCCGACCTCGCCGTGCTCGACCGCGACCCGTTCTCCGCAGGGCCCGACAGCCTGCTGGCCGCCACGGTCACCCGCACACTGCTCGGCGGCCGCACGGTGCACCCGACCTGAACCAAGACACCGGTCAGGTGACGGGCCAGCAGATCTCGGTGCGCCAGGTGGCCGGATCGGGATCGGCGCCCGGATCGGTGAGGTACACCTCCCACATCGGCATGGTGGGGATGAGCCGGTGCTCGAGGATCCACGCCCGCATCCGGTCGTAGGTGGCACTCATCGTGCCGTACGGCCCGACGTGCACGGTGCGCACCACCCGGCCGGCGGGCAGCGTGCTGGCCACCACCTCACCACTCGGCTCGATGCGGTGCGGCACCGCGAACCCCGCCTCGAGCACCACCTCGTCGGTGGGCGGACCCGCGTACCACGCGAACGGAGGACCGGTCGGCTCGACCCCCTGGGTGGCGAGCACGGTCAGCACCGCCGGGTAGGCCTGCGCGAAGAACGCCGGCAACTCCGACAGCGGAACGGTGGCGCGCACCACCGCCGTGTCGCGAGCATCGAGTTCGACCAACCGGCACTCGTCCATGGGTTCACTCGAACACGGCAGCGGCATCGCCTCACAGGGCCGAGCGACCCGCGGTCGCCGCCGGACGGCCCTGGCACACCCGCTGACCGTCGCCGACACTGGCGAGGTGGCGAACCCGATTCCGTCGCGCGTTCCGCGCATCGACCTCGACCACGTGTCGAAGCGCTACCGGGTGGGCAGCAGCGAGGTGACCGCGCTCGACGACGTGTCGCTGCACATCGACGACGCAGCGTTCGTGGTCATCCTCGGAGCCTCGGGCAGCGGGAAGACCACCTTGCTGAACCTCATCGGCGCGCTCGACACGGCCACCACGGGTTCGGCCCGTGTCGACGGCACCGTCGTCACCGGGGCGTCGGCCCGACGCCGAGCCGCCTTCCGACGGCACTCGGTCAGCTTCATCTTCCAGACCTTCAACCTCTTTCCCGGTCTGACGGCGCTCGAGAACGTGCGGTTCGGCGCCGACGCCTCACGACGGCCACACCCGCGCGACACAGCGCTGGCCGCGATCGAGCGAGTCGGGCTCGGCGAACGCCGCGACCACTTCCCCCACCAGTTGTCGGGCGGTGAGCAGCAGCGGGTGGCCATCGCCCGGGCCCTCGCCACCGGAAACCCCATCCTGCTGGCGGACGAACCCACCGGTGAACTCGACTTCCGTACCGGCGTGCAGATCCTCGCCGCGCTCGAGGAGCAGGCCCGGAACGGGATGACCGTGCTGGTGGTGACCCACAACCGCGAGATCTCGCGCATCGCCGACCGGGTGATCGAACTGTCGAGCGGTCGCATCGTCGCCGATGGCCCACCGCGAGGGGGCCGCGCCTCGATCGACGATCTGCAGTGGTGAGCGCCTCCGCCGAGGGCGCCATCTGGTGGCGATGGGCATGGCGCGACCTCCGGCGCCACGCGCTGCAGATCGCCTCCATCGGTCTGGTGGTGGCCATCGGCACCGGCCTGTTCGCGGGCCTCAGCAGCACCGGTCGATGGCGCACACTGTCGAATGACGCCAGCTTCGCGGCGCTGCACGTCCACGACCTGCGCGTCGCCCTGCAGTTGGGCACCTTCGCACCGGAAGGCGCCCTGGCGGAGGCCGCCCGGTCGATCGAGCACGCCGACGATGTGTCGGCCCTTGCCGAACGCCTGGTGGTCGATTCGCAGGTCGACGCCTCTCGCTCTCGGGAAACCGGCCACACCGGGGAAACTGGCCACACCGGTGACACCGTCTTGGTGGGCGCACGCATCGTGGGTGCCCCGGGACTGGCCTCCGGATCAGCACCCGCGCCGGTCGACACCCTGTGGGTGGCCGATGGGACGAGGCCGGCGGCGTCCAGCGACCGCGCCCTGCTGGAGGTGAAGTTCGCTCGGTACTATGGCCTGCCCACCAGCGGTTCGGTCACCGTCGCCGGTGGCGCCACCGTGCCGTACAGCGGTCTCGCGGTCGCCCCCGACGACTTCTCGATCGTCGCCCAGGAGGGCAGTGTCCTGGCCGAGGCCGACCTCGCCACGCTGTATCTCGACCTCGGCGCTGCGCAACGCCTGACGGGTCGCGCCGGGTTGGTGAACGATCTGGTGGTGACGCTGCGGCCCGGCGCCGACGTCGCAGCCATCGGGGCCGAGTTGGTCGCCGCTGTCGACTCCCTCGGTGTCGTGAGCCCCACGCTGACCACCCGCGATCAGACCGACGCGTATCGCATCCTGTACGACGACATCGAGACCGATCAGCAGATGTGGAGCATCCTGTCGGCACTCGTCCTCGGCGCTGCCGCCCTCGCCGCCGTGAACCTCATCAGCCGTGCCGCCGAGGCGCAGCGCCGCGAGATCGGCATCGGGATGGCCCTCGGACTGCCCCGCTGGCAACTGGCGGTGCGGCCTGCACTCATCGGCGTGGAGGTGGGTGTCGTCGGCGTGCTGGCCGGCATCGGCATCGGCGTTGCCGTTGGCGCACTGATGCGGCGTCTGCTCGAGTCGCTCCTGCCGCTGCCGGTGTATCTCACCCCGTTCCAGTACGGCGTCTACGCCCGAGGCGCGTTGTTCGGATTGCTCCCGCCGGTGCTGGCCGCGGTGGTGCCGGTGTGGCGAGCCGTGCGCGTCGAACCGGCCGAGGCGATCCGCACCGGGCATCTCGCGCCCGACCACGGTCGACTCGGGGCATGGACCGCGCGTCTGCGGCTGCCCGGGTCGAGCATGGCCCAGATGCCGGTGCGCAACGTCCTGCGCCGACCGCGCCGGGCCCTGCTCACTGCGCTGGGTGTCGGCGCAGCCATCACCGCGCTGGTGGCCGTCCTGGGCATGCTCGACAGTTTCACCGCGACCATCGACCGGGGCGTGGCCGAGGTGACCAAGGGCGATCCCGAACGCGTGGTCGTCACCCTGGCAGGGCTCACCTCACGCGCCGACCCTCGCCTCGGGGCCATCACCGATTCGGAAGCGGTGGGGGCGGTCGACACCGGCCTGCGGCTGCCCGCCACCGTCACCGTCGGCGAGCGGCAGGGTGAGCCGATCGAACTGTTGCTGGAGGTGCTCGACTTCGCTGACGCACTCTGGACCCCCACCACCAGTCCGGTGCCGCTCGACGAGGCCGCCGCCGGACTGGTGCTGGCCCGCAAGGCGGCCGACGATCTCGGGGTCGATGTCGGCGACACGGTGGTGCTGCAGCACCCACGGCTCGCCGATGGCAGGTACTCGATGGCGACGACCACGGTGAGGGTGGGTGCGATCCACCCCGACCCGATCCGTTCGCTCGCCTACCTCGACCGCCGCTATGCGGCGCGGTTCGGGATGGACGCGCTCACCAACATCGTGCAGGTCGTACCGGCCGAGGGGTTCGATCGCACCGATCTGCAACGCGCCCTGTTCGGTGTGCCGGGGGTGTCGTCGGCGCAGCCCGTCGCCCGCCTCGGGGAGGTGTTCGACGACGTGCTCGACCGGTTCACCAGCTTCCTCGTGCTCACCGCCGGGGCCGTCCTGGCGCTCGGTGTGCTGATCGGTCTGAACACGACACGCATCTGCGTGGAGGAACGACGCCGCGAACACGCGACCATGCTCGCCTTCGGTGTGCCGCTGTGGCGGGTGACCGTCGGCGTCGTGGTGGAGGCGGCGATCATCGGGGTGGGCGCTACGGCGGTCGGGCTCACCGCTGGCTACCTCACGCTGCGATGGATCCTCGACGCGCTGGCCGAGCGGACCCTGCCCGACATCGGGGTGGTGCTGCACGTGGGCGGTACGACGGTGTCGATGGCAGCCGTGGTCGGCGTGGTGGCGCTCACCCTGTCGCCCCTGCTGTTGGTGCCCCGGATCGCCCGGATGGACCTCAGCGACACGCTGCGTCTGATGGAGTGATCTGCCCCGCCTCCGCCGATGAGGCGGTGCTAGCGTCGCGTCGGCCGGGCGGACCGGCGACGGCATGGCACCAGCGTCATGGCGGTGACGACACTGCGGGGAGGCGACCGAGCGTGAGCGATGCGTCTGCGTCCCTCCCCATCGAAGCGGCAATGCTCGCCGGACAGCGGCGGGTGCTCGAACTCATCGCCCGTGGCGCACCGCCCATCGACACCCTCACGGCCGTCGCTCGCTTCGCCGAGGAGATCATTCCCGGCCTGCTCGCCTCCATCCTCGCCTACGACCGCGTCGACGGCGTACTGCGCCGTGGCGGCTACGCCTCACTGCCGGCATCGTTCGCAGAAGCCGTCGACGGGCTCGTGCCGGGGCCGGCCGCCGGCAGTTGCGGCACTGCCGCCTTCCGGCGCGAACAGGTCATCAGCGACGACATCGCCAACGATCCGCTGTGGAACGGCTTCCACGAGTTCGCCCAGTCGTACGGCATCGCCGCCGGCTGGTCAACCCCGTTGCTCGGCGCCGACGACGGCGAACTGCTCGGCGTGTTCGGCATGTACTACCGGGCACCGCGGCGACCAACCGACGCCGAGCTGGCCATCGTCGCCGACCTCGCCAGCCTCGCCACCATTGCGCTGCAGCGGCACCACGAAGAGGAACGCCAGCGCCGCGAAGCGTTGAACGACCCGCTCACCGGCCTGGCCAACCGACGCCGCGTCCGCGAACTGCTCATTGCCGCCAACGGCAACGGCGCGCAGGAGCGCACGGTCGCGCTGCTCGACTTCGAGCAGGTGCGGCGCTTCGACGGCCAGTTCGGCCGCCTGCTGGGCGATCGTCGGCTCGTCGAGATCGCGTTCCAACTGCAGGGGTCGCTCAGCACGGCCACCCTCGCCCGCTTCGAGGGCGACATCTTCGCGGCGCTGTTCGAGGCCCCCGACGATCGGGCCCGAGCCGCCGTCGAGGGCGCCCTCGAAGCCTTCTCGCTCCCGATCTCGTTCCCCGGCACCGACCTGCGCGCCGCCGTGGGCGTGGGCATGGTGCACATCCACGGCGACGTCGACGATGTCGACGAGCTGCTCTACCACGCCTCGGAAGCCACACGCCGGTCCACCCAGATGGGTGGGGGTCGGGTCGTGGTGTTCGGCGACGACGAGCGCCGGGCCGCGTCGCAGCGCCGCCGCATCGAGCGATTGCTGTTCGGACTGATCTCCGACGAGCGGGTGGTGGCCCACTTCCAACCCATCGTCTCGTTGTCGACCGGACGCACCATCGGCCTCGAGGCCCTCGCCCGCCTCGAGGGCGACGACGTGGCCGACGTGTCGCCGGCCGTGTTCATCCCGGTCGCCGAGGAGAGCAACCTCATCGAGGCCATCGGCGCGGCCATGCTGCGCCGTTCGTGCGAGGCCCTGGCCGGCCACCGCGACGAACTCGACGGACTCACCATGCACGTGAACGTGTCGGTGCGCCAACTGATGAACCCGTCGTTCACCACCGAGGCGGCTGCCGTCGTGGTGAAGTACGGGCTGCACCCGCGCCGCATCTGCTTCGAGATCACCGAGAGCCAGTGGCTCGATCGCACCAGCCCTGCCCGGGCCACGATCGACGAACTGCGCCGTCGCGGCTTCCGTATCGCGCTCGACGACTTCGGCACCGGCTACGCATCGCTCAGTTATCTGCAGGAACTGCCCTTCACCGAGGTGAAGTACGACGGATCGTTCGTCGCCCGGCTCGGCATCGACGAGCCCGCCACGGCGTTGTGTTCGGCGGCGCGCAGCATGGCCCATGCCTGCGGGATGACGATGATCGCCGAGAGCGTCGAGACGGCCGAGCAGGCCGCCATCTTGCGCGACCTCGGCTACGACGCCGCCCAGGGCTGGCACTTCGGGTCGGTGATGCCGCTCGAAGGACTGCTCGACTGGCTCAGCACCCGCGCCGCGGGCTGACCGTCAGGAGGTCATCCCGCCGAGGCCCACCAGGCCGCGGGCGAGTTCGATCTCGCCCATGTGCCGCAACCCGTGCTGGTAGATCCAGCACTCGATGCCGTCGAGCACGGTGATGCCCTCGTCGCCGGCGACACGCGCGCTGTACGTACTGGCGATCTGCGGCGGGAACGGGCGGGTGATGACCACCCGGTGCAGCTCGTCCTCGTCGAGCACCGCGAGCCAGGCCTCCGTGCGATCGAACACCAGTCGCTGGTACTCCTTGAAGGCATCGAAGTCGCCCATGCGCTGATGGATCATCTCGTCGACCGTGCGGTGTTTGCCGTGGTCGGCGATGGCCATCTGCACACGCTGCTGCCACTCGTCGTTCCAGATGGGCGGCGAACCGGTGAGCATCATGAACGAGACATCGATCATGTTGGTGATGTGGAACAGGCAGAACCCGATGGGCAGCACGCCCTCGCGTTCGACGTGGTTCACGTGCTCGAGGTCCATCGTGTCGACGGCCTGGTAGTAGAGGGAGTGCATCGCCTTCATGCGACGCTGCAGAGAATCGAGGATGGTCGCAGGCATGGGGTTCAGTATTGCAACTCCTGGGCGCTGGCCACCGCCCGGAGCGACGCCACCACGTCGTCGTCGCTCACCACGCTCGCGTTCGCGTACCAGTGGGCCACCGTCAGCGGCTCGGGGCCGGTACCCACCGACACCACCTCGTCGACATCGTCGCCCACCAGCGCGGCCCATCCGTCGGGCGCGATAGGGGTGGCCAGCACCACCCTCGTCGCCCCGAGTGCCCTCGACACGCGGCACGCCGCCCGAGCGGTCGATCCGCTGGCGATACCGTCGTCGACCACCAGCACGGTGCGGCCACGCAGGTCGGTGCGGGCCAGATCACCGCGGTAGCGGTGCACCTGCCGCTCCACTTCCAGCGCCTCCACCCGTTCGAGCGCGGCGAGTTCGTCGGCCTCGATCCCGGTGGCGGCGACCAGGGCGCGGTCGATCAGGTGCACTCCTCCCTCGCCCACTGCGCCCACCGCCACCCCGCGGCCATCCATCGGCACCACGACGCGGCGCACCACCAGCACGTCGAGCGGCGCACGCAGTGCGGTGGCCACCTCTTCGGCGACGGGCATGCCCTGGCGGGGCACGCCGACCACGACGGGACGTTCCGGGCCGACATGATCGAGCAGACCGGCCAACCTCCGGCCAGCATCGTGACGGTCGACGAACATGGTGCGTCCTCCTCGCCCGGCGCCCGACGGCACCGCTCGGCGGGTCCAGCCAACCAGCGCCCACTGCGGCACGCGAGGGCCGAAGGTCTCGCCCGATCACGCACCCTCGCCCCTCTGGATCGACCTCGGCGCGGGTGACGCTGTGGTCATGACGGTTTCCCACTTCGGTTCCCAGTCCGGCACTCTGCCCGCTCTCGCCCGCTGCGCCCAACCGGTACTGGGCCACGACCGCGACTACGACGCACTCGTCGACCTCGTCGGCGATCGCCGCTACGTGCTCATCGGCGAGTCGACCCACGGCAGTCGCGAGTTCTACCGCGAGCGGGCGCGCATCACCCAGCGTCTCATCACCGAGTGCGGCTTCAACGTGGTGGCCCTCGAAGCCGACTGGCCCGACGCCGCACGGGTGCAGCAGTACATCCTCGGCACCTCGGACGACACCTCGGCCGACGAGGCCCTGTCCGACTTCCGTCGCTTCCCCGCCTGGATGTGGCGCAACACCGAGATGGTCGGCTTCGTCGAGTGGCTGCGCGCCCACAACACGAGCCGCCGGCACGACGCCGAGCGGGTGCGGATGTTCGGGCTCGACCTGTACAGCCTGCGCGCATCGATGGAGGCGGTCGTCGACTACCTCGACACGGTCGACCCCGTGGAGGCCCGCCGGGCACGCGAGCGCTACAGCTGTTTCGACCACGTGGGCGCCGAGGGCCAGGCCTACGGCTACGCGCTCGCCTTCGAAGGCGCCGCTCCCTGCGAAGACGAGGTGGTGGCGCAACTGGTGTCGCTGCGTCGCAACGGGGCCGCATACCTCGGCGCCGACGGGCCCCATGCCGACGACGACCTGTTCAGCGCCGAGGTGAACGCCATGGTGGTGCGCAACGCCGAGGAGTACTACCAGCAGATGTATCGCGCCGAGACCTCCTCGTGGAACCTCCGCGACCGGCACATGGCCGCCACCCTCGACGCCGTCACCCACCATGTCGACCAACGTCTGGGGGCGGGCCAGCACCGGGCGAAGGTGGTGGTGTGGGAGCACAACTCGCACGTCGGCGACGCACGCGCCACGGCGATGGGAGCGCGCGGTGAGCTCACCGTCGGGCAGCTGGCCCGGCAGCGGTACGGACGCGACTGCCTGCTCATCGGGCTCACCACGTTCGACGGGTCGGTCACCGCGGCATCGGCATGGGGCAGCCGCGCCGAGCGCTGGCGGGTGAGCCCGGCCCTCACCAACAGCCACGAGGCCCTGCTCCACCAGGTGGGGCTACCTGCGTTCTGGGTGTCGACCAGCGAGCCGGTGGTGGCGAACGAACTGCGCACACCGCGGCTCGAGCGGGCGATCGGCGTGGTGTACCGACCGCACACCGAACGGCAGAGCCACTACTTTCCGGCACGGCTCGCCGATCAGTTCGACGTGGTGCTGCACCTCGACCGAACCAGCGCCCTCGAACCGCTCGAACGCACCGCCGAGTGGGACCGCACCGAGCCGCCCGACACGTTTCCCAGCGGCGTGTGAGGCCCCAGCGGTGTGTGAGCGGCGGGGGCTGCCGCGTCAGCGCCGGAGGATCTGACGCAACCGGGCGTCGGGCTGGGGCCGCGCCCCGAGGTGTTCGATCACCCACGCCGAGATCTGCGTGGCGAAGCGCGCCGCCGCCACTGCGTCGCGGTGCTCGAGGTAGTGGGCGAGGAACGACCCGGCGAACGAGTCGCCGGCGCCGGTGGCATCGACCAGGTTGTTCGTGGCCGGCGGCACCACGGTGGCCTCACCGGCCTCGTACACGAGTGCGCCCTCGGCATCGAGCTTCAGCATCACCAGCGCACCCGGGTACAACTCGGCGAGCCGGGCAGCGATGGCCACCGGTTCGTCGAGCCCGGTGAGCATGCCCCCCTCTTCGAAGTTCGGCAGCAGGATGTCGACCCCGAGGTCTTGGGTGTAACCCAGGAAGGTGTCGATGCCCATCTCGCCGATCATCTGGAACGACCCCGGGTCGAACGACAGCGTCGCCCCGGCCTCGCGGGCGAGCCGAGCGGCCTTGCGCGCCGCCGCACGGGGCGGGTCGACGAAGAACGACCAGGCGGTGAGGTGCAGGTGGCCGGCAGCGCGCACGATGTCGCTCGGCAGTTCGCTGGGCAACAGGTAGAAGTCGGCGCCGCGACCCGACACCATCGACCGCTCGCCCGTGTGGTCGACGAACACGGCCACCGAACCGGTGAGATGCGCATCGGTCTCGATGAGATGGGCGTTCACCCGCTCGGCGGCCAGATCCTCTTGAGCCAGCAAGCCGAACCGGTCTCGCCCGATCTTGCCCACGAAGTGGGTGTCGTATCCGCAACGCGCCGCCCACACCGACACGTTGGCAGCACTGCCTCCGGGGGTGAGCATCACCTCACCGAAGGTGTCGCCACCTTTCAGCAGTTCGGTGTTGGTGCGGATGAGGACGTCCCAGGCGAAGTCGCCCAACACGCACAGAGGGGCAGGCACGGGGCGAGAGCGTACCGTCAGGCGCGCAGTTCGTACCGCACGGGGAGCCGCTTCAACCCGCCGACGAAGATGGTCTTCATCAGCGCCGGCTCACCGGCCAACTCGATGCTGTCGAGCCGCGGCAGCAGTTCGGTGAACAACGCCTTCAGTTCCATCCGGGCGAGCATCGCCCCGAGGCAGTAGTGCACACCGAACCCGAACGACAGGTGTTTGTTCGGGGTGCGACCCACGTCGAAACGGAACGGATCGACGAACGCATCCTCGTCGCGGTTGCCCGACGGATAGCTGAGCAGCACCGACTGCCCGGCCTCGATGGTGGTGTCGCGCAGGGTGTAGTCGACCGTGGCGGTGCGCATGAAGTGCTTCACCGGCGTGACCCAGCGGATCATCTCGTCGACCGCGGTGTTCATGAGCGTCGGGTCGCTACGCAGCCGCTCCATCTGGTCGGGATGTTCGAGCAGCGCGTGCAACCCGCCGGCCATGGCCGACGCCGTGGTGTCGTGCCCTGCGGTGGCAGCAATGACGTAGTACGAGATGGTCTGCATCATCGTCAGCGGTTCGCCCTCGATGGTGGCGTTGGCCACCACCGAGGCGAGGTCGTCGGTGGGGTGGGCGCGGCGGTCGTCGGTGAGCGCCGTGAAGTAGGTGAAGAAGTCCTGCACGACGGCGACGATGTCGTCCGGACTGCCGCCACGACGCAGGTCTTCGTCGGCAGCGCCGAACAGTTCCTGGGTGAGCCGCAGCATGCGCGGGTAGTCGCTCTCGGGCAGGCCGAGGATGGCGAGGATGACGTTGAGCGGCATCTGGATGGCCACGTCGCGGGCGAAGTCGCATTCGCCGCCCAGACCGGCCATGCGGTCGACCGTGGCCTTGGCCAGGCCCGCCAGTCGGGCATCGAGCTTGGCGAGACTCTTGGGCAGGAACCAGTCGGCCGTCACGCCACGCAGTTGACGGTGCTCGGGATCGTCGACATGGATGAGCGTGCGCAGCATGTCGCCGTGTTCCTTGCGCCGCTGGTCGTCGGCCGCCGTACCGAGCACCGGTCGGGGCTCGTTCAGGAAGATCTGGTGCTTGGTCTCGATCTCGAAGATGTCGGCGTGGCGGGTGATGGCCCAGAACGGATTGAACCCCGGGCCCTCCACCCAGTGCACCGGGCTCTCGCGGCGCAGCAGTGCGGTGGCTGCTTCGAAACGGGGTTCATCGGCGTAGGCGGTGGGGTCGACGAAGGCGAATCCGGCCTCATGAACGGTCATGCTCATGGAGCCGATGGTAGAGGACCGGATTCCCGGGGCCATCGGCCGGAAGTCCCGTAGCGCGGCCTGCCAACCACCACTGCTGATCGAGCGACCGTGCCGGGTGATCGATCTCGCCCACCAGCGTTCCGTCGGCGAAGTAGATGACCGTCATCACACTGCGCATCACCTCGGTGGGGTTCGCCGGCGCCGAGTGCAGGGTCCACCCGGCATGGAACGTGGCATCACCCGCTCGCATTGGCGCGTGGGTGGCGAGCGGAAGGTCGCGCTCGCGTACCATCTCGTCGAAGTAGGCCTGCGAGGGATCGCCGATGAGGTGTTCGCCGAGCGCCCCCAGGCGGTGGGTGCCGGAGGCGAATGTCATCGCTCCCATGTGCTCGTCGACATCGACGAGTGGCATCCACATCGTGATCGTGTGCTCGGTGGCGAGCGGCCAGTAGTTCTGGTCCTGATGCCACGGCGTGTGCCCTCCACCGGGTTCTTTGAGCAACGCCTGGTCGTGGTACAGCCGCACCCCGTCGACGCCCATCAGTTCGGCCGCCACCTTGGCGAAACGGCGGGCGGTGACGAACCGGCGCACGGCCTGGTCGTGCGCCCACAGATTCGGCACCTGGAGGAAGGCCCGACCGTAGGTGTCGCGTTCTTCGAGCGGGCGCCGTTCGTACCGGTGTCGCAGCGCCGCTGACTCGATCGCCGGGGCGTACACGGCGAGCTCGTCGGACGAGGCCAGGCCGCGCACCACGGCGTGTCCGTCGCGCCGATACGCGTCGACGGTGTCGGAGTCGAGCGCATACGAGTCGTCGAGCACCGGGTCTGTCACGAGGCGATGGTAGCAATGAGGTCGACGCCATCGGGTCGCCCGACAAGGTTTGGTCAAGGGCCGGGCATCCTGGCAACGCGTCGGGGACCGTCAGCACCATGCGTATAGAAGGTTCCACTCTCAACCCGGCGGCTCTGGCCGCTGCGGGGCGGGCTGGGGCCGACTCGCCTGGCGCACCCCCACCCCATGTCGGGTCCGCGACCCCACGCCCCGATGCATCCGATGCACCGGTCGTGTCGCCGCTGCCCCGAATCAAGGTGCTCGTCACCATGGTCGAGCGGCTCACCGGCCGTCCGGTTCGAATGGTCGATGCATCCGAGTTGCCGTCGCTGACGCTCGAATCACCGCCCCCCGAACGCCCACCCGCGCTCTCGTCGCGACCCGATTGGGGCGTCACCCTCGGCGTGATGGATCGCGGAACCATCGGCTCGAGCGCCGACGCCACCACGGTCACCGCTCGTGCCACGGTCACCGACGACGCGGGCGCCAGCCAGGACGTCAGCACGTCGATCGCGCTGTCGAGCCGGTTCGTCGCCGATCAGCGGGCCCGGGTGCGCGACGGCGTGTCGCCGCTCACCGATCCGCTCCTCATCAGCTTCGGCAGCGCGCTCAGCGCCATTGGCTCGGGCCCGGGCAGCTTCCTGCTCGACATCGACCCGCACAGCGGTCTCGCTCGGCTCACCATCGCCGCTGATGCCGACCGAGCCGATATCGCGGCAGCCACGTCGACGGCCCGCGGCATCATCGCCGGCCGCAACATCGACCCACGGGTGAACATCGCCAATGTGATGGTGATGTCGTCGGTGGCAATGAACGCCGGACGGCAGGCCGGGGCGTCGCCGTCGAACGCGCTCAGCACGTATCAGCCGGTCGAGCCCGAACGCTCCGAGGCCATCCAGCTCGACGTCACCGTCTGACAGCCGGTCGCTCCGCTTCGTCGCTCAGACACGCACGGCTCGGAGCACCACGAACTGCGGTGTGCTCGCCACCACGTCGACAGCACCGAAGATGCGCTTGAGTTTCACGTGGTAACCCAGGTGACGGTTGCCCACCGCCCACACGTCGCCCCCTCGCCGCAACGCTCTACGGGCCTGGACGAACATGTCCCAGGCAATCGCGTCGGTGAGCGCGTGGCCGCTGTGGAACGGCGGGTTGACGATCACCCGGTCGACCGTGCCAGCGTCGAGAGACGCTCCGCCGTAGACGGTGTCGAGGCAGTCGCCCACGACGAACCGGGCCTGCCGGTCGGGTCCGAGCGACGCCCGGAACGTCGCCTCGGCCGAGGCCACGGCGTGGAACGACTCGTCGACGAACACCACCGAGGCACCCGGTTCCGCGAGCGCGACCTGCGTTCCCACCACACCGGTTCCGCAACCCAGATCCACCACCAGTGGCCCGCTGGCCGGCGGCGCGCCGGCACGCAGCAACGCGTCGAGCAGCACCTCGGTGCCGGGGTCGAGCCGTTCGGCAGCGAACGCACCCGCGTGGGCCACCACCGTGACCGCCGTGCCGGCCACCTGCCACCGCACCGGCCACCGGCTGGGCGACGGGTGCAGTGCCGGGTCGACCGTCGCCAGCACCAGGCGGGCCTTGCGCTGCGCCAGTGTGGTGCGGGTGCTGCCCACCACCTGCTCGAACACCGCGAGCGTGGACGTGTGGAGGTGGCGGGCCATCGCTGCACCCAGCACCACCGTGCCCGGGTGCAGTGACGGACGCAGCGCGCGCAGCTGTTCGTCGAGCACGGCCAACGACTTGGGCACCTTCACGACCAGCAGGTCGATGCGTGGCGGCAGCGGATCGAGGCTGCCCCGCAGCGCCACCATCTCCGCGCTGACACCGTTGGCGGCGAGGTTGGCGCGGGTGGCGCACTGGCTGACGAACGAATCACCCCAGTGGACGAGCGGGCCCGTCGCCCGGGCAGCGAGCGCAACGGCCAGCGCTCCCGACTCGTCGTTCACCACGACCGTGGCACCATCGCCCGGCACGTTCCTCTCGGCGAGGAGCTGCAGCACGTACTCGTCGGCTGCGTCCCACGCGCGCAGTTGCTCGCGTGGCCGCACCGGGTAGCGGGCGAGCCGGAAGGTGCCCTGGGGCACCGTCAACAAGTCGCTCACCGTCGACCGGCCAGCCGCCAGGCAGTCGCCAGCGCGTGCTCGAGCGACTCGGTGAACGCGACGCCCTGCCAGGCGATGTCGAACGCAGTGCCGTGATCGACCGACGTGCGGATGATGGGCAGACCCAGCGACACGTTCACGCCGGTGTCGAAGGCGAGCAACTTCATCGGTCCGTGACCCTGGTCGTGGTACATGCACACGATGGCGTCGTAGCGCTGCCGGTGCACGGCCTGGAAGAACACCGTGTCGGCCGGATGCGGGCCGGAGGCGTCGAAGCCGGCGGCGACGGCGCGTTCGACGGCCGGGGCGATGTGGTCGGTGTCCTCGCTACCGAACAGGCCGTGCTCGCCGGCGTGCGGGTTCAACCCGCACACCGCGATGCGCGGACGGTCGGCGAAGCGCCGCAGTGTGGCGTGGGTGAGTTCGATGACATCGAACACCCGCTCGGCCCGCACCCGCTCGATCGCCTCGCGCAGCGAGCAGTGAGTGCTCACGTGCGTGACCGCCAGCGACCCACCCGCGGTCTCGGCCGTCAGCATCATCGTCACACGAGAGGCGCCGCACTGCGCGGCGATCATCTCGGTGTGCCCCACGAACTCCGGGTCGCTCAACTGCGTGGCCTCTTTGTTCATCGGCAGCGTCACCAGACCCGCCACCTCGCCCGTCAGGGCATCGGCGGTGGCCCGCTGCACGTAAGCGCGGGCGGCGGCACCGCTCGCCGCGTCGAGTTGCCCTGGCCGGTGGTCGGCCACCGCGAGCAGCCCCAGATCGACCACGTTCAGCGCTCCCGCCCGGGCCAGGTCGGGGCTCGCCACCGCGGCGATGTCGAGGCGGAGCCCGAGCAGCGTGGCGCCGTGCCGCAGGATGGCGGCATCGCCGTACACCACCACGGGCCCCGTCGCACCGTCGAGTCGGCCTGCCGCGGCACACCGCAGCACGATCTCGGGCCCTACGCCGGAGGCGTCACCCATCGTGATGGCCATCGGCCTCTGGCTGCTGGTCTGCCGCTCGGTCACCCTCACAGTCTGCCGTGCAGCAGTGCGGCGACCATGTCGACGAGTGCCGCGTCGCTGCCGAATCCGCCCGACCGTGTCGCCACCAGGCGGCCGGTCGCAGTGTGAACACCCCACGGTGTACCGGCCGCCAGCGTGCCGTGCACCTCGACGACGGCATCGCCCAGCAGCGCCGCCGCCGTATCGCCGCCCAACACCAGGAGCGCCCACTCGGGGCGCGCGGCGAGCGCCACGTCGACCCGCGCCGCCAGTTCCGATGCGGCGGCCTCGGCGGCTCCATCCCCGACCGAATCGCCACGAGCCACGTGAGGCGTCAGCGCCACGGCGACCTGGTCGAGTGGATCGCTGCTGCACACCAGCACCCCGACCTGTCGACGCGCTACCGCGTGCAGGCTGCCGCATGCCACGAGTACACCGTGCGCCGAAGGGACCGGCAGCGACCGCGCCGACGTGGCCGGGGCGATCGCTGCACCGAGGGAACCTGCAGTGCCGACGAACAGCGGCGGGTCCGACGTGGCGCGCCACGCTGCACCGATGCGATCGAGGTCGGCATCATCGGCGGCGTCGCACACGGCGACGCCGCTCCCGCAGTCGAGCCATGCCTGCAGTTGTCGCTCGTCGGCAACCTCCGTCACCTCCGCCAGTCCGGCGGCGCGCAGATGGTCGGCGGGGCGACTCGAGCGGATGGGATGCCGCGAATCTCGACCCGCCGAGCCCTCGGCGACAGGAACACCGTCGATCGACACCACACCACCGATGCACACCCGCCCCAGAGTGGGCAGCGCCGGCACCACGAGTGCGCGCCGCCCACCCGATGCGACGAAGGCCGCCACCTCGTCGGCCCAGCGACCACGCAGGGTCGAGTCGATCTTGTGCGCAGTCACCACGCGGCCCCACCGCTCGGCCGCAGCAGCAGCCGCAGCAGGCGCGAGCGACCGCGAGCCGAGGTCGACGACGCGCCGTTCGGCCACCAAACCGTCAGGACCGTCAGGTCCGTCGGGCCCAGCCGGCCCGACGCGCACGGTACGCCCGAGCCGCTCGGCGAGTGCCCCGGCCACTTCCAGCGCGCCGGTGCGATCGTCGGCGGTGATCACGAATCGGTCCATGTGCGCGGCGACGCTACCGCTGCCCGGCAGACTGCTCGGGTGAGCGCTCCCCGCACCTCGTACGACGCCGTCGTCGTTGGTGCAGGGCCGAACGGGCTCACGGCCGCATGCACCCTCGCCGCGGCCGGCCGTTCGGTGCTGGTGGTCGAGGCCAACGAGACCATCGGCGGTGGCTGCCGCTCGGCCGAACTCACCCTGCCCGGGCTCACCCACGACGTGTGCGCCGCAGTGTTCGCCCTCGCCGCGGTGTCGCCCGCCTTCCACGACCTCGACATCGAGTCGCTGGGGGTCGAGTGGGCCCACCCCGACATCCCTCTCGCCCACCCGCTCGACGACGGTCGCGCCGGCGTGCTGCACCGGTCGATCGACGAGACCGCTGCGGCACTGGGACCGGACGGACAGGCGTGGCAACGCCTGCTCGACCCGTCGCTGCGCCAGTGGCACCACCTGCTCCCGCACCTGCTCGGCCCCATCACCGCACTGCCCCGCCACCCGCTCGCTCTCGGCCGGTTCGGGCTGCACGCGGTGCAACCCACCACATGGGTGGCCCGCCGCTTCGGCGACGAACCGGCCGCCGCGCTGTTCGCCGGGTGTGCCGCCCACGCCTTCTTGCCACTCACCCACGCCCTGTCGGCCTCGTTCGGGATGATGCTCGCCCTCACCGCGCACACCGCCGGCTGGCCACTTGCCCGCGGCGGAGCGCAGACCATCCCCGACGCGCTGGCCGCCAGGCTCACGGCTGCCGGTGGCGTCATCGAAACGGCGCGCCCGGTGCGGTCGCTCGACGAGCTGCCACCCCATCGAGTGGCGTTGTTCGACACGGCCCCCCGACAGGTCGCTGAGATCGCAGGCGACGCCCTGCCGCGCCGCTACCGCCGCGCCCTCACCCGCTTCCGACCCGGCCCTGCCGCGTTCAAGGTCGACTACGCCCTCGACGGCCCGGTGCCGTGGACCAACGCCGACTGCCGCAGGGCGGGCACCGTGCACGTCGGCGGCAGCACCGCCGACATCGCGGCGGCCGAGGCCGATGTGGCCGCGGGTCGCATGCCCGAGCGGCCCTTCGTGCTGGTGGTGCAGCCGGAGGTGGCCGACCCCACTCGCTCACCCGGTGGCCGGCACACGCTATGGACATACGCGCACGTGCCCCACGGGTGCACCGTCGACGCCACCGATGCGATCGAACGACAGATCGAGCGGTTCGCACCGGGCTTCCGCGACCGGGTGCTCGCCCGACACGTCATCTCGCCCGCCGACTCCGAACGCCGCAACGCCACCCACATCGGCGGCGACATCACCGGCGGCGCTCACAGCGGCCTCCAACTGCTGTTCCGCCCCACCGTGTCGCTGCGTCCGTACCTCACGCCGAATCCGTCGATCGTGCTGTGTTCAGCCTCCACCCCGCCCGGAGGCGGTGTGCACGGGATGTGCGGAGCCAATGCGGCTCGGCGGGTGCTGGCCGGCGTGCTGCGCTGACCGGCGCACGAGTCGACGACCTTCGGCCCTCGCGTCAGGGCGCGCCACAGCGGCAGCGTGGGGGCATGGCTTTCCTCAACCGTGTCGATGCAGGCCGCCGACTGGCCGACCGGCTGCGTTCGTTCCGTGGGAGCGACGTGGTGGTGCTGGGCCTGCCTCGCGGTGGTGTACCCGTGGCCGAGCAGGTGGCCACGGCGCTGCACGCGCCGCTCGACATCATCGCCGTGCGCAAGCTCGGTGTGCCGCTGCAGCCCGAGTTGGCGGCGGGCGCGATCGGTGAGGGTGGGGTGCGTGTGACGAACGACGAGGTGGTCGATGCGTATCACCTCTCGGCACACGACCTCGAGCAGATCGAACGACGCGAACGCCCCGAACTGGAGCGTCGCGCGTCGATGGTTCGTCGCAGCCACCCGCGGCTGTCGTTGACCGATCGCATCGCGATCGTGGTCGATGACGGCATCGCGACCGGCGCGACCGCCCGGGCCGCCTGCCAGGTGGCTCGCGCCCATGGCGCGGCCCGGGTCGTTCTGGCGGTGCCGGTGGCGCCGGCCGACTGGCGCGCCGAACTCGGCAACGCCGCCGACGACTACGTGTGCGTCGAGGCACCGGAGCGGTTCGGTTCCGTCGGGCAGTGGTACGCCGACTTCGCCCCCACCTCCGACGACGATGTGTTGGCCGCGTTGGCACGCAACGCCCACCGCGGCTGGGACGTCGCGCTGCCTGCGGCGGGTGTGGTGCTCGACGGACACCTCACCCTGCCGCCCGATGCTGCAGCCATCGTCGTGTTCGTCCACGGCAGCGGCAGCAGCCGGCACAGTCCGCGCAACCAGTTCGTCGCCAACATGCTGAACGACGCTGGTCTGGGGACGCTGCTGTTCGACCTCCTCACCGACGACGAGGCCGAGGACCGGCAGAACGTGTTCGACATCGAGCTCCTGGCTCACCGCCTGGTCGACGTGACACGCTGGCTACGCGGGCAATTCATCGGCCTCCCGCTACAGGTCGCCTACTTCGGCGCCAGCACCGGCGCCGCGGCAGCGTTGGCGGCGGCTGCCCGCCCCGGCGCCGACATCGCGGCCGTGGTGTCGCGCGGCGGGCGACCCGACCTCGCCCACCACCACCTCGAGGCGGTGCGGGCACCGACTCTGCTGGTCGTGGGCGGCCTCGACCATGTGGTGCTCGACCTGAACCGCCGCGCCGCAGGGACAATGCGCTGCGAGCACCGGGTGGAGGTGGTGCCGGGGGCCACCCACCTGTTCGAGGAACCGGGCACCCTGCACCAGGCCGCTGCCCTGGCCACGCGGTGGTTCACCGGCCACCTGCGCGTGCCAGCTCACAGCGGTGCGAGCGGGAAGCCTCCCCGAGCCTCCTCGACGGCGTAACCGATGCGGAACACCGTGGCGTCGTCGTAGGTGCGGCCGACGATCTGCACCCCGGTGGGCACACCGTTGTCGGCGAGCCCCGATGGCACCGAGAGCACCGGACAGCGACTGAACATGTTGAACGGGGTGGTCATCGCGCCGAGCAGGTAGTGCTCGACCTCCACCCCGTCGACGACGAGCGCCCGTTCGGTGTAGTCCTCCCCGGCCGGGTAGCCGCGGGTGGCCATCGTGGGGCACAGCAGCGCGTCGTAGCGTTCGAACAGCGCACCGAGCGGCTGCCACAGGCGACCCTCCAGTTCCATACCCTCGAGGAACGTGAGTGGCGTCGACTGCGTCTCCTCGGCGAAGCGTCGGGCGTAGGGCGTGAGGAGATGGGCGTTGTCGACGAGGTCGTGCCCCACGGCAGCGCCGAAGATGGAACCGAAGTGCGAGCGGAATGCGGCGAACACGTCGACCCGGCTCCAGGGCAGTTCCACCTCGTCGACCACAGCGCCAGCATCTGCCAGGAGGGCGGCCGTGCGGCGCGTGTTGGCGGCCACGTCGGGGTCGACCGCGAAGTCGCCCAGGCGCACGCACAGGGCGATGCGCAGACCCTCCACCCCGGTGCCCCGCAACGCCAACACCGGTGGGTCGGGCAGCGACACCACATCTGCCGGGTGCCGACCGGCGATGACGTTCTCGAGCAGGGCACAGTCGGCCACCGTGCGCGCCATCGGGCCGTCGTGGCAGTACTGGTCGAGGTTGAACGGTGGCAACGCCGGCACCCGACCGAACGGTGGCTTGAACCCGACCACACCCGAGAACGACGCGGGGATACGGATGGACCCGCCGATGTCGCTGCCGGTGGCGAGCGTGGTGTAGCCGGCGGCCAGGGCGGCGCCCGAACCGCCCGACGAACCGCCGGGCGACATCTCGAGGTTCCACGGGTTGCGGGTGACGCCCCAGATGGCGCTGTGGGTGAAGCCGGCGCAGCAGTACTCGGGGGTGGTGGTACGCACGTGCACCACGCCGCCGGCCCGCTGGATGCGCTCGACGATCGGGTGGTCGACCGGGGCGATCTCGCCGCGGTGGATGAGCGAACCCTGGCTCCACTCGCGGCCCACCAGCGGGTGCTCCTCCTTGGTGGCGACGGCCAGTCCGTCGAGTGCACCACTCGGTGTTCCCGCCGCGTACCGCTCGGCAGCGGCGCTGGCCTCGGCACGTGCCTCGTCGTAGCGCCGGTCGCACACAGCGTTGAGCGACGGTTCGAGTTGCTCGACCCGGGCGACGAGCGCATCGAGGTACTCCACCGGCGACACCTCGCGCCGTCGGAAGCGTTCGAGCACCTCGACCGCCGACCAGGTGTGCATCGCCGTGTCGTCCATGGGTTCCATCCTCCTCGTCAGTTCCCTCGTCAGGCCCAGCCGCTCAGCACGATCTTGCCCACGTGATGCCGTTCGAGGAACCCAGCCTGGGCCTCGCGCACCTGATCGAAGCGGTACACGGCCGACACCGTGGGCACGATGTCGCCGCGTTCGACGTGCTCGACCAACCGAGCGAACAGGCCGGGGGGCTGCACCGCTGTGCCGGCCAGCACCAGGTCGCGCAGATACAGCGTGCGCAGGTCGAGCGCCACGTGCGGCCCGGCCACCGCGCCCGACACTACGTAGCGGCCGCCACGGCGCAGCAGATCGACCAGGCCGGGCCACTCGGCGCCGCCCACCACGTCGGCCACCACATCGACGCTCGCCCGCCCGGTGGCCGCGACCAACTGCGCCGCGAGAGGCAACGCCCGGTCGAGCACCACGCGGGCGCCGAGTGCACGCACCCCGTCGGCCTTGGCAGCGGTGCTGACGGCCACCACCGTGGCCCCTCGCAGGCGGGCAACCTGCACCAGGGCTGCGCCCACTCCACCCGACGCACCGGTGACCAACACCGTGTCGTCGGCGCCCACCTGCACCCGCTCGAGCATGTTCAGCGCGGTACCCGTGGAGGTGGCGAACGAGGCCAGTTCGGCATCGGTGAGCGCCGACTGCACCGGGTGCGCATTGGCGGCCGGCACGACGACGTACTCGGCGTAGCCGCCGTCGATCTCGGACCCGACGTAGCCGGTGTGATCGAGCGACCACGGATCGGCTGGGTCGCGCAGCCACGGATCGACCATGACCCGCCGATCGAGCAGCGCACCGGCTGTGACAGCGTCGACACCGGGCCCGACGGCCACCACCGTGCCGCACACATCGGCGCCCTGGATGCGGGGGAAGCGCAGTGGTTCGTCCCACGCGCCGTTGTCGTCGCCCTGCGCATACCAACCGACGCGGGTGTTCACATCGGTGGCATTCACCGCGCAGGCACCCACCCGCACGAGCACCTCACCCTCACCGGGCACGGGCCGCGGATGGTCGTGCACCACTGCGAGACGATCCAGGCCGCCGTGTCCGAGCAGCAGGACGGCGCGCACGGTCAGCGGACGGTGACGTGGCCGAGCAGCGCGGCCAGCGACTGCTGCAGCACGGCGACGGCCCGGGCCCGGCTGTGCCCCTGGGCGTCGCGCATCAGGCGGTACGCCTCGAACGAGCACAGTACGTCGACCGCCGACAACAGGGCCGTCGCCCCGGCGGCGTCGAGGTCGGTCAACTCGGTGGCGAACAACTTCTTCACCTGGTTGCGCAGGAACGTTCGGCCCTGGGCCAGCTCGGCGGCGATGAGCGGCTGGAACGGGGCCCGGATACGGGCCACCTGCCCCACCGAATCGATGGCCTCGAACAGCGCCACCCGCGACTCGACGAGGGCGGCGATGCGGTGGGCGAGCGGATCGGAGGGGCCTGCCGCGACCTCGACCAGATGGCGAACCCGGTCCTCCTGGCGACGGATGGCCTCGCTGCACAGGTCGTCGACATCGTCGAAGTAGCGGAACAGCGACCGCGGCGACGAACCGGCCCGCTCGGCGATCTCGTTGGCACTGGGCTCGAGATTGCCCTCGCCGTACAGCTCGAGCAGCGCGTCGACCACCGCCTCGCGGTTGCGTTCGCGGCGCAGGTGGCGGCCGTCGAGATCGTCGTCGAGCTGGGTCATCGGCGCCATTCTCGCATCTCTTCCTGCCGACGGCACAACACCGGCGCGGCGCTCGGGCCCTACGCTGCGTCCGTGCGCATCATCGGCATCACGTGCTACCGCCAGCTGCAGCCCTTCGCCGACGGGCCCTATGTGCTGTCGGGGGGTCGCGTCACCGACGGATTCGACAGCCTGGTCGTGGCCCTCCACACCGACTGCAGCGTCGACGGCCGAAGCGTCGTCGGCTGGGGCGAGATGTCGCCGCTGGGCAGCACGTACGACCCGGCGTTCCCCGACGGCGCGTTCGCCGCTGCGCCATTGCTGGCCGAGTCGCTGCTGGGCACCTCCGTCGCAGCCACCGCACGAACGGCCGCTGCCGCGCTGAAGGGCCACCCCTACGCCCGCTCGGCATTCGACATGGCGGCGTGGGACGCACTCGGCCGTGCCGCCCGGCTCCCGTTGCACGCCCTGCTCGGCGGCGCCGACGGCGACGGCACCGCGCTCTATCGCTCGATCGGCCGCGCCGAACCTGCGGCGATGGCAGAGCGAGCACGGGAACTGCGCGACCGGGGTTATCGGCGACTGCAGGTGAAGGTGGGTGGTCAACCCGATGCCGACGCCGCAGGTCTGCGCGCCGTGGCCAGCGCCGTGCCGGATGCAGTCCTGTACTGCGATGCGAACGGCGGCTGGAGCACGGCCGACGCACGCCGGTTCCTGGCCGCCACCACCGACCTCGCCTATGTGCTCGAGCAGCCGTGCGGCACGCTGCGCGAGAGCGTGCTGCTCCGCGCCCACGCCGATCGGCCGATGGTGCTCGACGAATCGATCGAGCACGTGTCCGATGTGGTGGCCGCCGCCCAGGCCGGCATCGACGGCATCACCATCAAGATCGCCCGCGTGGGTGGCATCACCGCGGCCCGACTGTGCCGCGACACGGCGGTGGCGCTGGGCATGGACGTGACGGTGGAGGACACCGGCGGGGCCGACCTCGACACCGCAGCGATGGCTCATCTCTCGATCAGCACCCCGGCGCGGCACCGGGCCCACACGTGCGATTTCCACCACTGGGTCACGGTGTCGAACGGCACCGGCCTGCCCGACACGGCCGACGGGTATCTGCGCCCACCATCCGGCGCAGGCCTCGGCATCGAGGTGGATGTCGCTGCGCTCGGCGACCCGATCGTGTCAGTGGGCGGCTGACCCCACCGACACGACGCACCGGAACCCGATGTTGCCCGTGCTGCTGTCAGGCGTACTGCGCATGCGTGCCGCCGGCCGGTAGCGGCGGCAGTACGAGGCATGGCACAGGTACGAGCCGCCCTTCAGCAAGCACTCGGTGGTCCACTCCCACACATTGCCCACCATGTTGTGGAGGCCGTACGCGTTCGGCGGAAAGGCATCGACCGGGCAGGTGCCCAGCCATCCGTCGGCGCCCGTGTTGCCACCGGGGAACGTGCCCTGGAACACGTTCATCATGTGCTGTCCACCGGGTTCGAGTTCGTCGCCCCACGGGAACGTGGTGGTGCTGCCGCCCCGGGCGGCGTACTCCCACTCGGCCTCGGTGGGCAGGCGCACCCCGGCCCAGGCGCAGTAGGCCTCGGCGTCGCGCAGGCTGACGTGCACCACCGGGTGGTCGCCGCGGTCGGCGATCGTGCTCTGCGGCCCCTCGGGGTGCTGCCAGGTGGCACCCTCCACCTCGCGCCACCACGGCGCTGCCGCGACCCCCCGGGTGTCGGGGAAGTCGTCGGGCAGCAGGCCGCCGAACACGAACGAGCAGCCGAACTCCTCGGCGTCGGTGCGGTGGCCGGTGGCGGCCACGAAGGCGGCGAACTCGGCGTTGGTGACCGCGTGGCGAGAGATGGCGTACGCCCCGACGGTGCCCGGGCGCGGCGATTCGCCGTCGGCCGGGTACGCCCACGGGTCGTCGCTCCCCATCACGAACTCGGCCGGGCCGAGCCGCACCCAGCCCTCGCTACCTGTGCCGGCGGCAGCGGCGCCCACCGGTACGGCTCGCTCGTCGCCCGACCCGTCGCGAACCGGGGCGCAGCAACCGTCCATCGGCCCTACTGTCGCGCGTTCTCGGCGGCTTCGGCCACCACCGCGTTGGCTGCGGCCTGCTTGGCCCGCTCGGGCGCCAGTTGCACGTCGACGCGGACGATGGTGCCGGTGAACTCGTTCGGGATGGCGTAGGCGTCGCTGACGGCCGAGCCCAGGTCGGCGCCCAAGGTGACGCTGGCGCTCGACATCATCCGCATCACCATCGCGATGTCGGCGGTGCCGCACGGCTCGCCGTCGATGAGCACCGTGGCGGTGCCGTGGCGGCCGAGGCGCTGGAAGTCGACGCCCACGGTGCTCTGCCCCACCGGTACCGGGCGGTTCGACGTGACCAGCGTGTGCGCGCCGAAGGCGTTGTAGTCGAACACCAGTCGGTCGGCGTCGATGAACAGGCTGAGGCCGCTGTTCTCGGTGCCGGTGGCGAACAACACGCCGTTCGCCCCCGTCGGCCGATCGATGGTGGCCGCGATCTGGAACGTACGCCCGCCGATGGTGGCGGCTGCCTGCGGCGGGATGGGCGACACGGGCGGGTAGTACACGTAGTGCCGGTCGGCGGGATGCGGGGTGCGGTCGGCGAAACGAGCGCCGAACAGTTCGACCCCGCGGTCGTCGAGCGGCAGCACACCGTTCGCCTCTGCCTCGCGCCACCACAGGGCGATCATCTCGGCCAGCTTCTCGGGCATCTCGGCCGCGAGGTCGTGACACTCCGAGCGGTCGACCTCGACGTGGTACAGCTCCCACGGGTCGTCGTCGAACGAGGTGCCCGGCGTGTGCCGGCACACGGCCTTCCAGCCGTCGTGCCAGAGACCGCGGTGGCCGATCATCTCGAAGTACTGCACGGGCTTGCGCGTCGGCGCATCGGGGGCGTCGAAGCTGTAGGCCATCGAGGTGCCGGTGACGGGCAGTTGCTCGTACCCGCGGTAGGTGTCGGGTGCAGTGACCTGCAGCAACTCGTACACCGTGGGCGCGATGTCGTTCACGTGGTGGAACTGGTCGCGAATGCCGCCGGCATCGATGATGCGGGCCGGCCAGTGAGCGACGAGCGGTACGTGCACACCGCCCTCGTGGGTGTTCTGCTTGTACCACTTGAACGGGGTGTTGCCGGCCTGCGACCAACCCCACGGGTAGTTCGTGTGGCTGTGCGGCCCACCGATGTCGTCGATGCGCTGCACGGCTTCGTCGGGCATCTCGAGCATCCCGTTGAAGAACTTCATCTCGTGCATCACACCGAAGGGGCCGCCCTCCTGGCTGGCCCCGTTGTCGGCCAGCACCATCACGAGGGTGTTGTCGAGCCGGCCGAGCGCGTCGAGGTCGTCGAGCAGGCGACCGATCTGGGCGTCGGTGTGGTCGAGGAACGCGGCGAACGCCTCCTGCATGCGCGCCGCCAGCCGCCGCTGGTTCTCGGGCAGGCCGTCCCAGGCGTCGACACCGGGGTTGCGTGGGGCCAACTCGGTGCCCTCGGGCAGCAGGCCCATCTCCATCTGGCGGGCGAACCACGTTGCACGCACTGCGTCCCAGCCCTCATCGAAGCGACCGCGGTACTTGGCCAGGTAGTCGGCCGGTGCCTGGTGCGGAGCGTGGGTGGCACCGAACGCGAGGTACAGCAGGAACGGCCGGTCGGGTCGGATCGACACCGAGTCGTGGATGAACTCGATGGCGTGGTCGACGAGGTCTTCGGTGAGGTGGTAACCCTCTTCCGGGGTGCGCGGCGGCTGGATGCGGTGGTTGTCGTAGGTGAGGTCGGGCGAGAACTGGTCGGTCTCGCCGTCCATGAACCCGTAGAAGCGGTCGAAGCCACGGCCGAGCGGCCACTGCCGGAACGGCCCTGCCGCCGACGCATCGGCCATCTGGCACAGGTGCCATTTGCCCACTGCGAAGGTGGCGTAGCCCTCATCGCCGAGCACCTCGGCGATGGTGGCGGCGTGGTTGGAGATGTGGCCACGCATGTGCGGGAAGCCGGTGTTGAAGTTCGACACGTTGCGCATGCCCACCGAGTGGTGGTTGCGGCCGGTGAGCAGCGCGGCGCGGGTGGGCGAGCAGAGCGGGGTGACGTGGAAGTTGGTGTAGCGCAGGCCGCCGGCCGCGAGGCGATCGATGTTGGGCGTGTCGATGGTGGAGCCGAAACACCCGAAGTGCGAGAAGCCGAGGTCGTCGAACAGGATGATGACGACATTCGGCGCATCCTCGCCCGGATGCGGCGGCATGTCGAACGACGGAGTCGACTCGGCAAGCGTGCGCCCGATCGTTCCGTTGAACTCGATTCGCCTGGTCATGGCCCCTCCTGATCACGGTTTCGGCAGAGAGTCTGCCAGAACGTCGGTCGAGCGTGCGAACGACCGGTCACCTACGATGCCGCCATGGGGGAAGTGAGCACGTTCTGCCGGATCTGTGAACCGTCGTGCGGTCTGGTGGCGCACGTCGACGACGGCCGCCTGGTGAAGTTGTCGCCCGACCGCGACCATCCCGTCACGCAGGGGTTCGCCTGCCACAAGGGCCTGGCCGCGGTCGACCTGCACCACGATCCCGACCGACTCGACCATCCGATGCTGCGCGCCGCCGACGGCACCTGGACCACCGTCGGTTGGGACGAGGCGATGGCCTCGTTGGCCGGCCGGCTGCGGGCCGTCACCGCCGAGCACGGCCCGAATGCCGTCGCCGCCTACGTCGGCAACCCGATGGCATTCAACGCACTCGGCAGCCTGCACGTCGGCACACTGCTGCGCTCGCTCGGCGTGCGCCGCACCTTCTCGTCGGGCACCCAGGACTGCGCCAACAAGTTCGTCGCCAGCGAGGCTGTGTTCGGCTCGTCGAACGTGCACCCCATCCCCGATCTCGAGCACACCGACCTGTGCCTCGTCATCGGCGAGAACCCACGCGCCTCGCAGGCCAGTTTCTGGTCGGTGCCCAACGTCATCGGCGAACTCCGTCGCGCCACCGCTCGCGGCGCACGCATCGTGTTCGTCAACCCACGGCGCATCGAGACACCCGACCGTGGGGTGGGCGACACGCTGCTCATCCGGCCCGACACCGACGTGTGGTTCCTGGCGGCACTGCTGCACGAGATCGATCTGCTCGGCGGGTTCGACCGCGGTGTGGTGGCCCGTCACGGCCGCAATGTCGATGGCCTCCGCGCGTTCATCGCCGCCTACCCGGCCGACGCAGTGGCCGAGGTAACCGGGATCGATGCCGCGACCGTGCGCGAGTTGGCAGCGGCCTGGGTGGCCACACCGCGGGCCTCGGTGCACGCCTCCACCGGCATCAACATGGGTCGCCAGGGCACTCTTGCCTACTGGCTGGTGCACATGTTGTCGTTCGTCACCGGCCGCCTCGACGCCGAGGGCGGCAACCTGAAGAGCGACGGGTTCTACGCCAACGCCAAGTCGGGCGCCGGTGCCCCGGCGCAGGGCTACGTCGACACCGAGTTCGGCCGCCTGCGCCGTGGCGCGCTCCCGGGCACGCTCATGTCGCACGCAATCCTCGACAGCGACGAACCCATCCGGGCGATGATCGTCGTGGCCGGCAACCCGCTGCTCTCGATCGCCGGCCAGGAGCGGCTGCGCAAGGCGTTCGAACAGCTCGAGTTGCTGGTGGTGATCGACATCTATCCCAGCGCCACCGCCGAACTCGCCCACGTGGTGCTGCCCAGCGCCGACATGTACGAGCGCGACGATCTCAACATCGTCAACATCGGCACCAGCGCCCAGCCGTTCGCCCAGTACACACCAGCGGTCGTCGCACCCCGAGCCGACCGGATGCCCGAGTGGTGGATCGCTCACCGGCTGCTGCAGGAACTGGGCCTGCCCAGCATCCTCGACGACGAGACGCCCGACCCGTGGGCGAAGTGGCGCCACATGCTGGCCCGCGGCTCGGGCGTCGACCTCGGCGCGCTGCAGGAGGGTCCGCACACCGTGGTGCTGCCGCCGCCCGCACCCGGCGAGTTCTTCCAGCGTCAGGTGCACACCGACGACGCCCGGGTCGACTGCTGCCCCGACGGGTTCGCCGAGGCGATCGAACGCTGCCATCGACTGTTCGCCGAGACGAGCGCGGAGGTGGCGGCGCCCGATGCGCCGCTGCGGTTGATCCACAAGCGCGATGCCTGGATGCACAACTCGTGGTTCGCCAACGTGCCCCGCATGAAGCGTGGCGGGCGCACCTCGAACCCGCTGTCGATGCATCCGGCCGATGCCGCCGCACAGGGGCTGGCCGACGGCGACGCAGTGCTGGTGACCAGCCGCCACGGCGAGGTGGCCACCACCGTGGAACTCGACGACGACCTCATGCCGGGTGTGGTGTCGATGGTGCACGGCTGGGGCCACGGGGTGAGCCCACGGCTGCGCGTGGCCCACGAGCATCCCGGCGCCAACCCCAACGTGTTGCTGCCCATCGGCGACGACAGCTTCGAGCCGCTCTCCAGCCAGGCGCACATGACCGGCGTCGCCGTGCGAGTGCGCGCTGCGCAGCCCGCACCGGCCTGAGTCGCCCGCCCCGGTCAGTGCGCCCGGGTGGCGGCAGCCAGGCCGGCCATCACCCCGCGCACCTGCTCGGTGGTGGCACGCGACTCGAGCAGCGGGAGGTGGATCTCGTCCTCCTTGGCGAGGTGCAGCGTGATCACGGCGAACAGTCCGTACAGGACGCGGCGGAGCGCATTCGCGGCGCGGTCGTCGAGCACGACCTCACCGTCATCGCACAGCCGTTCGTGGAGCCGACTGAGTTCGTGGGTGAGGCCCAGTACCTCGGCGTGGTCGCGGTGCATCGTGGCGGTGGCCAGTGCCGACCCGAGCAGATGACCGATGAACGGGTACAGCACCTCGTCCTCGGCAGCGGCGTGCGGCAGCAGGATCTCGTCGAGGAAGCCCAGGGCGTCGCCGACGGCGGTGCGCAGATCGGCGATGGGTACCGCCCCGATCGAGTCGGCCGTCGTGCGCAGCGCCATGGCGCCCGACGCCATCCTGCGGTGCTCGGCGCGCAGGCCGGCCAGTTCCGAGACGATCACGGGTGAGGTGAGTGTGGTCATGGACCGAGTGTCACGCAGCGGCGTGCACGCTCTCCACGGCCGAAGGTCGTCGCCCTCTGCCCACCCGGCCCTGCCGTGCCGGTCAGCGCCCGGTGAAGCGCGCCGGACGGCGCTCGAGGAACGACGCCACGCCCTCGCGGTGGTCGTCGCTCTTGAAGCAGGCGCTCATCGCCGCGGTGTGGCGCTCCATGTGCTCGTCGACCGAGGCGGTGAGGCCCTGGTAGGTGAGCTGTTTCACCCAGCGGTGGCTGTGCGGCGAACCGGCGGCCACCTGCTCGGCCAGTGACCGCACCCGGGCGGGCAGGTCGTCGGGGGCCACAACGTCGAGCACGTAGCCCAGGCGCAGCGCCTCGTCGGCGTCGATCATCTGCCCGGTGTAGGTGAGGCGCAGCGCGTTCTGGAGGCCGACGATCCGCGGCAGCAGCCAGGTGCCCGCGCCCGTGTCGGGCACCAGCCCACGGTGCACGAAGTTCCAGGCGAAACGGGCGTTGGTGGACGCGATGCGTAGGTCGCACTGCGACGTGAATTCGGCGCCCATCCCCACGGCCGGGCCATCGATGGCGCAGATGGTGGGCTTCGGGCACTGCACGATGGGCCACCACACGTCGTGGTCGCTGCTGCTGCCGCGCAGGCCGCGCGTCTCGCCGGGGATGGTGGCCAGATCGGCCAGGTCGGTGCCGGCGCAGAACGCACCGGGCACACCGGTGATGACCAGCACACTGGTGGCCGGATCGGCGCCCGCCTCACGCACCAGGGCGATGAAGTCGCCGAGCATGGCGTAGGTCATCGCGTTGCGCTTCTCGGGCCGATCGATGGTGATGGTGCCGACGAGTCCGTCGACGTCATAACGCAGGAACTCGCTCATGCCCCGACCGTACCCGGCGCACCCTGCGTCGCTTCGATACGAGCACGTTCCAGGCGCGCGGTGGTGAGCCGACTCCGCCCCGCCACCCACAGCCCGGCGTACATGGCGGCTTCGAACAACCACACGGAACGCAGCGCCCACTCGCGGCTGGTGAAGGCGTCGAGCACCACCACCAGCACGCCACCGAGGGCGGCGCCGATGGGGATCATCCCCCAGGCGAAGAACCGGTAGACGCTGTTCACCCGACCGAGGAGGTGGGCGGGGATCACCGTCTGGCGCAGGCTCACCGTGATGACGTTCCACAGCGTGCCGAGCAGCGTGGTGAGGCCGGACAGCACGAACACGACGGGCCAGTGCGAGGTGAAGGCGAACACGAGCGACACCACGGCACCGCCCCCGAGGGTGAGCGCGAGGCAGGTGCCGCTGCCGAGTCGTTGCGACAGCCAGGCGGCCACGGCGCCGGCGACGATGCCTCCCACTGCGCTGCCCATCCCCACCACGGCGAACAGGGTGGGGCCGAGGCCGAGCACCTCCTGCGCGAACAGCACGAACGCCGCGCCCGTTGCAGCCGCAGCAGCGTTCATCAACCCCAGGATGATGGCCATCGACCGCAACAGGTCGTGCCCCCACAACCAGCGCACGCCCTCACGCATCTCGACGCGCCAGTGCGCCGGTTCGACGCCCTCCGGGCGAGTGGCACGGAACGTTCCGGGAATGAGCGCGACGAGCGCCGCTGCGACGAAGAACGAGGCCGCGTCGATCACGAAGGGCAGCGCGAACGCAGCGGCGATGAGCAGCGCACCGAGCGGCGGGCCGACGAAGGTGTTGGCCACACCCTCCGCGCTCCACATCCGACCGTTGGCCCGTTCGAGGTGCTCGGCGGCCACGATGTCGGGCAGGATCGTCTGTGCCGTGTTGTCGCGCAGCACCTCCGCAGTGCCCAGCAGCAGCGTGGCCGCCACCAGCGCGAGGTACAGCCCCCACTGCGTCCCGATCACTGTGTCGAGCGCGTCGGGGTCGGGTAGCGAGTCGCTCCCACCCAGCACCACCACCGCCACGACCACGGTGATCGCGCCGCGCACCAGGTCCATCGCCACCATGGCCCGGCGACGGTCGACCCGGTCGGTGATGACCCCGGCGGGAAGCGTGAACACCAGCCACGGCAGCCTCGACGCAGCAGCGACGAGGGCGATGAGCAGCGGACTGCGGGTGACCGCCGAGGCGAGCCACGGATAGGCCACGACACCCACGCCGTCGCCCAGGTTCGACACCACACTCGCCGTGAAGAGGCGTCGGTAGTCGCGGCCCAAGCGCACGCGCGTCATGGGGCGAGCGGCCCACCGGGTCCGAAGGCCTTGGCGGCGAACCGCTCGCCGATTCGGCGGTAGCCCTCCTCGGTGGGGTGCAGACGGTCGTACAACTCGTCGGCGTCGGCGGCACCGAACAGGTCGAGCCCGCTGAACGTGTGCAGGTGCTCGTCGCCCGCCGCCCGGCGAGCCCCGACGATCTGCTCGACCATCTCGCGGATGCGCACGAGGGTGAGGCCGAGAGGTCGCGCCGCTGGACGCGCCTCGACGTGCACGAATGTGGTGCGGCCATCGATCAGCACCGGCACCGTCGGGCCGGGGTGCTCCTCCACCGACGGGCAGTAGATGGGCGACACCACCAGCAGCGGTGTGACGGGGTGGCCGTCGCGGATCGAGTCGAGGAAGCCGTGCAGCGCCGGCCCGAACGTGCGCTCGCTCATCGAGGCGGCGTTCACCAGGTTGATGCCCACCTTCAGGCTCATCACGTCGGCAGGCACGTCGCGCAGCACTCGACCCATGAAGGGGTCGAGCTGGCACTGGCCACCGAAGCCGAGGTTGTCGACGTCGACACCGGCTCGCCGCGCTGCGAGCATCGGCCACGCGGCCGACGGCCGGTTCACGTCCATGCAGTGGCTGATCGACGAGCCGTGGTGCACCCATCGACGCCGTGGCCGCGACGGTGCCGACACACTCGACCCTGCCGCCACGGCGAGGCGGCGCAGCTCGACCGACGCGTGCGTGGGCAGCCACATCTCGATCTCCTTGTCGTCGCTGCCCAAGTCGTCGAACCGCACCGTCGTGGGCCCACCCGCCTCCCAACTGATGCCCTCGGGCCCGCGGGTCTGGTCGATGTGGATGAACGTGCCACCCACCATGCGCTGCATCGCCACCAGTTCACCGTCGACCACCAGCTCGACGGCCGGGTCGACCTGGTCGCGCGACGTGACGTGCACGGTCATCGGGTGCACCGTCAGCTCCACCACCGGCGACGTGGTGCGGAACACCAGGCGCACGCCCGAGGTGGACGTGACCACCGTGTCCATGAACGCATCTGGGATCTGCGGTGCCGTCCACGCCGGCACCCGGCGCGGCAGCAGACCGTCGGCGGTGCGCTTCAGATCGAGTGCGCCGCGGATCTCGACCGGACCGGCGGTGAACGGGACGTCGACGAGTGACATGCCCGGCGACGCTACTGCGGCGCCGGCGCCAGGCTCCGCAGCGGCAGGTAGTCGGCGTACTCGCGGGCGACGAACGCCTCGACGAGCAGGTGGGCACGCACCTCGGCCAGGGCCGGATCGGCCACGGCGTCGGCGAACGCTGCCCGCAACTCGCCGAGTTGCGGCGCCGTCACCGAGGCCCCGGCGATCAGCGGCAGGCACCCCACCTGCGGCCCGTGGCCCACCTCCACCAGATGCGTGCACAACTCGGGGTGCAGACGGCGGACGTGGGCCAGCGACACGGCGTCGATCGACGCCACCTCGGCGCGACCCTCGTGCACGGCGCGCACGCTCTCGAGATGGGCACCGGTGAAGAGCACCTCACCCTGCCAGCGAGCACCCGGGCCGTGCACGGCGTGCAGCAGACTCACCCACCCCGACAGGCTGTCGGGTCCGTTCGCTGCGGCGAGCGACCCGGCGAAGTCGGCCGCGGTGCCCGGCCGTCGTGCCACCAGCACGCTGCGGTACGTGGGCCCGTCGGCCTCGGGGATGGCGAACACGAAGGAGCCCACCACGTGGAGGCGCCCGGTCTCGGCCAGGTCGGCCAGCTCGGTCACCAGCGGCCAGCCGCACGTGTAGCCCAGCACCGTGGCGGGGTCGCGCCACTGGGAATGCAGGTCGACATCCCACTCGAGTCGTTCGGGCACCCACGGCGCCCGTTCGCGAACCGCCTGCCACAGCCGGTCGTACGCCGGCCTCAGCGGGGCGAACGGATACATGCCCAGACTGGCGCGGGCGGTGTTCACGAAGTGGCGTCGACGCGACGGTTCGACACGTCGGTGAGCAGCGGGTTCACGGGGGTGTCGAAGGGGCGGAACGCAAAGCGACGGACGACCTCGACATAGCCGCGGTAGAACCCGGCGCCGTTGCGAGCGACGTCGGCGGATCCCAACTGCTCGGTGAGCGCCGGCAGGCGGTACCAGGCGACACCAGGCCGGGCGTGGTGGGTGTGGTGCAGGTTGTTGAACAGGAACAGCACCCCGAAGAACCAGCCGCTACGCACCACCGCCGAACGCGTCGCCGGATCAGGAACGGCCCGGTGCTCGACGAACGAGCGGATGTACGACACCGACATGCCGAGCCAGCAGTAGCCGATGAGGTACTGCCACACCGGTACGCCGGCCAGACCGAACACCACCCAGCCCACGAGCGCCGCACCGACCAGGTGTCCCAGCCAGCGGGCTGCCAGCGAGCCGTCGCGGCCGGCAGCCCGGGCCTGCGCCACGAGCAGCCGCGGCGGCCCCATGAGCGGTCCGATGAGCAAGCGGCCGACGAAGGTGCGGCTCACCCGCAACGTCGTGCGGCGCACAGGCCCGGCGTGGGCCCAGTGCGCCGGGCTCACGTAGAAGGTCTCAGGGTCTTCGTCGGGGATGGTGAGCTCCACCTCGTGGTGAAGCAGGTGCTCGTCGCGGTACAGCCAGTACGGCAGCCACAGTGACAGCGGCGCACCGGCCAGAGCAACGTTGAGCCACCCCCACGGGGTGGGGTGCCCGTGGAGTACCTCGTGCTGCAGGCTCATGTACCAGCCACCCGCCAAGCCGAGCCCCACGAGCAGCAGCGGCCACGGGATCGACTCGTGGCCGAACACCAGCCCGAGCCACAGGCCCCACACCGCGACCGCGACAGCGACCGTCGGCCACTCGACCCGATTCGGATGCTGTGTCCCCCTACTGTCCACCACTGACGATTGTGGAACAGACACCCCTCGTGGCGCACGTGGTTTGTCGGTGGACATGCGCACAGTTCACCCACTTGTGTTGCTGATCCGCATCACTTCGTGCGTTTCCACCCCGGATCACGAGGTTGCTTCCCTAGGCTGGCGGTCATGGACCGCAAGCAGATGCTCGCCACGTTCCGCGAGCGGCTCGACGACGTCATCCGCCGCAGCGGCCTCACCCGGTCGGCGTTCGCTGCCGGCTCGGCCATCGACCGTTCCACGCTGTCGCAACTCCTCTCGCCCACCAACCGGCGCCTCCCGCGTGTCGAGACGCTGGCCGAGGTGGCGGCCACGCACCAGGTGTCGGTCGACTGGCTGCTCGGCCTCAGCAACGCGGGCCCGATGCAGGCCGAGATGATGCGCGAACAGGCGGCGTTCGAACGCAACGCACTGTCACCCAACGACGAGCGGCTCATCGCCTGGTTCGAGCAGGCCCGCGGCTACAAGGTGCGCTACGTGCCCAGCACCCTGCCCGACATGCTGAAGACCGACGACCTCATCCGCTTCGAGCTCGGCGAGTTCGTCACCATGCGACCCGAGCAGCAGATCGGCACCGCCGCGGCACGTCTGGCGTGGACCCGTTCGCCCGGCAGCGACCTGGAGTGCTGCAACAGTGTGCAGGGCGTCGAGTCGTTCGCCCGGGGCGAAGGGATCTGGCGCGCCCTCCCCCACGCGCAGCGCATCGAGCAGATCGAGCACATGATCGAGCTCACCCGCACGCTGTACCCCACGCTGCGCTGGTTCCTCTTCGACGGTCTGCAGCGCTACGCCGCGCCCGTCACCATCTTCGGGCCACAGCGCGCCGCGCTGTACCTCGGCCAGATGTACCTGGTGCTCACGTCGAGCGAACAGGTGAGCACGCTCACCGAGCACTTCGACGACCTCATCCGGGGCGCCACCGTGCAACCCAACGACATCCCGGCCTTCCTGGCCGAGCAGCTCAGCGTGGCTCGACGTAGGAGGTGAGCACGGCCATCAGGTCGTCGGGAACCTCCACCCCGTGCACCGCCGTGTGGGCCCGGCTGGCCAGCCGCTTGTCGCCGGGAAGACGAACCCCGGGCTCGCCGACCATTTCCTGCAGGTCGGCCTCGATGCGATCGGCGAACCCGGCTCCCATCGTGGCCGACGGGTCGATGGCCAGGATCACCTGCCCCACATCGGGCGGGCCGCCCTCGTTCCCACCGAAGCCAGAGGCCTCGTGCGAGAAGTTCGAGCCGGCCACCCCGCCCGCCATCACATCGACCAGCAGCGCCAATGCTGACCCCTTGTGCCCACCCGCCGGCGCCATCGTGCCGGCCAGCGCGGCCTGCGCGTCGGTGGTGGGCCGACCATCGACGTCGAGCGCCCAGCCCAAGGGAATCGACTCACCGCGCTGCGCTGCCGCATTCACCGTGACCCAGGCGACGGTCGACGACGACAGGTCGGCCACCACCGGCTCGCCGGTGGCGCGGGGCGCAGCCCAGGCGATGGGGTTGGTGCCGAAGAACGGCCGCTTGCCACCCCAGGCCGCCATCAGCGGCGACGAGTTGGCGAACATCACGGCCACCAGACCCTGCCGGGCGAGCCGCTCGACGAACCAGCCGAGCACCCCGGCGGAGTAGCTGTGGGCGATGGCCAGCACGCCCACACCGCACGCGCGGGTGGCCTGCACCAGCGGTGCCTCGCCGGCCTCGAACGCCGGATGGCAGAAGCCGTTGCCCGCATCGACCACCACGGTGGCGGCACGGGGCTGCATCACCGTGGGCACGGCATCGCCGAGCACCTTGCCGCATCGCACATGCTCGCAGTACGTGGGCAGGTACGACAGGCCGACGGTGCGGATGCCCTCGGCCTCGGCGTCGCGGATGCTGCGCGCCGTGGCACCGGCCTGCAGCGCCGAGGCTCCCGAGGCGACGAGCATTCGCCGGGCGAGGTCGTCGACCTCGTCGAGGGTGAGAACAGTGGTCATGAGACGAGCACTCCTGCTTCGATGACGGAACGGATGAGGGGCACACCGGGTCGGTAGACGAGGTGCGTGTACGACGGTGCGTCGAGCACCACCAGATCGGCACGGGCCCCCACGGAGATGCGGCCAACGTCGGTGCGCCGCAGCGCCTTCGCCCCGCCCAGGGTGGCGGCGACGAGGGCCTCGTCGGGCGTCATCTTCAGGTCGCGAACGGCAAGCGCGATGCAGAACGACATCGACGTGGTGTAACTCGAACCCGGATTGCAGTTGGTGGCCAGCGCGACGGTGGCCCCGGCGTCGATGACGCGGCGGGCATCGGGGTAGGGCTGCCGGGTGGAGAAATCGGTGGCCGGCAGGAACGTGGCCACGGTGTCGCCGGCGGCGAGGGCCGCCACGTCGTCGTCGCTCAGGTACGTGCAGTGATCGGCCGAGGCGCAGCCCATCTCGACGGCCAATTGCACGCCGGGGCCGAACCCGAGCTGGTTGGCGTGCAGGCGCAGACCCAGTCCGGCGGCACGCCCGGCGGCCAGCACGGCCCGGCACTGGTCGGCGTCGAACGCACCCACCTCGCAGAACGCATCGATCCAGCGCGCCTGGGGCGCCGCAGCGGCCAGCATCTCGTTGCACACGAGGTGCACGTAGTCGTCGACGCGTCCAGCGAACTCGGCGGGCACCACGTGCGCTCCCAGGAACGTGGTGTCGGCGGTGATGTCGCCCGCCACCGCCAGACAGCGTGCCTCGTCGCGCACCGTCAGGCCGTAACCCGACTTGATCTCGATGCTGGTGATGCCGGCCCGCTGCGCCTCGGCGCGACGGTGCGCAGCCAGCATGCCCAGGTGGGCATCGTCGGCCGAGCGGGTGGCGTCGACCGACACACGGATGCCGCCGGCCTCGTAGGGACGGCCGGCCATGCGCGCCGCGAACTCGTCGGCCCGGTCGCCGGCGAACACCAGGTGGGTGTGCGAGTCGACGAAGCCGGGGATGACGCAGGCACCCGCCGCGTCGATGCGCTCGTCGGCGGGCGCTCCGGCGGGCCCGACGGACACGATGCGGTCGCCCTCCACGACGACCGCCGCGTTCCGCACGATGCCGAGCGGCCCGTCGCCGAGGGCGGGGTCGTTGGTGACCAGCAGGCCGATGTCGTCGATGACCGTCGTGCGACTCACAGCGCCCCCAGCACCCGGGCCAGATCGGCCGCCACGTCGAATCGTACGTGCGCGCCCTCGCGCACCACCACCTCGCCACCCACCACCACGTGGTGCACGTCGGCAGGTGACGCGGCGTACACCACCGCAGCGAGCGCGTGATGGGCTGCCGTGCCTGCGAGCCGTACCGAATCGAGCCCGACGGAGACGAAGTCGGCAGCTGCGCCGACGACGAGCATCCCGTCACCGTCCCAGCCGAGGCTGCGGTAGCCCTCGGCGGTGGCGGCGTGCAGCAGGGCATGCACCTCGTGGTTGCCGCGGCGCAGTGTGGCCAGTCGCTCGTCCAGCTCCAGGGCTCGCATCTCTTCGAACGGGTCGATCACGGCGTGCGAATCGCTACCCAGCGCCAGCGCCACACCGGCGTCGCGCAACGCACTCGACGGGCCGATGCCGTCGGCCAGGTCGCGTTCGGTGGTGGGACAGAAGCACACCGTGCAGCCGTGCGCCTGGTAGCGCTCGACATCGTGCGGAGTGAGGTGCGTGGCGTGCACCGCCGTGAACCGGGGCGTCAGCGCACCCGCCACGTCGAGCAGGGCCGTGGGCGTGATCCCGTGCGCGGCGAGACACTGCTCGTTCTCGGCGGGCTGCTCGCTGACGTGGGCGTGCAGGGGCGCACTGCGCCCGGCCGCCCACCTGGCCACCGACCGCATGGCGAACGGATCGACCGCCCGCACCGAATGGATGGCCGCCCCCACGCGCACCATCGGGTGGTCGCGATACGCGTCGGCCAGTGCATCGACACGCTCGGCCCAGGCTGCGGCCGAACCGTCGCTGAAGCGGTGCTGCACCTCGTTGGGCGCCACCGGCGAACCGTCGGCACCGACGCCGCCGTGCAGGTAGCACGTGTCGAGCAGGGTGATCCGCAGGCCGGCCTCACCGGCCGCAGCGACGAGTGCCTCCCCCATCGCGTTCGGTTCCTCGTACGGAACCCCGTTGCTGCCGTGGTGCAGGTAGTGGAACTCTCCCACCACAGTCATGCCCGACAGCACCATCTCGCCGTACACGGCGCGCGCCAGCGCCCGGTACGACATGGGTGTCAGCCGCTCGGCCAGCGCGTACATCTGGTCGCGCCAGGTCCAGAACGAGCCGGTGCCCGCATGGGTGCGGCCACGCAGCGCCCGGTGGAATGCGTGGCTGTGAGCGTTGGCGAACCCGGGCAGGGTGAGCCCGTGAAGCCGCACTGCGCCCGACGGGGCGGGTGCGGCGGCACGGATGGACGTGATGAGCCCGTCGGTCACTTCCACCAGCACATCGGCCACGGCGACATCGCCGCCCAGCCACGCCAGTTCGCAGTGGAACGCAGTGCTGCTCACGACCCGACGCGGTTCACGAACTCGGTGATGCGCTCGATGAACGCGGCACGGTGGTGCTGCTCGAACTGCTCCCACGTGGTGAGCGTGCGGGTGTCGACCACCCGGTCGAGGAACAGCAGGCCGTCGAGGTGGTCGCACTCGTGCTGGAAGGTGCCCGCCGTGAGGCCGCGGCGGAGCTCGTCGTGCTCGTTGCCGTGGCGGTCCCAGTAGCGCACCCGCACGGTGACGTGACGGAACACGTTGCCGCGCAGGTTGGGCACCGACAGGCAGCCCTCGTTGATCTCCACCAGTTCGTCGTCGACCGGTTCGATGACCGGGTTCACGACGATGGTGAGCGGGATCTGCGGCTTGTACGGGTACCGCGGGTTGTGGTTCACCTCGATGACGGTGATGCGCACGGGCACGTGCACCTGGTTGGCCGCGATGCCGGCTCCGTTGGCGTGGCGCATCGTGTCGATCATGTCGTCGATGAGCTGTTGCATCTCGGGGCTCGCCAGTTCGTCGCGCGTCAGTTCGCGCGCCCGTTCACGCAACACGGGGTGACCGACGGTGGCGATGGGCAGCACGGTCATCGGAGCCTCGTCACACCAGCACCGGGAACAGCGGATGGTCGAGCGGCGCGCCGGCGGGCAGCTCGTCGACCAGGCCGGGGAACGGGGGCGAGGTGACCCAGGCACGCGGCGCGTGCACCATGTCGTCGCCGAGGAAGCGGACCGACAGCACCCGGCGCCTACCAGGACCGGGGTTGCCACCGGCGGCGTGCAGCGTGGCCATGTGGAAGCACACCGCATCGCCCGGTTCGAGCGCCCAACCGATCACCGGGAACCGCTCGGGCTGCGCCTCGATGTCGGGCAGTTCGTCGAGCGAACCTTCGGGGAACCACTTGGCCTGGTCGTCGAGGAAACTGCGCGGCATGTACCACGGCCCGAGGTGCGAGCCGGCCACGAACTCGAGTGTCGCCTCACGGCGCACCGGGTCGACCGGTATCCACATGCTCACGTTCTGACGGCCATCGACGTTGTAGTACGGGATGTCCTGGTGCCACGGCGTGCGCTGGCGCGTACCGGGCTCTTTCACCAGCACGTGGTCGTGGTACAGCCGCACGCCGGTGCTGCCCATCAGTTCGCGGGCGATCTCGGCGGCACCCGAGGTGCGGATGAACTCTTCCATCGGGGCGATGCGCTGCCACGAGCAGAAGTCCTCCACGAACGCTGCGTCGTCGGTGCCGCTGGCCCGCTTCGCACCGGGCGACAGGTCGGCGAGGTTGGCGTCGATGGCCTGGCGGGCCAGTTCCACCTGGTGGGGTGTGAACGCACCGCGCACGCACACCGCGCCGTCGCGCCAGAAGTCACCCTCGACGATCATGCACCCGTACCTTCGCGCATCGGGATGCGCACACCGCGTTCACCGGCCACTTCCACCGCCCGCTCGTAGCCCGCATCGGCATGGCGGATGACGCCCATGCCCGGGTCGGTGGTGAGCACCCGCTCGAGCTTCTGCGCGGCCAGGTCGGTGCCGTCGGCGAGGCACACCATGCCGGCATGGATACTGCGGCCGATGCCCACACCGCCACCGTGGTGGATGCTCACCCACGATGCTCCCGACGAGGTGTTCACCAGCGCATTGAGCAGGGGCCAGTCGGCGATGGCGTCGCTGCCGTCGAGCATCGACTCCGTCTCGCGGTAGGGCGAGGCCACCGAGCCCGAGTCGAGGTGGTCGCGGCCGATGACAACCGGTGCCTTCAACTCGCCGCGCTTCACCATCTCGTTGAAGCGCAGGCCGAGGCGGTGGCGCTCGCCGTAGCCCAACCAGCAGATGCGCGCCGGCAGACCCTGGAACGCGACGCGTTCGCCGGCGAGACGGATCCAGCGGGCCAGGCCCTCGTCGTCGGGGAACTCCTCGAGCACGGCCCGGTCGGTGGCGGCGATGTCGGCCGGATCGCCCGACAGGGCCACCCAGCGGAACGGGCCCTTGCCCTCACAGAACAACGGGCGGATGTAGGCGGGCAGGAAGCCCGGGTAGTCGAAGGCCCGGTCGAAACCGCCGAGCCTGGCCTCGGTGCGCAGGCTGTTGCCGTAGTCGAACACCTCGCTGCCCTTGTCGAGGAAGCCCACCATCGCCCGGCAGTGCGCTGCCATCGACTCGCGCGCCCGGCGGATGAGTTCCTGCGGGTTCGTGCGCGCCAGTTCGGCAGTCGCCTCGGGCGTGAGGTCGGCGGGCACATAGCTGAGCGGGTCGTGGGCGCTGGTCTGGTCGGTCACGATGTCGGCCGGGAAGTCGAGCTCGAGCAGTCGCGGCAGCAGGAGCGCCGCGTTGCCCACCAGGCCCACCGACAGCGGACGGCGCTCGTCGCGGGCGCGCACGCAACGGGCGATCGCGTCCTCCACCGAGTCGGCCACCTCGTCGAGGTAGCGCGTCTCGACACGGCGCTCCATGCGCCACTGCTCGACGTCGATGCAGAGCGCCACACCGTCGTTCATCGTCACGGCGAGCGGCTGTGCGCCGCCCATGCCGCCCACCCCGGCGGTGAGGGTGATGGTGCCGGCGAGCGTGCCGCCGAACTTGCGACGGGCGATCTCGGCGAAGCACTCGTAGGTGCCCTGCAGGATGCCCTGGGTGCCGATGTAGATCCACGACCCGGCCGTCATCTGGCCGTACATCGTGAGGCCGAGGTCTTCGAGACGCCGGAACTCGTCCCAGTTGCCCCACTCGGGCACGAGGTTCGAGTTGGCCAGCAGCACACGCGGCGCCCACTCGTGGGTACGGAACACACCGACCGGCTTACCGCTCTGCACCAGCATCGTCTCGTCGTCGCGCAGGGTGCGCAGCGTGCGCGCCATCGCGTCGAACGCGTCCCAGCTGCGCGCCGCGCGGCCGGTGCCGCCGTACACCACCAGGTCGTCGGGGCGTTCGGCCACCTCGGGGTCGAGGTTGTTGTGCAGCATGCGGTAGGCCGCTTCCTGCTGCCAGCCGAGCGTGTTCAGTTGCGTACCGCGCGGGGCGCGTACGGGGCGGGGACCAGACATCTAGAGCACCTCCAGGTTGCCGATGGCGGATTCGACGGCAGCGAGCACACTGCCGTCGGCGAGCAGCGCCTCTGCGGCGCGCAGATCGGGCGACAGCCAACGGTCGGGGCCGGGCCCCGCCACCGCATCGCGGAGCACACGCAGGGCCGCGCCCGTGCCGGCTGCGGGGGCCAGCGGGCCGCGCAGATCGATGGCCGCACCGGCGCACACCAGCTCGACGGCCACGATGCGGCGCAGGTTGTCGATACTGCGCCGCAGTTTGCGGGCCGCCGCCCAGCCGTTCGACACATGGTCTTCCTGCATCGCACTGGTGGGCAGCGACTGGGTGCTGGCGGGCACGGCGAGTCGCTGGTTCTCCATCGCCATCGCCGCCTGTGTGTAGTGGGCGATCATGTAGCCCGAGTTCACGCCCGGGTCGGGCGCGAGGAACGGCGGCAGACCGTGCGAACGGGCTCGGTCGAGCATGCGGTCGGTGCGCCGCTCGGCGATGGCCGACAGCTCGCTCACCGCGATGGCCAGGAAGTCGCACACCAGCGCCAGCGGTGCGCCGTGGAAGTTGCCGCACGACTCGACGCGGCCGTCGGGCAGCACCATCGGGTTGTCGATGGCGGCCTCGAGTTCGCGCTCGGCAACGGCCCGCGCGTGGGCGAGCGTGTCGTGTGCCGCCCCGTGCACCTGCGGGGTGCAGCGCAGCGAGTAGGCGTCCTGCACCCGGCTGTCGCCCTCACGGTGGCTGGCCACGATGGCCGAGCCGGCCAGGAGGCGGCGAAGGTTGGCAGCACTCACCGCTTGGCCCAGTTGCGGACGCAACGCCTGCAGGTCGGCGGCGAAGGCCCGGTCGGTGCCGAGCAGGCCCTCCACGCTCATGGCCGCGCTCACATCGGCCAGGCGCAGCAGCGCACCGAGATCGGTGATGGCCAGAGCGAGCATGCCGAGGATGCCGTCGGTGCCGTTGATGAGTGCGAGTCCCTCCTTGGCACGCAGCGTCACCGGCTGCAGGCCGGCCGCGGCGAGCGCCTCGTCGGCGGCGAGCACCATGCCGTCGGGGAGGGCGACCTCACCCTCACCCAACAGTGCGAGTGCGCAGTGGCTGAGCGGTGCCAGGTCGCCGCTGGCGCCCAGCGAACCGTGCTCGCGCACCACCGGCGTGATGCCCGCGTTCAGCAGGCCGAGTTGCAGATCGACCAGTTCGGGGCGTGCTCCCGAGCGCGCCATCGCCAGACTGCGCGCTCGCAGCAGCAACGTGGCACGAACCACCTCGGTCTCCACCGGGTCGCCCATACCGGCGGCGTGCGAGCGCACGAGCGCCACCTGCAACTCGGCGGTCCGATCGGCGGGGATGACCGTGCTCGCCAACGCCCCGAAGCCGGTGGTCACGCCGTACACCGGGGTGTCGCCGGCGACGAAGCCGTCGATCAGCGCGGCGCTCGCCTCCATCGCCCTACGTGCGGAGTCGGCGAGGGCGACCGGCGCTCCACCCCGCGCCACCGCCACCACGTCGTCGATCGCCAGACCCTGTCCTGCCAGTTCGATGGCTTCCATACAGCGGCAAACTCTGCCAGAGTGTGGAACATGGCGCAAGCAGCCGATCGAGGTCTGAGCCTGCTGCGGGTGGTGGCCGACCACACCGAGGGCATCACACTCAGCGACGCGGCGCGCACCGTCGACCTGGCCCCCAGTACGGCCCTGCGTCACCTCCGCGCCCTCGAGGCCACCGGGTTCGTGAACCGCCGCGCCGACGATGGCCGCTTCGAGCCCGGTCCCGAGTTGTTCCGCATCGCCCGCGCCCTGGTCACCGCAGCGTCGCTCCCCCGTCTGGCCGAACCGCTGCTGGCCGAGCTGGCCGCCACCACGGGCGAGTCGGCCTACCTGGCCGAACCGCTCGACCGCACCCACGCCGTGTACACCTGCCTGGCCGAGGGGCACCACGCCATCCGCCACGTCAGTTGGCTCGGTCACCAGATCTCGCGCCGCGACACCGCGGTCGGCGCTGCGCTGGCCGGGCGCACCGACCCCGATGGCGTGGCCGTTCGCGTCGATGCAGTGGAAGCCGGCATCACCGCCGTGTCGGCCCCGGTGCGCAGCGGCGACGACCGTGTGGTGGCCGCCATCAGCGTGGTGGGCCCATCGTTCCGGCTGCAGGGCGAGGTGCTCGCTCGTACCCGGCGCGCTGTGCTCGGCACCGCTGCCAGACTGGCCCCGTGACCCCGACGCGACGCGATCTCCTCCGGTTGCTGGCCACGATGCCGGCAGCGCTCGCTCTCGCCTCGTGCCGCGCCGACTCACCGTCGTCGCCCACCGGCACCGGCACCGGCACCGACGGGTCGACGCCATCGCCTACCGAGACACCGACCGCTCGCCGCGTACCCGAACCGCTGGCGATGATCCGCACCTCGTGGTCGGTCGACCCGTGGGCCCGCGGGTCGTACTCGTTCCTCCCGGTGGGCGCCGACCCGGCGCTGCGCGCCGCCCTGGCCGAGCCGATCGACGGCCGGCTGTTCTTCGCCGGCGAGGCCACCTCCAGCACCGCCCCGGCGACCGTGCACGGCGCGCTCGAGTCGGGTCGCAGGGTTGCTGGCGAGGTCGACGACGTGGCCGAGGCGGGCGACGTGGTGGCCGTGCTCGGCGCGGGTGTGGCGGGGCTCGCCGCAGCACGGGCGCTGCGAGACGCCGGCCACACCGTGACGGTGTTCGAGGCCCGCGACCGCATCGGCGGACGCGTCGCCACGGTGCGGTCCGACGCCTGGCCCGTGCCGGTCGAACTGGGCGCCTCCTGGGTGCACGACATCACGGCCAGCGACCTCGCTGGGCAACTCGACGGTCTCGGGGTCGACGCCGTCGACTTCGACTACGACAACGCCAGCACGCTGTTCACCGGCGGACTCACCCAGGCGTCGCTCGACGAGGCAGCCGACGCCATCGCCACTGCCACCGACTGGGCTGACGACGCCGACGCCGACTTCTCGATCGCCGCGGCCGTCGCCGCCAGCGGCGCCGAAGTGGACCCGCTCGCGTTGAACCACCTCGACGAGGTGGAACTCGCCAGCGAGTACGGCGCGAACGCCGACGAACTGTCGGCCTGGTGGGGCACCGAGGAGGGCTCCGAGGGCGACGACCTGCTGGTGCTGGGCGGCTATGGCGGCCTGGCCGATCACCTCGCCGACGGCCTCGACATCCGCGTGAGCACAGCGGTGCTCGAGGTGTCGTGGGGTGGCGACGGAGCCGACCTCACCCTCGCCGACGGCTCCTCGTTCACCTGCGACCGGGTGGTGGTCACCGCACCCCTCGCCGTACTGGCAGCCGACGTCATCTCCTTCGACCCACCGTTGCCCGACTCCCATCAGGCCGCCATCGACGCCATGGGCACCGGTCTGCTCGACAAGGTGTGGTTCGTCTTCCCCGAGCGGTTCTGGACCAACGAGTCGTTGATGTGGACACGCGTCGACGAACCCGGCACAGCGTTTCGCGAGTGGTTCAACCTCGCACCGCTCACCGGCGAACCCGTGCTGCTCGCCCTGCACGGCGGCCGCACTGCGCGGGCATGGGCCGAACGCAGCGACGACGAGTTGCGCACCGCCGGCCTGGCCGCGTTGCAGCAGTTCCTCGACGCCGGCTGGTGACGCCGGCTGGTGACGCCGCTCGGGCCTGCAGCGGGAAACCGTGCCACACCCCTCGTGCAGGATGGCCGCATGTCGGTCGGTGCTGCTCTCGTCCAGCTGCGCAACACAGTTGATGCGTTGGCGGGTCTCGATGTGGGCGCGCTCGCGGATGGCGAGCTCGACGAGCTGGTCGCCGGCCTGCAGTCCGAGCGCCAACGCCTCACCGGCGCGGCGCGTGGCCTGGTGGCCGAGTGGGACGAGCGGCGGATCTGGGAGTCGAACGGCTCGCGTACCGCAGCACATCGGGTGGCGCGCCTGGATCGGTCGTCGGTCGACCACGCTCGCACCGAGGTCGCCCAGGCCCGCGCCGGGCGACGCTGCCCGCACACCGCTGCTGCAGTCACGGCAGGCGCGTTGTCGCTCGACCAGTTCCGGGTGATCACTGCCGCCAACACCCCGGCTCGCGCCGCACTGTTCGCTGAGGCCGAAGCGATGCTGGTGCGCGAATGCACACCGCTCGATCTGCGCGGTACCCGCATCGTCATCCAACGCTGGACCGAGATCGTCGACGAACTCCTCGACACCGACCTCGCGCACGACCGGGAACGATGCCTCCCTGACGGGGCCGATCCCGAACCACGCCCCACACCCGTTCCGCATGCCGATGCGCGACTGTTCGCATCACGATCGTTCGAAGGGCGCCTCGTCATCGATGGCGACCTCGACCCGATCGGTGCCGAGATCGTCATCAACGAACTGCGCCGCCTGACCGAGCAGATTCGTCGCACCGACAAACAGGCCGGCATCACCCGCACCCCCGCCCAGGGCCGCGCCGCAGCACTCATCGAGATGGCCGCCCGCTCGGCCACCGCACCCGCCAGCGGACGCCGACCACGACCGTTGTTCACGGTCACCGTCGGCAACGACACCATGGCCCGCCTCTGCACTCTCGCCAGCGGCACCCTGCTCGGCTCGGGCGACCTGGTCCCCTACCTCGACACCGCAATGCTCGAAACCGTGCTGTTCGCCGACCACACCACCATCCTCTCGGTCGGTCGGCAACGCACCTTCCGCGGCGCACTGCGCCGCGCCATCGAAGTCCGCGACCAGCACTGCCGACACCCCTCCGGCTGCGACGTACCCGCCGACGAGTGCGATGTCGACCACATCGTCGCCTACGCCGACGGAGGCCTCACCAGTCAGTTCGCCGGCGACCTCGGCTGCAACGCCCACAACCGCGTCGCCGTTCTGCGCCGCGCCGGCAACCACACCCCGCGCCCGCACCGCACCATCGACCGACTCGACGAAGCCCGCGCCCGCCTCCGCTGGCGCATCCGCCACGAGGAACGAACCCACCCACCACCCGACGACGAGTAGCCGGGCCCACCCGTCGGGCCCCATCCCCGGGCTCAGGCCTGGGCGAGCACAGCCTCGAGCGTCGCCTGCAGATGGGCCACCAGGGTGGCTGCGGCATCGTCGCCGTCACCCTGCACGCACGCATCGCGTAGCGCTCGGTGCTCGGCGGCTGCGTCGCCACGGCGGCGCGCTCCACCACCGAGCGCCTGATAGCGCTGCGACTGGTCGAGCAACTGGTCGACCTGGCGCACCAGTCGCTGGTTGGGGCACCACCGCACGAGCGCCAGGTGGAACTCGTGGTGCGCGTCGTGGAACGCCGTGGTGGATCGGTGCTGCGCCATCAGCGCGTCGTACGCCCGGTCCACCTGCGCGACGTAGTCGGCATCCACCGCGGCACCGTGGCGGGCTGCATCGATGGACCCGCGCAACGCCACCGGATCGAGCAGCAGGCGCAGTTCGTACACCTCGGCCACATCGTGTGCACCGATCGGCGCCACGCGTGCACCCCGCTGCGGTTCGATCACCACCAGGCCTTCACCAGCGAGCCGCTGGAACGACTCGCGCAGCGGTGTGGCCGACACGCCCCACCGCTCGGCCAGCTTCTCGCCGAGCAGCTTCTGGCCGGGCCGCAGCTCACCCGACAGGATGGCGCGACGCAGCAGCGAGTCGACCCATTCGGCACGGGTGGGCGGCGAAGCCTGCTGCGGGGGCACGGGCCGATGATAGGGCACTTGCATTGAATCTGTGATCTATAGAGAATGTCATTCATGTTCCGACTGATCAGCACCCAGGGCCGCGCCGCACTCCAGAAC
>JBIIDH010000173.1:0-4686 GCA_044238435.1 Ilumatobacteraceae bacterium | reverse complement strand
AGGGTCTGCTGCAGCGGGCGAGGAGCGAAGATGGCCGCCAGTTCCTCGTCGTCGAGGCCGGCGTCGGTGGCAGCCGCCACCGATGAAGCCAACCCCCACGAGGTGTCGATCACCGCGCTCAGCGTCGCATCAGCAGAGGTGGCCCACACCACCTCGCCGCTCGCCGCATCGACCGCAGCATCGATCGATTCGTCGCGCACCGCGGCCTCGGCTGCCGCACGTGAGGCCTCTGCCGACAGGGAGACCTCCACCCCCGACGAGCCAGCAGTCGCCTGCACCGCCTGCGCGAACCCTGCGGGTGCCGAGCCGACCACCGCGACCTCGTAGGTGGGCGGCTCGCCGTCGCCCGTGAGGCGGTTGATCACGCCCATCAACACGATGCCGACACACAGCAGCACCGTGACGATGGCGAATGCACGCGACCTCGCCCGCATCAGCACCTCGCGCTCGGCAACGACGCGGATGATCGACCAACTGCTCACGACGCCACCCCTGTCGCCACCGACCCGACCGCTCGGAGGAACACCTCGGACAGATCGGGTGGGGCGAACGAGAACTCGGCCACTGCTCCGGCCCGTTCGGCGTCGGCCAGCAGTGCTGAGACCTGCGCGTCGCTGTCGACCCGAACCGTCACCCGGCGGTCGACCTGTTCGATCACCTCTGCCCGCTCGGGCCGCCAGGGCGTCGGCACCGCGAACACCACCGACACGTAGCGGACCGGGCTGGCCTCGCGCAGTTGCTGCACGTCGCCCTGCAACACGATGCGTCCCTGATCGACGACGATCACCCGTCGGCTCACATCGCTGACGAGATCGAGCTGATGGCTGCTGAACAGCACCCCCGCACCCCGCTCGACCTCTTCCAACAGCACCGCCTTCATCGTCTCGACCGCGGTCGGGTCGAGACCCGAGAAGGGCTCGTCGAGCAGCAACACCTCGGGCTCGTGCACCAGCGCCACCGCCAACTGCACGCGCTGTTGGTTACCGGTCGACAGACTGATCACCTCGTCGTCGGCGCGAGCGGCGATGTCGACTCGCTCCATCCACCGATCGGCATTGCGACGCGCCTGCTCGCGCGTCAGCCCTGCCAGCCGGGCGAAGTAGACGATCTGGTCGCGCACCGTCATCTTCGGGTACACGCCGCGTTCGGCGGGCATGTAGCCGAACCTGCGTCGCGCAACGGCATCGACGGGCGCACCGTTCCACGTGATCGAGCCTTCATCGACGGTGATCAGCCCCATCACGGCTCGCATCGTCGTCGTCTTGCCGGAACCGTTCGGTCCGAGGAAGCCGACCAGTTGCCCCGGCCCCACCTCGAGGTTCACATCGTCGAGCGCCTGTAGCGACCCGAACCGCTTCCGAAGTCCCTCCACCCGCAACATCACGGGCATCCTACGAAGCACCCGTCGCGGGCGACATCCACCGCAAGGATGATCCGCTCGTCAGCGCACGGCGACCAGCGGGTCGGTGGCCACCCGGCTGACGCTGCCACCGGGGCCCACCGGCCGGTCGCCCCGCAGGGTGACCCGACGCACCCGACGCGGGGTGGTGCCGTAGTCGTCGGTGGCGTAATGCATCGTCGCCCGGTTGTCCCACATCACCACATCACCCGGCCGCCAGCGGTGCCGTAGCACCAGCTCGGGCTGGGTGGTGTGCTGGTGCAGCAGGGCCAGCAGATGGTCGCTCTCGATGCGCGACAGACCGACCAGGTGCGTGGTGAAGCCCGGGTTCACGAACAGAGCCGGCCGACCCGTCGACGGATGCACCCGCACCACCGGGTGGATGACGGGCGGCACCCGCTTGGCCTGCTCGAGCAACTCGATCGCGTCGTCGCGGGTGAGCGCCGTGTCGAACGGCTCGCCCCAGTAGGCCAGCGGCGAGATGCGGTGCACCGCTTCCAGTCCGTCGACGAGCGAATGAAGCGCCGGCGACAGCCGCTCGTAGGCGGTGCGCAGGTCGGCCCACAGCGTGTCGCCGCCCGTCTCGGGGATGACATCGGCCACCAGCACCGATGCCGCCGGCGGCGCCTCGACGAACGTGACGTCGGTGTGCCACCGCGCGTTCTTGCCACCCTTCGCACCGTCGAGTTCGAGGATCTCGGGATGGTCGGGATGACCGGGCACCACGGGGTGCGCCGGCGTGGGCTCGCCCATCCCGCGGGCCAAGGCCACCTGTTCGGCATGGGTGAGGTGCTGGTCGCGGAACACCAGCACGAGGTGCTGTTCGAGCAGCGCCATGATCCAGTCGCCGTCGGCAGCCGCGTCGATGCGGTCGCCGCTGAGCTCGGCCCCGAAGGCACCGGTGATGGGCACCGCCCGCCAACTGCCGGGCACGGTGACGGATCGGTTGATCTCGGTAGCGGTCATCGCACGTCCTGTTCCACTGGTCGGTCAATCGTGCCACGCAACTCCCCGACCGACCACGCCGAGCAGGTTGCCGTTCCGGCGTACTCTGTGCCTCCTGAGCAGGCTGCCGTCGGGGCCGGCCGACACCAGGGCAGGAAGGGGACTGCGATGACCTACGGCGGCGAGCACATCGAGATGCCACCGGTGAAGGACTGGGTGCACGATTGGGACTGGCTCGACGACCAGTGGGGTCCGAACGCGATCGACATCTGGAACACCGTGCGCGAGCAGTGCCCGGTGGCCACCACCGAGCGCTACGGCCGGGCACACATGCCCGTGACGATGGAGGCCGTGGCCGCCGTGGCCCACGACACCACCCACTTCTCGTCGATCTGGGTGAACGTCGGCCGACCCGACGCGGTGCGTCACCCCGCTCCGCCCATCACCTCCGACCCGCCCGACCATCACGGCCATCGCCGCCTGCTGCTGCCCAGTTTCAGTCCGAAGAAGATCGCCCTGCTCGACGACGAGATGCGCACCTTCTGCCGATCGCTCATCGCCGCGCTCGACGGCGCCGACCGGGCCGATGCGGCCGAGCAGTACAGCCAGCACATCCCGGTGCACGGCATCTGTCTGCTCACCGGCCTGCCCGAGGCCGACGCCGACCTGTTCCGCGACTGGATCTATCGCAACTTCCAGTTGGCGCCGCGCGACAACAGCATCCGCGCCACCGTGGTGCGCGAGATGTCGGAGTACATCGACGTCGTCCTCCGCGACCGCATCGAGCACCCGGCCGACGACATGCTCACCCTCATCGCCAACGCCGAGATCGATGGCCGGCCGGTCGACTGGGCCCTGAAGGTGGGGTACGTGCGGTTGCAGATCATCGCCGGCATCGACACCACCTGGAGCGCCATCGGCTCGGGCCTGTGGCACTTCGCTCAGCACCCCGACCAGGTGGCCCGCCTGGTGGCCGTGCACGACGACGACCCGTTGTGGCAGATGGCCAACGAGGAGGTGCTGCGCTACTACGCCCCGGTCACCATGGCCCGCAAGGTCATCGACGACACCGAGGTGGCCGGCTGCCCCGTGCACGCCGGCGAACAGATGCTGCTCACCTTCCCCGCCGCCAACCACGACCCGGCTGCGTTCGACGACGCCCACGAGTTCCAGCTCGATCGCGAGAAGAACCGCCACGTCGCCTTCGGACTGGGCATCCACCGGTGCATCGGCTCGAACCTCGCCCGCCTCGAGATGCTGGTGGCACTGCAGGAGTGGCTGCGTGCGTTCCCGAACTACTCGCTCGACCCCGCCGGTACCGTCACCTGGGCCAACGGACAGGTGCGCGGACCGCGCGCCATCCCGGTGCTGCTGAACCGCTGACGGCACCCGTTCGGCTGCGATGCGGGCAGGCGGGCTGCACAGCGGTGGCTAGCGTGAGCGGCATGCCCCGTCGAGCCATTGCTGCCTGGGCGGCCGGCGCCCTGACGGTGGGCCTGGCGCTGACGGTGGCGTCGAGCGGCGCGGTGCGGGTGTGGAGCGATCCGCCGGCGCAGTACGACGTGGAGGTGCGCCCCGCCACCACCGACGAGATCAGCAGCGACCTGCCCGAACTCGGCGACCTGATCGCCAACGAACCGACCACCAACAGTTCGTGGCTCGCCCGGGTGTTCGCGGTGGTGGGGCTGATGGTGCTGCTCGCCCTCACCTACATGGTGGTGAGCACGTGGTTGCGGGTGTGGCGCGAGCGCGACCGCGCCGCAGCCGCCTCGGTTGCATCGCTCACTGCGCTCGACGCCACGACCGGCGGCGATATGGAGCTCGACGAGGCAGCCCAGTTCGATGCGCTCGCTCACGGCGAGCCCCGCAACGCCATCGTCGCCTGCTGGCTGCAGCTGGAGGACGACGTGGCCGCAGCCGGGTGGCCGCGCTACGCCGCCGAGACGTCGGCGGAGTACACCGCCCGTGTGCTCGCCGCAGCAGGTCTCGACGGCGACGCCATCGCAACCCTCGCCGACCTCTATCGCGAGGCCCGGTTCTCGACGCACACGCTGGGCGAGGCCGACCGCAGCCGGGCCACTGCCGCGCTGCACGCCGTGCACGGATCGCTGCGCCCGCGGGACGCGTCGCAATGACATCGCTCTGGCGGAGGCGCCTCATGGGCACGGCGGTGTTGTGGTTGTTCGCTGTGGGTGCGCTGGGCCTGGGCGGACTGCAACCGAGCGTGGTGGTGCTCGCATCGCTCACTGCCGCTGCGGCGGGCGCGCTGTGGGTGGCACTCGACCTGTCCGACCGCGCCGAACCGGTCGACTGGCGGCCATCGGGAGAGACGGCGAGCAGTT
>JBIIDH010000086.1:0-16347 GCA_044238435.1 Ilumatobacteraceae bacterium | reverse complement strand
AGCGGCGGCCCGCGCCACGGCTCCGGGGGGTCATCGGGCTCGCCTCACGACACGATGTTGCCAGAGCGCAGGCTCAGGTTCGGCGCAGCAGCCATCGATATCGGCACCCTCACGAGCGAGTTGGTCACCCGTTCAGGGTGGTCAGCGGGTCGACCGTGCGTGTCATACTTGTCGTCGCTCGGTCCATGAGAAGGGGAAGACACCGAATGGCAGACACAGTCGAGGAGCCGAAGAAGGGCCTCATCCAAGAGTTCAAGGATTTCATCGTCACGGGCGACCTGATGACCATCGCCGTTGCGTTCATCATGGGCGTCGCCATCAAGGCGTTGATCGACTCGTTCGTCAACGACATCGTGATGGGTGCCATTGGCCTGATGGTGAAGTGCGAGGACATCATCGGTCCCGACGGCAAGCCCACCGGGAAGCAGGACTGCACCGGCATCGCCGGAAAGGCCTACGAGACGGTGAAGTGGGGCGCGTTCATCAACCAGATCGTGGTCTTCCTGCTCACCGCGTTGGCCGTGTTCGGCCTGGTGAAGTTCTATCGGGCGGCCACCAAGCGCGACCTCTCCACCGCCGGCCCGACCCAGGTCGACCTCCTCACCGAGATCCGCGACGAATTGAAGTCACGCGGTTCCTGACGTCGGGTGTCGCCGACGACACATCGGAGGTGACTTGCTTCCGGTCGGCCCGTTGGGTCGAATAGGACGCTCATGATGGTTCGACGCGAGATGGTGGCAGCGCTGTGCGCTGTCGTACTGGTGGCCTGCTCGGCCGTCGGTGGCGACGACGACAGCGCTGCTCCCTCCGCGTCGGTCGTCGCGTCGACTGCCGGAGTGGGGCCGCTACCGCCCGTGCTGTCGACCGTGGCGCTGCCCATCAGCACCACCTCCACCACGATCGACCCCGCGTCCAGCAGCAGCACCGTGCCACCTGAACCGATGGCGCAAGTGGGTGAAGTGGTGACCGGGAACCGGGTGTTGATGATCGGCGACTCGATCCTGGCGTCGGTATCGAAGCGGTACGGCAACGAGGTCTGCGAGTTGATGACTCCGCTCGGCTGGCGGGTGGAGATCGAGGCTGAGGTCAGCAGGTTCGTCGACTTCGGACTCATCGTCGCTGATGTGATGCTCGAACAGGACTGGGACGCTGTCGTCATCTTCCTCGGCACCAACTACAACCGCGACGACCAGCAGTACTTCAAGCAGATGAACCGACTGATCAACCGGTTCGGCGACCGCCCCCTGGTGCTGGTCACCGTCAGCGAGCGCGACGCGGAGATGATCGAGGTGAACGAGGTGCTCCGTGCCCTCGACGACACCTACGCGAACGTCACCATCGTCGACTGGGCTGCCGCCACTGCCAACGATCCCGGCTTGCTGAACGAGGATCTGATCCATCCCAGCGACATGGGACGGCTCTCGTTGGCGATGCTGTTGGCGCAGCGATTCGGTTCGGCTCCGCCCAACAGCGGCAAGGGTCGATGTCTCGACCAGGTGTTCATCGACGACACCGGTGGTATGCCCGGGTTCCCCACCACCACCACGAGCACCACGGCGCCGCGCGCGACCACCACCACCACCAGCACGAGCACGACGGTGCCCCGCGGCTCCACCACCACGTCGACGGTGCCGCGGTCGACCACGACCACCAGCACCTCGGTGCCACGGTCGACCACGACGACGGCCGCGCCATCGACGACGGCGGCTCCCACCACCACAGCCGCGCCCACCACCACGGCGGCGCCCACCACCACTGCCGCGCCCGCGCCCACGCCGCCGCCAGGCTGAACCAACCGCGCGTCAGGGGGCGAGTGAGCGGAAGGGCGCGAACGGCAGGTTCCGCAGCACTCCGTAGACGAGTACCAGTGCGAGCAGCACCTGGCTCCATCGCTCGGGCATGCGCTCGACCGGGTTGCGCACCGGTCGGCCCCAACTGCGCAACGCCCAGGCGGCCCAGACCACCACGATGCCCACGAGGGCGAGCGGTGTGAACAGGTTGTAGCCCAGCGCCTCGAGCGGATGCCCGGTGAACAGCGCGTGGGTACCGCGGGTGAGTCCGCACCCCGGGCACCACAGGCCGGTGAGTCGGTGGAACGCACAGGGGATGAAGCGACTACCGGGCGCGCCCGGCTCGTTCAGCGCTGTGTACACCGCTGCCCCCGCCAACGCGCAGCCGCATGCCGCCGCGGCGAGGCGGTCGCGTGTGCGTGGCGCCGCGTCGACGGCAGCGATGACGTCCATCGGTGAGCGAGCCTACCGACGGGCCTTCGCCAGTACCCTGCAGCAGATGTTGCAGGTGCGCCAGGTGTCGGTGGAGGTGGGGGGCCGCTTCGTCGTCGACGGTGCGTCGTTCACCATCATGCCGCGCGACAAGGTGGGCCTCGTCGGCCGCAACGGTGCCGGAAAGACGAGCTTCTTCAAGGTGCTGGGTGGCGAGACCGAACCGGCGCACGGCAGCGTGATGCGCAAGGGCGGCTTCGGCTACCTGCCGCAAGACCCGCGCATCGAGGGCACCGAGGGGCGCAGCGCCATCACCCACATCCTGTCGGGCCGGGGTATCGACGACGCGCTGGTACGCATCGAGAAGCTGCGCATCGCCATGGAGGAAGACGCGAGCGACCGCAACGTCGCCCGCTACAGCCGCGCTCAGGACGAGTTCGCCACCTCCGGTGGCTATGCAGCCGACAGCGAGGCGCGCTCCATCGCCCACGGCCTCGGCCTGCGCGCCGACCGGCTCGACCTGCCGATCGACGTGCTGTCGGGCGGCGAGCGCCGCCGGGTCGAGCTGTCGCGCATCTTGTTCGCCGGCAGCGACGTGCTGCTGCTCGACGAACCCACCAACCACCTCGACGTCGACGCCAAGGAATGGTTGCTCGGGTTCCTGCGCAACTACCGCGGGGCACTGCTGGTCATCAGCCACGACCTCGAACTGCTCGACGAAGCCATCACCCGAGTGCTCCACCTCGACCGGCCGGCGGAGGACGCCACCGGCCAGGTGGTCGAGTACAAGGGCACCTACAGCCAGTACCGCACTGCCCGGGCGCTCGACGAGGAGCGCATGGCACGCAAGGCCGCCCAACAGGGCAAGGAGATCGCCCGCCTCCAGTCGGTGGTCGACCGTTTTGGCGCGAAGGCCACCAAGGCGGCCATGGCGCACAGCAAGGAGAAGCAGATCGCCCGGCTCGAGGCCGAGCGGGTGCACGCGCCCAACGCCGAGCGCTCGCTGAAGGTGCGGTTCCCCGACCCGCCGTCGTGCGGTGTCACCGTCATCGAGGCCACCGGCCTGTCGAAGGCCTACGGCGGGCCTGCTGTGTTCGAAGACGTCTCGTTCGACCTCGGCCGCGGCGAGCGCCTGCTGGTGCTGGGCCTGAACGGTGCCGGCAAGACCAGCCTGCTGCGCATCCTCGCCGGCGAGACCGAGGCGAACCTCGGTCAGATCCGCTTCGGCCACGATGTGCACGTCGGCTACTACGCGCAGGAGCACGACAACCTCCAGCGCCGCGAGAGCCTGCTCACCAACATGCGCACGGCCGTTCCCCCAGGGGTGCTGCTCACCGAGACCCAGTTGCGCGGGTTGCTGGGCATGGTGGGGTTGTCGGGCGAGAAGGTGAACCAGGAGAGCGGCACGCTGTCGGGCGGCGAGAAGACGAAGCTCGCGCTGGCGATGCTGATGGTGGGTCGCAACAACCTGCTGCTGCTCGACGAGCCCACCAACAACCTCGACCCGCCCAGCCGCCAGGCCGTGGCCGATGCGCTGAGCGCGTGGAAGGGCAGCATCATCGTCGTCAGCCACGACCCCGAGTTCGTCGAGCAACTGTCGCCCACGAAGGTGCTGCTGTTGCCCGACGGCGAACTCGACTACTTCAACGCCGGCTGGCTCGACCTCGTCGACCTCGCCTAGCGCTGTGCCGCCCGGCGGTCAGTCGGGCGGAGCGATGCGGGTGCCGTCGGCGTGTTCGGTGATCCAGATGCCGTCGTCGCGGAGGAAGGTGCGGGCACCAGTCGCGTAGCGCCAGGGGTTGTGGAGGTCGCACGCGGGCCCACCGTTGACGGCCGAGGTGGGGCCGCCCCGGCTGTGAGGGACGAGGTGGTCGAGTTGCGCCGTGCTGGCAGGTGCGAGGCAGCCGGGGTGGGTGCAGGTGGTGGAGGTGAGTCGAATGGCGTCGGCGAGCGGGCCGGTGAACAGGCGTTGCTTCGATGTCATGGCGACGGCGCGACCGGTGCTGTCGGTGACGATGCAGCGCACGTGGTGGGCGAGGCTGGTGAGCACGACGTCGCGCGGGTGCACCTGGGTGCCGTCGATGGTGTGCGATCGGCCGCGAGCGGGCCCGAACGGTTCGAACTGCGGCGCTGCACCCGGGATGCCGCTGATGCGGTCGAGCTGATGGAGCCAGGTGGGCAGGTCGGCGACGATGTTCACCACGGTCGACACCCCGCCCGTTGAGCTTCCGGCGACGAGCTGCTGCAGCGCGTCGTAGCGGCGCTGGGCGTTGGTGCGGGGCAGCAGGTCGTGGCACACGGCCTCGCCGTGCTGCTGCTTCGTCACCTGCCAGTCGTGTTCGAACTCGATGCGTTCGAGCCGTTGCAACTCGGCCTGCCAGGCGGCTCCGTCGATGGCGGGGCCGACGATGGTGAGGCGGTACTCGGTGTCGGTGAAGGCGAGCGAGGCATGTCGCCCTGCACGGTTGGGCAGGGTGCCGTCCTGGTCCATCAGCAGCCGCCACGACCGGCAGTAGTGCTCGAAGTGGTGGTACGACATCTCGGCTGCGAAGTGCAGGAACGAGTCGATGAACTCTGGTACGTGCCGTCCGACCCGTGGCGCGCTGAACAGGCGGCCGAGCAGATGGGCCTGGGCCACACCGAGACGCCCGGCGAGCAGCCGATCGACGATCTCGGGGACCTGCTGGGCGAGCTTGGTGAGGCCGCGTCGGGATCGAGCTTCGACGGGTTCCCACCGCAGTTCGCCACGACCCCAGGCGGCGACATCGGTGTAGCCGTTGGCGCGGTACAGACCGCGGCGGTCGATGCGGATGAGCGACTGGAGCAACAACCCCTCTGCCCGTCGTCGGAGCAGTTCGTGGTCGCGGGCCAGGTCGGCCAGCGCCTGATCGGAGCCGACGTCGACATCACCGGCATCGACATCACCGGAATCGACCGCGGTGTCGAGGACCGTGGGCATGTGCACCCCCTCCGCGCCGGGTTCGAGACCTCGGGCGTGGTGATCGTGTTCGAGCGTTCGAGGGGTCGCAGCGACCCGAGACGAGCGGTGCCGGGGGAAGACAGCACCACCGCTGTGAGTGTGCACGAGGGGTGTGATGGAGTTCGGCCGACAACCCAACGTGCGCCGCGTGCGATCGGGTCTCGGCCCCACGGCTACGGTGCGCCCATGCGCATCGGAATCATGGGGGGTGCCGTCAACGACGGCACGATCGATCAGGCAGTCGACGAAGCACGGCAGATGGCGGCCGATGGCCTGCACACCTACTGGGTGCCGCAGATCTTCGGCCACGACGCCCTCACCGTGCTGGCCATCATCGGCCGCGAGGTGGAGGGCATCGAGGTGGGCACCGCCGTGGTGCCCACGTATCCGCGGCATCCGATGATGCTGGCCCAGCAGGCCCTCACCGTGCAGGCCGCTACTGCCCGCAACGGCCAGCCCGGCCGCTTGGCGCTGGGCATCGGCCTGTCGCACCAGATCGTGGTGGAGATGATGTGGGGTCTGTCGTTCGACAAGCCCGTGCGTCATCTGCGCGAGTACCTGTCGGTGATGATGCCCTTGCTCGAGGGCATGCCGGTGGGCTTCCAGGGCGACGACTACCGGGTGCAGGGTGCGGTCACCGTGAACGGCGGCTCGCGGCCGTCGGTGCTCGTGGCTGCGCTGGGCACCCAGATGCTGAAGGTCACCGGCACCCTGGCCGACGGCACCTCCACCTGGTGCACCGGCCCGCGCACGCTGGCCGACCACACCATCCCCACCCTGCGCCAGGCGGCGGCCGACGCTGGCCGGCCCGAGCCGCGGGTGGTGGCGGGCGTGCCGGTGTGTGTCACCGACGACGTCGACGCCGCCCGGGTGCGCGCCTCGCAGGTGTTCGCCATCTACAACACGCTGCCCAGCTACAAGGCGATGATGGAGAAAGAGGGCGTGGCCGGCCCGAGCGATCTGGCGGTCGTCGGCACCGAGGCCGAGGTGGTCGACCAACTCCGCGAGTTCGGTGCCATCGGCGTCACCGACCTGAACGCTGCTGTCTTCCCCGGCAACCCCGAGGAAGCCGCCCGTACCCGCGCGGCTCTGCGTTCGCTGCTGTAGTCATGGCCGCCTACGAGGGCTACAGCGCGGTGTCGGTGGTGGTGGTCGACGGCATCGCCACGGCCACCATCGACAACGGGCCGGTGAACCTGTTCGACCGCACGCTGTACCCCGACATGGTGCGCCTCGCCGGTGATCTGGCGGCCGACGACGATGTGCGCGTCGTGGTGCTACAGAGCGCCAACCCGGCGTTCTTCATCGCCCACTTCGACGTGTCGCTCATCCAGCACATCCCCACCGGCATGGCCATGCCCACCGAGATGAACGACTTCCACGCCATGTGCGAGGCGTTCCGCACGATGCCGAAGGCCACGATCGCTGTCATCGAGGGCCGCGTGGGTGGGGGCGGCAGCGAACTGGCGCTCAGTTGCGACATGCGGTTCGCGGCGCTGCCGTCGGAGGGTCGGTCCGGTGCGGTGTTCAACCAGCCCGAGGTGGCCCTCGGCATCCTGCCCGGGGGCAGTGGCACGGCGCGCCTACCGCGCCTGGTGGGCCGGTCGCGTGCGCTCGAGGTGATCCTCGGCTGCGACGACATCGACGCCGCCACGGCCGAGGCATGGGGCTGGGTGAACCGGGCGTTACCCGCTCACGAGGTGCGGCCCTTCGTTGCCCGCCTCGCCCGGCGCATCGCCGGCTTCCCACCGCACGCGGTGGCAGCGGCCAAGGCCAGCGTGCTGCGTGCCGAGAAAGAGGTGGTGCCCGATCTGCTGGCCGAGGCCTACGCCTTCAACGGCACGCTCGGCAACGACGCCACCCGCCACGCACTGCAGGCGTTCCTCGACCGTGGCGGCCAGACCGTCGAGGGCGAGAGCCGCCTCGGCGACCTCGCCACCGAACTCAGCTGAGCGACACCGGCGTGCCGCCGCCCTGGTAGGGCTTGTTCACCAGGTCGAAGAAGTCGTTGCCCTTGTCGTCGACCACGATGAAGGCCGGGAAGTTCTCGACCTCGATCTTCCACACCGCTTCCATGCCCAGTTCGGCGTACTCGAGCACGTCGACCTTGGTGATGCAGTCCTGCGCCAATCGGGCAGCGGGGCCGCCGATGGAGCCGAGGTAGAACCCGCCGTAGGCCTTGCAGGCATCGGTGACCTGCTTCGAGCGGTTGCCCTTGGCCAGCATCACGAAACTGCCGCCGGCGGCCTGGAACTCGGCGACGTAGCTGTCCATGCGGCCCGCCGTGGTGGGGCCGAACGAGCCGCTGGCCATGCCCTCGGGGGTCTTGGCCGGCCCGGCGTAGTAGACGCAGTAGTCCTTCATGTACTGCGGCAGCCCGTCGCCGGCGTCGAGTCGTTCTTTGATCTTGGCGTGGGCGATGTCGCGGGCCACCACCATCGGGCCGGTGAGCATGACGCGGGTCTTCACCGGGTACTGGCTCAGCATCTGGCGGATCTCGTCCATCGGCTGGTTGAGGTCGACGTGCACCACGGCCGAGCCGGCCTCGTCGAGGTGCTGGTGCTCGACATCGGGCAGGAAGCGGGCGGGGTCGGTCTCGAGTTGCTCGAGGAAGATGCCCTCGCGGGTGATCTTGCCCAACGCCTGGCGGTCGGCGCTGCAGCTGACGGCCATGGCCACCGGGCAGCTGGCCCCGTGGCGGGGCAGGCGGACGACGCGCACGTCGTGGCAGAAGTACTTGCCGCCGAACTGGGCGCCGATGCCGGTCTGCTGCGACAGCGCCAGCACCTTGGCCTCGAGCTCGACGTCGCGGAAGGCGTGGCCGAGGATGCTGCCCTCGGTGGGCAGCGTGTCGAGGTATCGGGCGCTCGCCAACTTGGCGGTCTCGACCGCCATCTCGGCCGACGTGCCGCCGATGACGACGGCGAGGTGGTACGGCGGGCAGGCCGCGGTGCCGAGCGTCTTCATCTTCTCGAACAACCACGGCAGCAGCGTCTTGTCGTTCAGCAGCGCCTTGGTCTCCTGGAACAGGTAGCTCTTGTTGGCGCTGCCTCCACCCTTGGCCATGAACAAGAACTTGTAGACGTCGCCGTCGATGGCGCTGATCTTGATCTCGGCGGGCAGGTTGTTGCCGGTGTTCTTCTCGTCGTACATCGTGAGCGGCGCCATCTGGCTGTAGCGCAGGTTCGATGTGAGGTAGGTGTTGTACACGCCGCGGGCGATGGCCTCCTCGTCGCCGCCCACACGGTCGGCTGACGCGGTGAACACGAACTGGCCCTTCTTCGCCTTCACGATGGCGGTGCCCGTGTCCTGGCACATCGGCAGCACGCCGCCGGCGGCGATGTTGGCGTTCTGCAACAGGTCGAGGGCGACGAAGCGGTCGTTGTCGCTGGCCTCGGGGTCGTCGAGCACGTTGCGCAACTGCTGCAGGTGGCCGGGGCGCAGGAGGTGGGCGATGTCGCGCATCGCCTCCTGGGTGATGAGGGTGAGTGCCTCGGGTTCGACGCGCAGGAACGTGCCGAGCGGAGTGTCGACGGTGGACACGTGCTCGGTGGTGATGAGTCGGTACGGCGTGTCGTCGTGGCCGAGGGGGAGCAGTTCGCTGAAGCTGAACTCGGGCATACGGCCAATCTACGGCAGGCCGAGCGCGCGACGGACTTCGGCGATCTCCTCGGGGGTGGTGGGTGGGCGCGGTGTGATGATGCCGTCGCGCACGAGCACCAAGACGGCGACTGCGTTCACATCGGGGTTGAAGGGGTCGATGATGGTGGTCGCGGGTACCTCGCCGAGCAGTCCCGAGCCGGCGGCCAGTTCGAAGAGTCGTTTGGAGTTCGCTGCTCGTTCCGACCACTCGGCGGCTCGCACGCGCAACGTGCCGAGGTTCAACAGCACACTCGCGGCCAGCACCACCCGGGCGGCCCGCTGCAGCCCCACCGACCACGTCGACAACCGATCGATCGCGAGCGCCAGTACCGGAGCGAGCAGCACTGCCGCCATGTACTGGTATCGGGATGCAGTGCCGAAGTCGACTCCGAATCCGACCCGGTGGAGCCCGATACCGAGGAACATCGACAGCACGGTCGCCCAGAGGGCGAGAACACCCCAGCGGACCCGTGGGGAGAGCGAGGGGCTGAGCGCCAGCGCGATCGATCCGAGCAGGGCGACACCCCCGAGTGCAGCGACTCCGGCGAGGCTTTCGAAGGTGGCGACGAGACCGCGGACGGCGAATTCGGGGATGCGCGACGGCGCTCCGGGGTTCGAGTCGGCGGCGAAGTCCTCCTGCCAGGCGACGTACCACCACAGATAGGCCGCTGCCTGGGGCGCAACCCCGATGAGCAATGCCTTCAACCGCCGCCGGCCAGCCAGGAAGATGGCGAGGCCGACGATCATGAACGGGCCGAAACCCGATGAGGCGACGCCGATCACGCCGAGTGCTGCGCCGATCCAGTCGCGTCGGTCGGGTGGGCCGTCGTGATCGCACAGCAGGAGTTGAGCGACAAAGCAGAGGAGCGTGAGGTTGTACGTGATCTGAACGGCGAACACGATGTTCTCCCATCCGCCTCCGAACACCAGCAGGATGGAACAGACGAGCGTGGTGGTCCATCCGCTCACGCCCCACCGCAGACAGAGGCGTCGGACGAGCACCACCGTGCCCACGTGCAGGACGAGGTTCACGAGCAGGTAGGGCCAGTACGACTGGAGCCCGACGAGGTTCTGGATGGCCCGATAGATGATGAGGGGCGGCGTCATCCAGTGCCCGTCCTGGGCGGTGAAGAGCCACTCCGCGTTGCCGAGCGACCAGCGGATGACCGGCCGGGTGATGACGAACGCCCAGTCGTCGCGGATGAACCACTGGCGGCGGCCGACGATCCAGTACACGACGGCCGATACGGCCAGGGCCACCCGGAACGCCCAGACGGCACCGCGCTCGCTCGCGGCCCACTGCAACGCGGCGCGGCCCCGCGCTTCGAGCGGGTGGACCTCGACGGCCCCCTCGGTGCTCGCCGCCGTCACGTCATCCTTGGCGGCGCACGATCATCCGCCACCAGAGTTGGAGGAGTTGCCTGGCACTGCGGGCGATCGCCGGCAGCCGGAAGAACTGCGACTTGCCCGAGGGTCGGAAGTAGTGGTGCACGGGGGTCTCGACGAACCGTGCGCCACGCTCGTGGAAGCTGCGCATCATCTCGACGCAGATCACGCCGCTCGTCGACCTGAGCGGTCGGTCGACGAGCAACTGCCGCCGGAACAGGCGGAAGTCGCAATCGGTGTCGCGCACCGGCAGCCGGAACAAGAACTTCACGGTGTGGTGATAGCACCTGCCGATCACCTTGCGATACCACGAGTCGCCGCGGCCCATCTTGTAGCCCTGCACCACATCGACGTCGTCGGTGGCCAGCGGGACGAGCAGGCGGGCCTCGGACGCGTCGTACTGTGCGTCGCCGTCGGTGTAGAAGATCCAGTCGTTGCGGGCTGCGGTGAAGCCGGTGATCAGCGCGCCGCCGTAGCCGCGGTTCACCTCGTGGTGGATCGGCCGGAACCACGGCCGGTCGGCAGCGAGCGCGTCGAGCACGGCGCGCGAACCATCGGCTGAACCGTCGTTGACGACGATCACCTCGAGGTCGGTGGTGAGCGGTGAGAGCGCTGCGTACACGTCGTCGACCAGCCCGGCGATGGTGGCCTCGTCGTTGTAGCAGGGGAACATCGCCGAGATCGACGGACGGTTGTCGGACGAGGTGGCCATCAGCGATCGGTCTCCGGCGCGAGGGTGGCGAGCGCCGACGCGACGAGGTCGACCTCGGCATCGGTCATCTGAGCGAAGCAGGGCAGCGACACGCATTCGGCCGACCATGCCTCGGCCTGTGGGTATGCGGTGCGGCTGAGGCACCGGTACGCCGGCTGTTGGTTGACGGCGAGCGGATAGTGCACCGCGGTGCCCACGCCGAGTTCGGCGAGGCGGGCACGAGCGGTGTCGCGGTCGGCGAACCGGGCGACGCACAGGTGGTAGGCGTGGCGTGGGTGCGGAGTCTGCCACCGCACATGGGGTGCGGCCTCGCGGTAGCGGGTGGCGATGTCGCGGCGCCGCCCGTTCCAGGTGGCCAGGTGAGGAAGGCCGAGGCGCAACCAGGCGGCCTCGATCTCGCTGAGTCGGAAGTTCTGCGACACCTCGTCGTGCACGTACTGCGCCGTCATGCCGTGCGTCCGCAGGCGGGCGACACGATCGATCAGGTCACGGTCGGTCGACACCACGGCGCCGCCGTCGCCGATCCCCCCGAGGTTCTTGGTGGGGTAGAAGCTGTAGGCCACGGCCGCCGACCGACCGTCGTGGCAGAGCGCCCCTTGGGCCTGGGCAGCGTCTTCGACGATGGGCAGATCGGTGTCGGGCAACGTGGCCGGCCGACCGTAGAGGTGGACGACCACTACGGCGCGCGTGCGGGCGGTACGCGCCGCGTCCACCAGGCGGGCGTCGAGGTTGGCTGTGGCGGCTTCGACGTCGACGAGTACCGGGGTGGCCCCCAGCGCCGCCACGGCCGACGCCGTGGGCACCGCAGTGAATGCCGGCACGATCACCTCGTCGCCTGGGCCCACGCCGAGGGCGCGCAGGGTGAGCTGCAGCGCCGTGGCACCCGACGCGACGGCAACGGCGTGCGAGGGCTGCTCGCCGCCGTTGGTCGCCCATCCGGCCAGATCTGCTTCGAGGCCTCGGGTCTCGTCGCCCAGGAGGTACACGCCACGACGCGCTACGTCGGCGACGCGGGCAGCGAAGGTGTCGGCTACCTCCGCGCCCCAACGGCTCAAGTCGACAACAGGTACCACGGATGCCTCCGGTAGAAATCGAGGGTGCGTTGCAGCCCGGTCTCGATGTCGACCGAGGCGTTCCATCCGATTGTCCGCTCTATGGCGCTGCTGTCAGTCTGGAACGAACCGATGTCGATGCGTTGGTGGTCGTCCGGCCAGGGAGTGGTGGTGACCGATGTGCCCGGGTTGCCGATCCGGGCGAGGATGTCGGCGATTTCGGCCAGGGTGTGACTGCTGTGGTGGCCGACGTTGTAGACCTCGCCGCACCCGGCGGGGCCGCCGGCGCGCACCAACGCGTCGAGCACATCATCGATGTACAGGCAGTCGCGGCGCTGGCTGCCGTCGCCGAACAGCCGGATGGTGCCGCCCTGGAGCGCAGTGCGGACGAACACCGGCAGAAACCCGAGTTCGTTACTGGTGAGCCGCTGGCGAGGGCCGAACACGTTGGTGAGCCGCAGCGACGTGATCGGCATGTCGTAGACGTGCGCGTACACGAGGTGGAGCTGCTCGCCGGCCAGCTTCGCCACTCCGTTCACGTCGAGCGGCCGCGTGGGATGCTGCTCGTCGACGGGAACCCGGATCGGCCGTCCGTAGACCTGACGGGTGGACGCATGGACGATGCGAGCGGTGCGGTTCTCGCGTCGCATCGTCTCGAGGAAGCGGCCGTGGGTGATGGTGTTGCGGAACAGGTCGCCCTCGGGATCGGTCATCGAGTCGAGGTGGCTCACCTGCCCGGCGAGGTTGAACACGGTGTCGGCGTCGCGGACGACGGCGCCGACGCGGTCGTCGCCGATGTCGGCTTCGAGCACGTCCACGGTCCCCTCGACCCCGTCGAGGTTGCGGCGATTGCCGCCATGGCTGGGTACCAGCGCATCGATGACTCGTACCTGGGCTCCGGCAGAGGAGAGCAGGTGGACGAGGTTCGAGCCGATGAATCCCAACCCGCCGGTGACCACACAGGTGGTGCCGTCGAAGCGTTCGCGCCAAGAGGCACCAGGCGCAGGAGTCCTGTCGATCTGCACGGGTGACAGCGTACGAGATGGGGAGCGCCGTCCGTGGCGCACGGTGGCAGAATCTGTGGGTGGATTCGGAGGAGTATCGACGGATGGCGGCGGCCGGTGCCAGCCACTGGTGGTACCGGGCAACCCGTCGTCTCCTGGCCCAGTTGCTCGGCCCACATGTGCGCTCGGTCGGCGCTGAACGACCGCTGGTGCTCGACGCCGGTGGTGGCAGCGGCGCCACGGGATCATGGATGACGTCGATGGCGGATGTGGTGCTGGCCGACATGGAGCCGATGGCGCTCGACGCCGCGCGGAGCGATCACCCGAACATCCGGCCGGCCGTCGCCGACCTCAACCGGCTGCCGTTCGCCGACGGGTCGTTCGACGCCGTGCTGTGCGTGACGGTGCTGTACCACCGACTCGTGCCCGATCCGTCGGCCGTGGTGCGCGACTTCGCCCGCCTGGTGCGCCCCGGCGGGGTGGTGTGCCTGATGGAACCGGGCGGGCGGCGGTTGCGGCGCGGACACGACGAGGTCACCCACGGGGCACGTCGCTTCAGCCGCGGCGAGATGCGGCAACTGTGCGCTGATGCAGGGCTGGTGGTCGAGCGGAGCACCGGCGCCTACACCTTCTTGTTGCCACCGGCCATGGTGTTGGCATGGATCGAGCGTCTGCGGGCCGGGCGCAGCGACGGCTCGCCGCGCAGCGATGTCGACCGCAGTCCGTCAGGCCTGGGCGGCGCGCTGGGTGGTCTGGCATCGATCGAGCGCCGGGTCCTGGGGCGCACCGACCTGCCCGGTGGTCTGTCGGTCATCGCCATCGCTCGCCGTCCCGGCTGAGTGCGCCTGCGGTCAGCGGTCCTTCAACCGCTTCGGGGGCGCTGCGGCCGGGTCGGTCGGCCACTGGTGCTTCGGGTAGCGGCCGGCCATCTCTTTGCGCACCTCGGCCCACGAACCGGCCCAGAACGACGGCAGGTCGGCGGTGATCTGGATCGGCCGGTCGGCGGGCGAGAGCAGTTCGAGCGTCACCGGTACCTGGCCATGGCACACCGTTGGATGCTCGCGGGTGCCGAACAGATCCTGCACCCGCACCGAGGCAGTGGGGTGGGGGCGGGTGTAGTCGATGGGTGCCGATCGACCCGCCGGTGTGTCGAGCGAGGCCGGGGCCAGTTCGGCCAGCGCCATCTGCTGGTCCCAGCCCAACTGGTTCACCAGCAGCATGCTCACGTCGAGCCGTTCGAGGTCGGCGCGGCCAGTGGCGTGCTGCAGGTACGGCACGAGCCACTCGTCGAGGGTCGCCAGCAGCGCGGCGTCGCTCGTGTCGGGCCAGCCGTCGGCGGGGAACAGCCGGGCCAGCAGCGCCAGGCGAGCGCGCAGGTTGGCGGCGGCGGCCAGGTCGAGCGGGGTGAGGCGGGTGACGCGCAGTCGTTCCACCAGTGCGTCGACGGTGGCGGGCCCCGGTGAGGGGGCGCGGGTGAGGTCGCTGATGACCATGTTGCCGAGGCGCGTCTCGATGCGTTCCACCAGGTCGTTGCGCTGCTTGTCCCACACGATCGACTCACGCCGCTCCACCTCGTGTGCCAGCGACGCCTCCAACTCGGCGGCGTCGAGGCCGGCGCCCAGGCGGATGCGGGCGCTGGTGCGGTTGCCGTCGAGGTCGGCGGCAACGATGAAGGGCTCGTGGGCGAGCGGGTCGTCCTTGGCCACCCACGCTCCGCTGCCGGTGCGCAACTGGAACTGGCCGGGCTGACTGCGACGCACCCCCACCCGGTCGGGGTAGGCGAGGGCGAGTACGGCGCCGGCCCGTCCGCCGTCGACCAAGTCGAGGTCGAGGTCGGTGCGCGCCCGTCGGGCCAGGTCGTGGGCCCGGTCGCGCACCTGGCCGAGCGCTCGTCGGTCGGCGCGTTCGTCGCCACCGTCGCCGCACACCAGACGCACGCGCAGGGCGAGGTCGGCCGGCAGTTCGTCGAACCGACCGCGCAGCACGTCGCGCTCGTCGACCAGTGCAGCGAGCACACAGGCGAGGCCCCGATCGGCGGGCCGGGCGTCGACGACCATGCGGGCGAGCCGTGGGTGCACGGGTAGCGCCAGCATCGAGCGTCCGGTGGCGGTGGGGGTGCCGTCGGTCGTCAACGCACCGAGGTCGACCAGCAATTGGCGGGCGGTCTGCAGCGACTTCGGTGGGGGTGGGTCGATGAACGCCAACGACTCGGGTGGCGTGTTCCACACCGCGAGTTCGAGTGCGAGTCCGCTGAGGTCGACCTGGGTGATCTCGGCCGGCAGGTGGGCGAGGCGGGTCGACTGCTCGAGCTTGCTCCACAGCCGGTAGCACGCGCCCGGCTCGGTGCGGCCGGCACGGCCGGCGCGCTGGTCGGCCGAGGCCCGGCTGGTGGCCACGGTGGTGAGCCGGGTCATGCCGGTGCGGGCGTCGAAGCGCGGCACCCGCGCCAGACCGGCATCGACCACCACGCGTACCCCGGCGACGGTGAGCGACGACTCGGCGATGTCGGTGCTCAGCACCACGCGGCGTCGGCCGGCGGGCGACGGGGTGAGCGCCAGGTCCTGGTCGGCCAGCGACAGCGCGCCCGCCAGCGGGTACACGTCGACCGAGGGTGGCACCCGGTCGCTCAGCAGACCCTCCACCCGGCGGATCTCGCCGATGCCCGGCAGGAACACCAGCACATCACCGGGCTCGTCGCGCAGCGCCGTGAGCACGGCCTCGGCGGTGGCCTGCTCGATGCGCACGCCCTTGCCGGGCGGCAGCGAGCGGACGTCGACCGGGTACTCGCGGCCCTCGCTGGCCACCACGGGCGCTGGTTCGTCGCCGCCGAGCAGGGCGGCGATGCGGCGGGTGTCGGGTGTGGCCGACATGGCCAGCAGCCGCAGGTCGGGCCGCAGGTGCGTGCGCACGTCGAGGGCCAGAGCCAGGCCGAGGTCGGTGGGCAGGTTGCGTTCGTGCACCTCGTCGAAGATCACCACGGCCACCCCGGGCAGGTCGGGGTCGTGCTGCAGGCGGCGGGTGAGCACGCCCTCGGTCACCACCTCGATGCGGGTGGATGGGCCGATGCGTCGCTCGTCGCGGGTCTGGTAGCCGACGGTGCCGCCCACCTCCTCGCCGAGCAGCGAGGCCATGCGCCGGGCTGCGGCACGGGTGGCGAGTCGGCGCGGTTCGAGCATCACGATGCGGCGGTCGCCGAGCCAGGGTTGGTCGAGCAGCCACAGTGGCACGACCGTGGTCTTGCCCGCGCCCGGTGCTGCCACGACGACTGCCTCGTGGCCGTCGACGAGTGCCTGCCCGAGCGCGTCGAGCACGCCCACGACGGGCAGATCGGCGACGGAGTGGGGAACCG
>JBIIDH010000172.1:0-4707 GCA_044238435.1 Ilumatobacteraceae bacterium | reverse complement strand
TCGTCACCGACCTGTCCGAGTCGAAGGTCACCATCGTCGGTGTGCCCGACCGGCCCGGTATCTCGGCCACCCTGTTCGAGCCGCTCGCGCAGGCCAACGTGAACGTCGACATGATCGTGCAGAACACCGGCCATGTCGGCACCACCGACATCAGCTTCACGATGCCGAAGGCCGACATGGCCACTGCCGAGTCGATCGTCAGCCGGGTGGCTGCCGAGATCGGCGCCGCCGGCGTCGAGCACGACGCCGAGATCGCCAAGATCAGCCTGGTGGGTGCCGGCATGAAGAGCAGCCCTGGCATCGCGGCGAAGATGTTCCGCACCCTCGCCGATGCGGGCGTGAACATCATGATGATCTCCACCTCGACCATCCGCATCAGCGTGGTCACCGCCGCCGCCGACCTCGAGCGAGCGGCCCGGGCCCTGCACACGGCGTTCGGGCTCGACAGCGGCGAGGCCTATTCGGCGCCGCTTCCCGATCGCAAGTGAGGCCTGCCACACTGGGCAGCCGATGAACCGTCGTCAGCAACACGTGCCCTGGAAGGCCGCGGGTACCGCCAGCGAGCAGCAGGCGAGCGCCGACGACGTGGTGCGCCGCACCGGCTGGGTGTTCAACAACCGCACCGGCGACGAACTCGATCTGGCCGAATTCGTGCGCACCGGCGACCACGAGACGCTCGCGTATCTGCAGGCGTTCGGTCTGGCGGGCGAGCACAACGCCGGGCAGACCCTGCTCGAGATCGGGTCGGGCATCGGGCGGATGACCGCCAGTTTCACCCGCATGTTCGCCACGGTGGTGGCGTGCGACCTCGACGCTGCCTTCCTCGAGCGGTGCCGCGAGACCGTCGCCCAGTTCGGCCGGCCCGACCACCTGCGCACCGTGCACGTGTTCGACGGCCGCACGGTACGGGTCGGCGACGGGTCGATCGACCTGGGATTCAGTTACATCACCCTGCAGCACTGCCATCACGACGATGCGCTGGCCCTCACCCACGAGGCCATCCGGGCCGTGCGCCCCGGCGGTCAGGTGGCGCTGAACTATCGCACCTGGTCGGCGGGCGACGTGGTGCTGTGGCCCACGGGCAAGATCGTCCGCGGTCTGTGGCGGGTACCGGGCATCGGGCCCGTGCTGGCCAAGCAGCGCTGGGCGACCCGCCTGGGTTGGCAGGCCAACCGGCTGTCACCGTCGCAGGTGCTCGGCCAGGTGCAGCACCTGCTCGACGACGTGCGCCTGGTGCGTTCGCCCAAGCGCAAGCCGTTCCGGGTGGAGGGCATCGCCGAGTCGACGTTCGAGGGCGTGAACCCCAGCCACTGGTGGCTCATCGCAACCGTGCGCTGAGCCGGTCGGGAACGGTAATTCCGGCCGTCGCCAGGGCGGGCACCGTTAGCCTGACGGCCATGCGAATCGGTGTCGTCGGAGCCACGGGCCAGGTGGGCGCAGTCATGCGCGAACTGTTGGTCGAGCGTCATTTCCCCATCGACGAGGTGCGGTTCTTCGCCTCGGCCCGTTCGGCGGGTTCCACCCTGCCGTGGAAGGGCGGCGAGATCGTCGTGGAGGATGCGTCCACCGCCGATCCGTCGGGCCTCGACATCGCCCTGTTCTCGTCGGGCGCCAGCAGTTCGAAGGAACTGGCCCCGAAGTTCGCGGCCGCCGGTGTCACCGTCATCGACAACTCGTCGGCGTGGCGGATGGACCCCGATGTGCCGCTCATCGTCAGCGAGGTGAACCCGGGCGAGATCGCCAATGCGCGCAAGGGCATCATCGCCAACCCCAACTGCACCACGATGGCAGCGATGCCGGTGCTGAAGCCGCTGCACGACGAGGCCGGTCTGCTGCGCATCGTCGCCAGCACCTACCAGGCCGTCAGCGGGGGCGGTCTGGCCGGTGTCGACGAACTCGACAAGCAGGCCCGTGAAGTGGTCGACCAGGCCCGGGCGCTGGCGTACGACGGCGAGGCCGTCGTGTTCCCGGCCCCCACCAAGTTCGCCAAGACGATCGCGTTCAACGTGCTGCCGTATGCGGGCAAGTACGTCGACGACGGCTCGTTCGAGACCGACGAAGAGCAGAAGCTGCGCAACGAGAGCCGCAAGATCCTGAGCATCCCCGATCTGCGGGTGAGCGGTACCTGCGTGCGCGTGCCGGTGTTCACCGGGCACTCCATCAGCATCAACGCCGAGTTCGCCCGTTCGCTCAGCGTGGCCCGCGCCACCGAACTGCTGGCCGCAGCCCCAGGTGTGGCGCTGATGGACGTGCCCACGCCGCTCGAGGCCGCCGGCAAGGACCCCAGCTATGTGGGCCGCATCCGTCAGGACTCGAGCGTCGACGACGGCCGTGGCCTGGTGCTGTTCCTCAGCAACGACAACCTCCGCAAGGGTGCCGCGCTGAACGCGGTGCAGATCGCCGAACTCTTCCTCTGATCCCGGCCGCTACGCGCCGCGATGAGCAACCGGTCCGCCATGTGCGCACGTTGCTCATCGCGAGGCGGAGGCTCCGGGCTGCGATGAGCAAGCCGTGCGCCTGCTGCGCACCTTGCTCATCGCGCTGGGTGGCCGGGGGGTCAGGGGCAGGTGCAGGGGCTGGTGGCGCAGCGGGGGCAGCCCTCGGCGTAGCGCTGCACGGCCGTGGCCAGGTCGATGCCCATCTGGTTGGCCAGCGAGGCCACCCAGGCGATGACGTCGGCGAACTCGTGCTCCTGCTGAGCGGGCGTGCCCTTGCGCACCGCCTGCGCCAGCTCGCCGATCTCCTCGGCGAGCCAGGCGACGGTGGACGGAACCCCGCGGGCCCGGTCGCGAGCGCCGTATGTGTGCTCGATGACCTGCTGGAATGCCGCAAGATCCATGTGGTCGGGGTGGGGAGATTCGAACTCCCGGCCTCCACGTCCCGAACGTGGCGCGCTAACCAAGCTGCGCTACACCCCGATTGGTGCGCAGCGACTCTATCCGGCCGCTACCGCTTCCGCATCCTCGACATCGGCCGGTTCGGTGTCGGCCGTGCCGGTGTCGGGAGTGGGCGGGTGCAGGACAGCGTGCACCGAGCGCTGCAGGCGCAGGGCGTCGAGCGGCTTCACCAGCCAGGCATCGGCGGCGCTGCGCTTGGCAAGGTGCAGGTCGGCCTGCCGGTCGAGCAGCATCAGGATGGGCACGTGCGGCGCCCGGCCCGAGCTCTCGTCGAGGCGCAGGGCCATGGCGACGGCCATGCCACCCATCGAGCCGATCTGCAGGTCGAGGATGGCGATGTCGGGGGTGCGGGCCTTCACCACACCTGCCACGTCGCGGCCGTTGCGGCAGACGGTGAACGAGGTGTCGGGGCCCGAGAGGGCGGCAACGACGTCGTCGAGGACGAAGTCGGCGTCGGTGGCGACGAGGATGTGCACGAGCGCAGGCTACCCGGCGGCTCGGGCCGCGTCGAAGAGCAGGGCGCGGATTGCGTGCAGTGCATCGAGGTCGTGCACGTCGCCGGCCAGCAGCGGCACCCACGCGACCGGGGCGTCGCCCACCCGCGCCGTGAGGTCGGCGATCTGGATGCGCTCGGCGGCGGCCAACGCGTTGAGCTCGTCGAGGTTGGCCCACAGGGCGGCGTCGGCCGCACGGCGCCGCACGGCCGGCGTGCCGAAGTCGGGGGTGCAGCGGTTCACCACCAGCGCCGCCACGTCGAGCGACGACTCGCGCAGCCGGTCGGCGAAGAACGCCGCCTCGTCGGCGGTGTCGCGGCGGGGTGAGGCCACGAGCACGAACCGGGTGGTCGAGGCGCGCAGCAACTCGGTCACCTCGTCAGCCCGCTGGCGGAACCCGGTCTCCATGCCGTCGAAGGCCTGGAAGAACGCGATCGCATCAGCCAGTACCTCGCCGCCCACCACCTTGCCGATGGTGCGCAGCACCGGCTGGGCGGCCACGTTCAGCACCTTCAGCCCGCGGCGTGTGGGCAGCATCAGCAGCCGGAACAGCGGGTGGTCGAGGAACCGCGACAGCGTGCCGGGCGCGTCGAGGAAGTCGAGCGCATGACGACTCGGGGGCGTGTCGACCACCACCACGTCGAACCGCGGGTCGCCGTGCAGGGCGTGCAGACGCTCGGCGGCCATGTACTCCTGGGTGCCGCTCAGGGCCCCGGCGATGTTGCGGTAGAAGCGGTTGGCGAGGATGCGCTCGGCCTGGTCGGGCGAGTCGGCGTTGGCCCGCACGATGCCGTCGAACGTGGCCGCGGTGTCGAGCATCGTGGCCCACAGTTCGCCGTCGCCCACGGCGCCGTCGAGCAGCAGACGGGTGGGTTCGTTGCCCAGCCCGTCGGGCAGGCCCAACGCGTCGGCCAGGCGGCGGGCCGGGTCGATGGTGACGACCACCACCCGGCAGCCGCGTGCGGCCAGTTCCAGGCCCAGTGCGGCAGCGGTGGTGGTCTTGCCCACACCGCCCGAACCGCAGCACACCACTACGTCGGCACCGGCGAGGGCCGTGGCGAGGTCGCTCATCGCAGCCCAGCTGCGAGTTCGTCGATGTGATGCGCCTCGAGACCGGCGGCGACCAGATGGGGTAGGTGGATCTGCGGCAGCGCCAGCAGGTCCGACAGGCGCTCGATCTCGGCGGCGTGCAGTGCCCGACGGCTGGTGCGATAGCGCGCCGCAGCGGCCAGCGTCGGGTCGGTGTCGGCGGCCACGGCCAGCGGTGGGCCCGCGTCGACCCCGTTCACCACCACCGGCCCCAGTTGCACACCCAC
>JBIIDH010000085.1:0-16405 GCA_044238435.1 Ilumatobacteraceae bacterium | reverse complement strand
GTGGCCCCGGTGTCACCGTGGCCGACGTCGTCGCCGCCACCCGTGTGGTGCGCGCGGCCATCGAGGTGATCGACAGTCGTGTCGGCGCCATGCGTGCGAACGCGGTCGACTCGATCGCCGACAACGCGGGTGCCGGCCTCGTGGTGCTCGGTGAGGTCGAGATGTCACCCCTGGCGCTCGACCTCGCCGACATCGCCATCCGCATGGAGGTCGACACCGAGGTGCAGGCGGGTGTGAGCGGCGACGTGATGGGCAACCCGGCCGCAGCCGTCGCCTGGCTGGCCAACACCCTGTATGCCATCGACGGCCTCGGCGGCCAGCTCGAGGCGGGCGACATCGTCATGTCGGGCTCGGCCGTGCGCTCGGTGGCCGTGCGCGCCGGCTCGCGACTCGCGGCCACATTCGGACCGTTCGGAACCATCGAGGTGGAGTTCTCGTGAAAGATCAGTACCGCGTCGTCGTCATCGGCGGCGGCATCGTCGGTGTCAGCGTGCTCTACCACCTCGCCCGCGCGGGGTGGACCGACATTGCGCTCATCGAGCGCTCCGAGCTCACCGCCGGGTCCACGTGGCACGCTGCGGCCGGGTTCCACGCCATCAACGACGACCCGAACATCGCTGCGCTGCAGGAGTACGGCATCCGTCTGTACGAGGAGGTCGAGGCCGAGAGCGGCCAGGCCGTGGGCATGCACATGACCGGTGGCATCAGCCTGGCAGGCACCACCGAACGGTGGGAGTTCCTGCGTCACGCCCATGCGTTGAACGCCACGCTCGGCATCCCGTCGCGGCTGATGACCCCGGGTGAGATCGCCGAGGAGTGCCCCATCGTCGACGTCACCGGTGTGGTGGGTGGCATCTACGACCCGCACGAGGGCTACGTCGACGCGCACGGCGCCACCCACGCCTTCGCCATCGCTGCCCGCCAGCGCGGCGCCGAAGTCATCCTGCGCAACCGCGTGCTCAGCCTGCGCCAGGTGCCGGCCGGCTGGGAGGTGACCACCGAGCAGGGCACTGTCATCGCCGAACACGTGGTCAACGCCGGTGGCCTGTGGGGGCGCAAGGTGGGCCGCATGGTGGGCATCGACCTGCCGATGGTGCCGATGATCCACCACTACCTCGTCACCGAGGAGGTGCCGATGCTGCAGGCGCTGCCCGCCGAGATCCCATCGGTCACCGACCTCGAGGGCTTCACCTACCTCCAGCCCCACGGCGGCGGCGTGCTGCTGGGCGTGTACGAGCGCGACCCGAGGCACTGGGCCACCGAGGGTGCCCCGTGGGAGTTCGGTATGGAACTGTTCCCGCCCGACCTCGAACGCATCGCCCCCGAACTGTCGATCGGCTTCGCCCGCTTCCCGGTGCTGGCCGAGGTGGGCATCCGTCGCTGGGTGCACGGCGCGTTCACGTTCACGCCCGACGGCAACCCGCTGGTGGGCCCGGTGCGCGGCCTGCGCAACTACTGGCTCGCCACCGGCTGCATGGCCGGGTTCTCGCAGGGCAGCGCCATCGCCCTTGCCCTGTCGAACTGGATGGTGAACGGCGAACCCGGCTTCGACGTGTTCGGCATGGACATCGCCCGCTTCGGCCCGTTCGCCTCGAACGAGCACTACCTGCGCGACACCACCACCCAGTTCTACGCCCGGCGCTTCGTCATCGCCTATCCGAACGAGGAACTGCCCGCGGGCCGGCCCTCGAAGGTGTCGCCGGCATACGACGCGATGGCCGCCGAGGGCGCTCGCTTCAGCGTGCTGTGGGGGATGGAGAGCCCGTCGTTCTTCGCGCCGGACGCGCCCGACTTCGACGAGCACCTCACTCTGCGCCGTTCGAACGCACACGATCTGGTGGCCGCCGAGGTGCGCGCCACACGCGAAGCCGCGGGCATGTTCGAGACCTCGGTGTATGCCCGCTACGAGGTCACCGGCCCCGATGCCCGCGCCTGGCTCGACCGACTGCTGGCCTGCACGTTGCCGGGCGAGGGCCGCATCCGCCTGGCGCCGATGCTGGCCCACGGCGGCACCCTGCTGGGCGACCTGTCGGTGGCCTGCCTGGGCGACGACCGCTACTGGCTGGTCGGCTCGTACTCGATGCAGGAGTTCCACCAGCGCTGGTTCGCCGAGAACCTGCCCGAGCGCGGCGTGCGGGTGACCAACCGCAGCGACGACTACATGGGCTTCGCGCTGTCGGGGCCCAAGGCGCGCGACGTGGTGGCGGCACTCACCACGGTCGACGTGTCGACCGCGGCGATGCCGTTCTTCTCGATGCGCTCGATGGCCATCGGCTACGGCGACGCACTCGTGGGCCGCGTGTCGTACACCGGTGAGTCGGGGTTCGAGATCACGGTGCCAACCGTGCAACACCGCACCCTGTTCCACGACCTGATGCGGGTGGGACGCGACCTCGGCCTGCGCCCGTTCGGTCTTCGCGCGCTCGACTCGCTGCGCATCGAGAAGGCCTATGGCGGCTGGGGCACCGAGTTCGCCCAGAACATCACGCCGACGATGTGCGGCCTCGACCGACACGTCGCCGCGGGCAAGGGCGACTTCATCGGCCGCGACGCGTTCCTGCGCGCTGCCGAGCAGGCGCCTGTCGAGCGTCTCGTGCTGCTCGCCGTCGACACCATCGATGCCGACCCCCGCGGGTGGGAGCCGGTGTGGTCGGGCGACCGCCGGGTCGGCTATGTCACCTCCGGCGCCTATGGGCACACGGTGGGCCTCAGCCTGGCGATGGCCTACGTCGAGGCCGACGCACTCGATGCTGCGCTGCCGTTGGAGGTGTCGGTGGTGGGCGACCGCTTCCCGGCGCGGGTGCTGCCCGAGCCCCCATACGACCCGGCGGGTAGCCGTCTGCGATCCTGAGCGGTATGCCGCCGACACGACACGGACCCTGGTCGCCGTTGCGACTGCGCGTGTTCCGCGCGCTGTGGATCGCCTCGTTGGTGTCGAACCTCGGCAGTTTCATGCACATCGCCGCCGCCGGGTGGGCGATGACCGATCTCACCACGTCGACCGCGCTGGTGGGCCTGGTGCAGACCGCCTGGGGTGTTCCCGGGTTCCTGCTCGCCCTGCACGCCGGAGCCTTCGCCGATCTGTTCGACCGGCGACGGCTGATCATTGTCACCGAGGCGCTGGCGCTGGTCATCGCCGGCTCGCTCGCCGTGCTCGACTGGGCGGGCGGGCTGACCAGCGACCTGCTGCTGCTCGGCACGTTCCTCGAATCGCTCGCCATCACCGCATCCGTGCCGGCCTTCATGGCCATCATGCCGTTGCTCGTCGATGAGGAACGGCTGCCGCAAGCGCTCGGACTCGATGCCATCTCGCGCAACATCGCCCAGAGCTTCGGACCGGCGCTGGCGGGGCTGATCATCGCTGCTTCGGGTCCGGGTGCCGTGTTCGCCATCAACGCGCTGTCGTTCGTGGGCGTGATGCTGGTGGTGAGCCGCCAGCGCTGGCTCGGCCGCACCGAGCCCGTGCCGTCGGGCACCGGGTTCGGGCAGGTGAACCGGGCCATCGCGCACGGCGTGGGCGTGGCGGCACGCGACAGCGTACTGCGGCACCCGCTCCTCCGCCTGGCGGTGGTGGTGGGCGCCACGTCCAGCGTGGGGGCGTTGTTGCCGGTGCTGGCCAAGGACGAGCTCGGACAGTCGGCAGTGGGCTTCGGGCTGATGTCGGGCGCGCTCGGGGTGGGTGCCGTTGCGGCGATGCAACTGCTGCCTTCTGCTCGCGACCGATGGAGCCTCGAGACGATCGCCTTGGTGTCGTCGTTGGTGTGGGTGGCCGGAGCGTTGGTGGTGGCCGAGGCAGGCAACCTCGCCGTTGCGCTCCTCGGCCTGCTCGTCGCCGGAGCCGGTGCCATGGCCGTGCTGAACGTGCTGTTCTCGCACCTGCTCGTCAACCTGCCCGACGACCTGCGGGGTCGGGGCTCGTCGCTCGGGATGCTGATGGCCTGGGTGGGCGGCTCGATCGGCCCGTACCTGTGGGGTGTGATCGCCCACGGCACCAGCGTGAGGGTGGCCATCGCCATCTCGGCCGTGGCGACGGTGGTGGCTGCTGCTGCCTGCCGGGCCGCGCTTCCGCTCGAACACCGCGCCCCTGCAACCGCTTCGTGAGCCGCCGCCGGTCTGGACCGTGCCGAACCTCACGAAGCCCGAGGATCCGTGAGCGGACACCCGGCCAGGCCGTGCGTAACCTCACGGAGCCCCGGCCGGTCGAGAGCCGAGTGCAGCGCCTGCGGCGCTGGAGCGGGTGACCGGATCCGTCGCTGCGCTCCTCCCGATTCGAGAGCCGAGTGCAGCGCCTGCGGCGCTGGAGCGGGTGACCGGAATCGAACCGGCATCATCAGCTTGGAAGGCTGAGGTTCTAACCGTTGAACTACACCCGCAGAACGCAGCGAGTGTACCCAGGCGACCCACGACTAGGGTCGCCGAGATGATTCGCCTCTCCCGCTCTGCCGCCGTCGGTCTGCTCGTCGCACTGGGGCTGGTGGGATGCGCCGGGGGTGACGAGGGCGCCACGGCCGTTCTCGACGCGACCACGCTGGCCCCGGCCACGACGCTCGCTCCCGCAACCACGGCAGCGCCTGCAACGACGGACGCGCCTGCAACGACGGCAGCGCCCACCAGCACCGCCGCGCCGACCACGGTCGCCCCCACCGGCGGTGTGTTCCCGGGTGCCGACTGGGAGACCGCTCCTTTGCCGGCCGGGATCGACCAGGCTGTGCTCGACGCTGCTGTCGACACGGCATTCGGTGCCCCCGACAACGCCGCACGTGTGCAGTCGATCGTCATCGTCCAGGGTGGTCGCATCGTCTACGAGCGCTACCACCCGCTCGACGGACCCGACACGATCATGGATTCGTACTCGGTGGCCAAGAGCGTCACGTCGTCGCTCATCGGCATCCTGGTGGGCGACGGGAAGTTGGCGGTCGACGACCCGGCGCCCATCGCGCAGTGGTCCGATCCGGCCGACCCTCGCCATGCGATCACGCTCGAGCACCTGCTGCACATGGCGAGCGGTCTCGAATACGCCGAGGAGTACGGGCCCGGTTCGAAGGTGCTCGGCATGATGTCGGCGCCGTCGGCCTCGGAGTACATCGCATCGTTCCCGCTGGAGGCCGAGCCCGGCAGCACCTTCGAGTACTCGACCGGCACCACGGCCGTCCTGGCAGGCATCCTCACCGACACCGTCGGTGGGGTGGAGGCCACCGATCGGTTCATCGCCGAGCGACTGCTCGACCCGATCGGCATCACGTCGATGCAGTTCATCCGCGACCGGGCCGGGCGCTGGGTCGGAGGGTTCGGGGCGAATGCCACCACCCGCGACTTCGCTCGTTTCGGGCTGCTCTTCCTCAACGACGGCGTCTGGGACGGCGAGCGCCTGCTGCCCGAGGGCTGGGTCGAGTACAGCCACACGCCATCGCCCACGAACCCGCAGTACGGCGCCCAGTGGTGGATGTTCCGCGACGGCGCGTTCGAGGCGCGCGGGCTCTTCGGGCAGATCATCCTGGTGTCGCCACGCAACGACCTCGTCGTGGCCATCAACACCCAGGAGGGTGGCGATGCCGACTCGCTGATCGGCGCGGTCTACCCCCTGTTCGACCAGGGCGCCTGACGAGCGAGGAGCGTGCTGATCATGCCGAAGTTCTCTCACGACGGGATCGACCTGTGGTTCGAGGTGGTTGGCAGCGGGCGGCGGGTGCTCGTGTTCAACGGTTCGGGGGCGTCCATCGAGACGTCGCGACCGCTCATCGATGCGCTGGCATCGCGGTGCGAGGTGCTGGTGCACGACCAGCGCTGCCTCGGCCGTTCGTCGATCCCCGTCGAGCAGCCGACCATGGCCGACTACGCCGCCGACGCACAGCGACTGCTCGACCATGTCGGCTGGTCGAGTGCCGCGGTGTTCGGCATGAGCTTCGGTGGGATGGTGGCGCAGGAGTTCGCCGTCACCTGGCCCGAGCGGGTCGAGCGTCTCGCTCTGCTGTGCACCTCGCCGGGTGGTGAAGGTGGCTCGAGCGCGCCGTTGCACCTGCTCGCCGACATGGAGCCGACCGAACGGGCGCGCACCAGCCTGCACCATCTCGACACCCGCTTCGACGCCGCCTGGTTGGTCGAGCACCCGGTCGACCGGGCGATCGTCGAGCAGATGGCCGCTCGTCAGGGTGAGGAGAAGTCAGCCGAGCGCCGACGAGGCGACGCGATGCAGCTCGAGGCGCGGAGGCACCACGACGTCTGGGACCGGCTGACCCGCATCAGTTGTCCGACGCTGGTGATGTGCGGCGAGTTCGACGGGCTGGCGCCGCCGGCCAACAGCGAGGCCATCGCGTCGCGGGTGGCGAGCAGCGAGCTGCGGCGGTATCAGGGTGGCCACATGTTCATCGCGCAAGACCGTCGGGCGATGCCCGATGTGCTCGCGTTCCTCACCGCCTGAGCAGGCAGACTGACGGCCATGTACGTGCCCTCCATCCTCACGGTCCCGCTCGCCCCCACCGGGCCGGTGCGCGCCGACCACCCCCAGCAGGCGCTCACCTCCGACTGGCCGCTGCTCGACGACGGTGAGGTGCAGATCGGGGTGTGGGAGTGCACCCCTGGCACCTTCAGCGGCAGCACCGGCGACTTCGACGAGACGATGTTCATGGTGTCGGGCCGGGTGACGATCGACCACGAGGAGGGTCGCTACGACATCGCGCCGGGCACCCTGTGGGCCACGCCGCGGCAGTGGGCCAACGCCTGGACCGTGCACCAGACGGTGCGCAAGCTCTACGTCATCGACAACCGACCGGGTGGGGGAGCGGGCGCTGCGCACCTCGCCAACGCCTACGACGTCGATCTCGGCCCCGGTGTACCGCGGGCCAACGCCATCGCGGGCGCGCCGGTCGAGTCGAGCCTCACGCTCTGGGCGCACAACCGCATCGAGACCGGCGTGTGGGAGTGCACTCCCGGCGAGTTCCCGTTCCGGCGCGACGGCTACGACGAGGTGTTCTGCGTGCTGTCGGGTCGGGCAACCCTGCACATCGACGGCCCCGCTGGCACCGGCCAGTCGCTCGCGCTCGTTCCAGGCGCTGTCGTGCTCACCCCGGCCGGGCTCACCGGCCGCTGGCAGGTGCACGAGACCCTGCGCAAGGCGTACACGATCGTCACGCGACAGCCCTAGGCTCCACTCCGTCGTCGTACTCGTCGACGTCGTCGCGGATTCCTCAGGAGGTACGTGGTGGGCACAGGTTCGGCAGTCGTGACGGTCATCGTCGTGGTCGTGGTGCTCGCAGCACTGCTCACGTCGGTGCGCACCGTCGCCCAGGGCAGTGTCGCGGTCACCACCGTGTTCGGCAAGTACCGAACCGTGAAGCGGCCCGGTCTCAACTTCCTCATCCCGTTCGTCGAGCGCATCTTCCGACGCATCAGTACTCAGAACCGCGCCGTCGAACTGCAGTTCCAGGCCATCACCCAGGACCAGGCCAACGTCTACTTCACGGCGATGATGGTGTACGCGGTGCTCGACGAGAGCGAGCAGACCATCAAGAACGTGGCCTTCAAGTTCGTCAGCGAGAAGGACTTCCTCACCGCCCTGGTGCGCAGTGTCGAGGGCAGCACCCGTGGCTTCGTCGCCACCATGCGTCAGGCCGAGATCCTCGGTCTGCGCGGCGAGATCGTGAAGGAAGTGAAGGAGAACCTCGACCAGACGCTCGAGACCTGGGGCTACCACCTCATCGACCTGCAGCTCAACGACATCACCTTCGACCAGGCCATCACCGCCTCGATGGCGCAGGTGGTGGCCAGCAACAACCTGAAGGCCGCCGCCACCAACGAGGGCGACGCACTGCTCATCCGCAAGACCAAGCAGGCCGAGGCCGAGGGCACGGCCATCCGCATCGCCGCCGAGGCCGAGCGCACCGCGGCGCAACTGCGCGGCCAGGGTGTGGCACTGTTCCGCGAGGAAGTGGGCCGCGGTCTGGCGCAGGCTGCTCGCGAGCTCGAGGACCGCAACGTCGACTCGTCGCTCATCCTGTTCTCGATCTGGACCGAGACCATCCGGCACATGGCCGAGAACGGCAAGGGCAACGTGCTGTTCCTCGACGGTTCGCCCGAGGGCATGCAGTCGCAGCTGCGCGATCTGATGGCCATGCAGCAACTGCACCTCGTCGGTACCAACCTTCCCGCCACACCTCCGGAGGTGCAGCTGTGACCCGTCCGTTCCGCTTTGGCTGCCAGGCCTACAACGCGTCCAGTCGCGCCGAGTGGAAGGACAAGGCCCGTCGCGCCGAAGACCTCGGCTTCTCCAGCTTCATGCTCGCCGACCACTACATCGGGCCCGGGCCGGCGCTCAGCGCCACCAACCATCCGCTCCAGTCGTTGGCCGCGGTGCCGGCCATCGCCGTCGCCGCCGAAGCGACCACCTCCATCAAGGTGGGCGCACGGGTGATGTGCATCGACTACCGCAACCCTGCGGTGCTGGTGAAGGAGATGGCCACCCTCGACCTGCTCAGCGACGGCCGTCTCGAAATGGGTCTCGGTGCCGGGTGGCTGCAGGGCGAGTACGAGGCGATGGGTGTGCCGTGGGACCCGGCCGGGGTGCGCATCACCCGCCTCGGCGAGGTCGTGCGCATGGCCAAGTTGCTGATGGCCGACGGTGAGGTGAACTTCGAGGGCACCACCGGTGTGCGCGCTGTCGGGTTCGAGGGCCTGCCGAAGACCGTGCAGCGACCGCACCCGCCCATCATGATCGGCGGCGGTGCCGAGCGCGTGTTGAAGTTGGCGGCGCGTGAGGCCGACATCGTCAGCTTCAACTTCGACAACTCGTCAGGCAAGATCGGTCCCGACGTACCCACCTCGGGCGCCGAGGCGGTGGCCCGCAAGGTTGCCTGGGTGCGCGAGGGGGCGGGCGATCGGTTCGACCAGCTCGAACTCGAGATCGCTGCCTACTTCACGTTCGTCGGCGACAAGGGACTGCAGATGGCCGAAGCGATGGCCGGCCGATTCGGGCTGGACGTTCCGCAGATGCTCGCCCACCCGCACGGACTGTTCGGCTCGATCGACGCCATCTGCGACGAACTCGAGCGCCGCCGCGAGCAGTTCGGCATCTCGTACGTCACCGTGGGCGACAGTGTGGCCGAGGCATTCGGTCCGGTCATCGCCCGCCTCGCCGGGCGCTGACGCGCCTCAACGCGCCGGCCTGCTCACATACATCCGGGCGTCGCGGTCGTCCTCACGGCCTGCCATCGCGTTGCGCACCTGCGAACCACCGAAGCGCTCGGCGAGGTCGCGGTGCAGCGCGGCGAGGCTGCCGGGTGCCGCACCGTGGCTGTCGACCGTGGTGACGATCTCGACGAGGTCGAGGTCGCGGTGGCGGATGATCTCGACGATGCGCCGTTCGACCGGCCAGTCGATGATCGACGCCGTGGTGATCTCGTAGAAGCCACCCGCCGCGCCGGGTCGCGGCGTGATGCGGTGCACGTGTCGGTGCCCGACGAGCCAGGCGACGACACACGGGTGCCGGTGCACCACCTCGAGCAGCGCCGGGCCGAGATGGCGGTCGGGGTCGTCGCCGCGGGTGTTCACCAGTGAGTCGACGCCGTGGTGGCTGGCCAGCACGGCGAGCCGATCGGCGTCGTCGAGCAGGGTGAGCTGTTCGTCGAGCCACTGCAACTGTGTGGTGCCGATGCTGCCCTGGTAGTCGCCCAGCGGATGGTTCGTGTCGAGCATCACGACGCTGAGATGGGGGAGGTGCACCACCGTGTCGGCCGAGGCTCGCCCGACGTGAGCAGCGTCCCAGCCGGCAGCGCCTGCAGCGACGTGGGCGCGCATCCAGTCGTCGAGGCCGATCGGCCGACGTGCGGCATCGGGGGTGATGCGCCGATCGCCCCGACCGAGGAAGCGGTCGGGTTCGTCGACGAACAGCGCGAGCACGTCGTCGGGCTCGAACCCCGGAACCGGGAACAGGCCCTTGTCGGCGCCGACCGCAACATCGGCGAGTCGGGCGTTGGCGAACGCAGTGCCGGCCACCATCAGGTCGTGGTTACCGGGCAGGCTGGTCCACGGCAGGCCGACGCCGGACGAGTCGATCGGCTCGGCGACCCGCTCGAAGAAGTCGGCGACGGCCGGGTAGCCGCGTGCCTTCCAGGTGTCGGCCACCTCGGGGCGCGGACACCAGTACGGCCAGGGGTCGGTGCCGCGGTGGTCGGACGCGTCGTGGGGGCTGCCCTCCGCTGGAAGCGTCACCGTGCCGCCGGCCACCAGACCGAGATAGGTGTCGAGTTCGTTGCGCTGGGCGTTGTCGATGTTGTCGCCCGTGCACACCACGAGGTCGATCGGCATGCCTCGGGTGCCGGGTGCTGGATGGGCGCGCAGCAGGCCGACGTGCGCCGCCACGGCCCAGGGAACCAGGGCCTCTTGGGGTCGGTGCATGTGCAGCAGCGGCCGCCAGCGCGGATCGTGGGCCAGGGTCTCGATCCACTCGAAGCGCATCGGCGAGGTGGCATCGAGCACGTGCAGATCCGAGAGGTGACAGAGCGTGCCGACGACCTCGCCCACCATCGGCCGGTCGGCCGGCGGCGCCCCCAACTCGAGGTGGCCGATACGGCTGCGGTGTGGAGAGGCGAGCGACACGATGGCCGACTGTACCCGCCCACGATCTGTGCCCGCCGGCGATGAATGGTCGGGGCGGGGAGATTTGAACTCCCGACCCCCTGCTCCCAAAGCAGGTGCGCTACCGCTGCGCCACGCCCCGAACGAGTCGTCAGGTTACGGCCTCGATCTCCCATTCCACCGAGTAGCCGTCGTCGCTGGGTCGTCCGGTGAAGCGTCGACCGCTGATCGACACGGCCTCGAGCACCAACCAGTGGGTGCGGTCGTGGGTGATCCAGGGGCCGGGGTCGGGAAGGTTGTGGTGGTCGGTGGCGTGACGCACCGTGCCCCGCACCAGCACACTCCACGCCGTGCGGGCTGCTTCGTCGATGTCGTCGACCTCGACCGACGCAGAGCCCTCGTACCGACCGAGCAGGGAACCGGGCGACGTGCGGATGATCACCTGATGGGTGTCGTCACTGGCGACGAGCCGGATGTTGACCGGCAACGCGATCGGGCAGCCGTGGTCGATGACCACGAGCCGCCCGATCCGTTGCGAGGCGAGCAGCGACCAGCAGTCCCAGGCCGGGAGTTCGAGCCGCTGCACGCTCATCGGTTACTGCTCCACGATCAGGGCGGTGACCATGCCGAACATGCCGGTCGGGCCCTCGGCGTGGTTGAGGATGTGGCAGTGCCAGGCCCACACCCCCTGGTCGACGGCCTTGTAGAGCACCGTGTAGCGCTCGCCGGGGGCGATGTTGATGGTGTCGCCCGGCATCGGGAAGTCGAGCGGCACACCGTCCTTGGCCGTGATCCAGCCGACGGGCTGGTGGAGGTGCATCGGGTGGGCCATGAGACCCTCGTTGAGATACGTCACCTCCATGACCTCGCCCTTGCGCAGGGTGTAGGGCTCGGTGGCCGGGAAGCTCTTGCCGTTGAGCGACAGCCCGATCGTGCCGGCGTCGTTCAGCACCATGGTCACCTTCTTGTCGACCTGGGTGTAGCCCTTCTCCTTCAGATAGTCGGGGATGGGCATCTCGCCGATGAAGAACCCACCGAACATGCCGTTGGGTACCTGCGACTGGGCATTGTGGTGCGAGTGGTAGATGCCGACCGCCGGCTCGAGGGCCTCGAACTCGTAGACGAACGTCTCACCGGGCTCGACCGCCTTCTGGTTGTAGGGGTCGACACCGTCCATCTGGTTCGGCACGCGGATGCCGTGGAAGTGGATGTCGGTGCTCTCGGGCAGGTTGTTGGTCAGCACGACCCTCACCTTGTCGCCCACGTTCACCCGGATCTCGGGAGCCGGCACCACACCGTTGTAGGTCCATGCCTTCACCAATTTGCCCGGCTCGACCTCCCAGTCGACGATCTCGGCCGTGACGGCGTACTCCTTGGTGCCGTCGGCGAGGATCGTCGGCTCGAGCAGGGTGCCACCCTTGCCCTCGGTCTTGGCCGGGAACTTGAGGGCGACGTCGAGCATCAACTTGTCCATCTGCTGCCAGGTCATCGTGCCCTCACCGGTCATGCCTCCGGTCATGCCGCCGGTCATGTCGCCACTGCCGCCGACCGTCAGCTTGCCGGTCATCCCGCTGGCCGCATGGCCGGCGATCTCGCAGAGCATGTCGTAGGTGCCGTCGGCCACCGTGCCGAGATCGAGTTCCTCACTGGCGCCGGGCTGCAGGTCGGAGCTCTTCTTGCCCAGCGCGGGCAGCGACAGGTTGTGCACCATCGAGCCCTTGTTGGTGATCTTCAGGATCACCTTGCCCGACGCGATGGTGGGCGACGCCGGGGTGATGGCGAATTCGGAGAGTTCGATCTCGACGACCGTCGCCTCACTGCCTCCGGTCGTCCCGCTGTCGGCGCTGCCGCTGTCGCGCAACCCGAACAGTGCCAACACGAGGGCGGCGATCGCCACCACGAACGCGCCCCAACCCAGTACTGACCGCTCTTGTCTGCTCATGGGCCCCATCCTCGGCGCCGACCGGATGGGAGCGGCAGGGACCGAGGGCACTGCCGCATGGGACCAACGTCCCGATCAGGCGTCCCGATCAGGCGTCCCGATCAGGCGTCCCGATCAGGCGTCCCGATCAGGCGTCGGGAATCGGTACCCACCAGTGCAGTTCGCTGCCCCGTTCGGGACGGGGGGCGATGGTGCAGGCCCCGCCGAGCAGACGGGCCCGCTCGGCCATGTTGCGCAGGCCGTTGCCCGCCACGGTGTCGACACCCGGGTCGATGCCCTTGCCGTTGTCGAGCACCCGCATCGACAGCACATCGGCGGCGCTCAACTCGACCTCGGCCTCGGTGGCGTTGGCGTGACGGGCGATGTTGGTGAGCGCCTCGCGCATGCTGGCGAGCAGTTCGACTCGGATCTCGGGGGTGATCGACGACTCGACCGGCCCGTCGAGGCGCAACCGGGGGGTGAACCCGAGCACCCGTTTGGCCTGCAGCGTGAGCGCATTCAGTTCCTGGCCCAGCGAACCGGTGCGGCCGGCTGAACCGAGGGTGAACACCGCGGTACGGATCTCGCGGATGATGCGGTCGATCTCGTCGACCCCCGACTCGATGCGCTCGGAGAGATCGGCCGGGGCGCGGATGGCCATCGCCTGCAACTCGAGACCCAGGCCGAACAGGCGCTGCAGCACGGTGTCGTGCAGGTCGCGGGCGATGCGCTCGCGTTCGTCGGCGAGCGTGAGCAGGTCGCTGGTGGTGCGCAGCAGCGCCTCGGCCTGCAACCGCTCGGTCACGTCGCGGACCACGGCGATCGCGCCCTGGCTGCCGTCGAGCGGCGAGAGGCTGATCTCGACGGGCAGTTCGGTGCCGTCGGCGCGCAGCATCGTGAGGTGCACCCCGGGGCCCATCGGGCGGGTGGCGCCGGCACCCACGAACGTGGCCCGCAGCGCGGGGTGGCGGCCGCGGCTGGCTGCGGGCACGAGCGTTTCGACGCCGGCGCCCAACAACTCGTCGACGGCCCGCCCCGACATCGCCGCCAGACGGGCGTTGGCCACGATGATGACGCCGTCGAGATCGCACACCAGCACGCCGTCGGGCAGTTCGTCGATCCAGCGCGATCCGCCCGATGCCACGAGCGCGGTGATCGAGTCGTTCGGCACGTGTCGACTGTACCCAGTCGGCGTCGCAGCGGTCGGCGAGAATCAGACTTTGGTCCCTGTGTCGGGGGTCGCATGTCGTGCACACTGGGCCGGATGTCCGAGATGCCCGACACCCCGCCCGTCCGTGTCTTCCTGGTCGACGACCACGAGGTCGTCCGTCAGGGTGTGCGTGCGTTGATCGATGCCTCGGGCGACCTCGCGGTCATCGGCGAGGCCGATTCGGTCGAGACGGGCCTCGCCCGGGTGCTCGCCGTGCAGCCCGATGTGGCCATCCTCGACGTCCGCCTGCCCGACGGCAACGGGGTGGAACTGTGTCGTGAGATCCGCAGTCGCCTGCCCCAGGTGGCGTGCCTGATGCTCACCTCGTACTCCGACGACGAGGCGCTGTTCGAGGCAATCATCGCCGGAGCCGCGGGCTACGTGCTCAAGCAGGTGCGCGGCGGCGAACTCATCGACGCCGTGCGCCGCGTGGCTCGGGGCGAGCACCTGCTCGACCCCGCCGTGGCCGGCCGGGTGATGAAGCGCCTGTCGAGCCACTCCACCGAAGACGTCCGCCTGGCCAGTCTCACCACCCGCGAGCGCGAGGTGCTCGACCTCATCGGCCAGGGCCTCACCAACCGTCAGATCGGCGAGCGGATGTACCTGGCCGAGAAGACCGTCAAGAACTACGTCAGCGGCCTTCTGGCGAAACTGGGCATGGAGCGCCGCACCGAAGCGGCCGTGTTCGTGGCCCGACGCGACGCCGGCCACGCCTGATCGCGGGCGGCCCTACCGCCTCAGGCGCGCTTGGCGGCCTTGGCCAGGCGCTTGGCTGCCCGGCCGATGGGCTCGATGGTGCGGGCGTCGAGATCGCCCACCTCTGCTCCGTTGGTGAACAGCACTCGGTACCGCTGCCAGTTGAAGCCGTTGGCCAAGATGACCTTGCCCTCGGTGCCCGCCGGTACGCCGTGCAGATCGCCCGTGGTGCGGACGCGATCGCCGGTGCGCAGATCGAGCTGGTCGGGGTGGGGCTTGGCCAGGGCATGCGGCTTCCAGTACGGCATGCCCACAGTCTGCCCGATCGGAGGCCGCGCGCACGCAACGCAGTTCACGGCTCGGGTCGCTAGGCTCTGCTCCCTGTGAACAGCACGCTCGAAAACATCGAGGACACTCCGGGCAAGCGCCTCGTCAAGTTGTCCGTCACCATCGACGAGGCCGAGTTCGATCGCGATATCGACCGCGCCTTCCGCAAGCTCGCCAACGAGGTGCGCCTGCCCGGCTTCCGCCAGGGCAAGGTGCCCCGCAAGGTGCTCGAGGCCCGCATCGGTCTCGAGCCCGCTCGCGAGCAGGCACTGCGCGACTCGGTGCCCACCTATCTCGCCGCGGCAGTGCGCCAGCACGACATCGATCTCATCGCCACCCCCGAGGTCGAGATCACGGCCGGTGAAGACGCCGGTGCCGTCGTGTTCGATGCCACCTGCGAGGTGCGCCCCGAGATCACCGTGCCCGGCTACGGCGGCCTGCGGGTCGAGGTGCCGTCGCCCACCGCGTCCGACGAGGAGATCGACGACGTGGTGAAGGGCGAACTGCGCCGCCACGGGTCGCTGGTCGATGTCGACCGTGCGGTCGCGTCGGGCGATCAGGTCACGCTCACGCTGGCAGCGTTCCGCGACGGCGAGCCCGTGCCGGGTCTGAACACCGAGGACTGGCTGTACGAGGTGGGTCGCGGCTGGGTGGCCGAAGGCTTCGACGCCCAGTTGGAGGGAGCTGCGAAGGGCGCCGAGTTGCGCTTCAGCGCCACCCCCAACGGCACCGAGCAGGAAGCCGACTTCGAGGTCACCGTCACCAACGTGCAGGAGATGGTGCTGCCCGAGCTCACCGACGAGTGGGTCGACGAGAACGTCGCCAACAGCTCCACCGTCGACGAGTACCGCGCTTCGGTGGCCGAGCGGCTGAACGCCAACAAGCTCAACCAGGTGCGCAACGTCTTCCTCGATCGGGTCACCTCGGCGCTCGCCGAGCTGGTCGAGGTCGATGCCCCCGATGCGATGGTGCAGGGCGACCTGCAGGGCCGGGTGCAGAACACGGTCCAGCAGTTCCAGGCCCAGGGCATCGCCATCGAGCAGTGGCTGCAGGCCACCGGCCAGTCGACCGACGACTTCATCGCCGCGTTGCGGACCCAGTCCGAGAAGGCCGCCAAGGTCGATCTGGCCCTGCGGGCCGTCGCCACCGCCGAGGGCATCGAGGTGTCCGACGACGACATCGATCGCGAGTACGACCGCATCGCCATGCAGGTCGGCCAGAAGAAGAACCAGGTGCGCCGGGCCTACGAGGCCAACGACGCGGTCACCGACCTCGTCGCCCAGTTGCGCAAGAACAAAGCGCTCGACTTCCTGCTGCACAGCGCCGAGATCGTCGACCCCGAGGGCAACCCGATCGACCGCCATCTCATCCTCGGCGAGCCCGACCACGAGCCCGACCACGACCACGAGGGGCACGACCATGACTGAGCTGCGCAACTCGATCCCGATGCCGTACGTGGTCGAGCAGACCCCGCGCGGCGAGCGCACCTACGACCTGTACAGCCGGCTGCTGAAAGACAACATCATCTTCCTGCAGACGCCGATCGACGACACGGTGGCGAGCGTCATCTGCGCGCAGCTCATCCACCTCGAGTCGGAGAACCCCGACAAGGACATCAACCTCTACATCAACAGCCCTGGTGGCGACATCACCGCGCTGTTCGCCATCTACGACACGATGCA
>JBIIDH010000171.1:0-4720 GCA_044238435.1 Ilumatobacteraceae bacterium | reverse complement strand
TGGGTAAGCCGATCGCGATGGACGAGGGTTTGCGGTTCGCCATTCGTGAGGGTGGCCGCACCGTGGGCGCCGGCCGCGTCACCAAGATCACCAAGTGAGCTGAGGCACCATGGCACAGTCATCCATCCGTATCCGTCTCAAGGCGTTCGACCACGAGATCATCGATCAGTCGACGCGCAAGATCGTCGAGACGGTCACCCGTACCAACGCCACCATCCGTGGCCCCATCCCGCTGCCGACCGACAAGCACCGCTACACGGTCATCCGTGGCCCGCACATCGACAAGGACTCGCGTGAGCACTTCGAGATGCGTGTGCACAAGCGGCTGATCGACATCGTCGACCCGAACGCGAAGACGATCGACAGCCTGCAGCGCATCGAACTGCCGGCCGGTGTCGACATCGAGATCAAGATCCAGAGCAGCTGACCGGCGTACGCCGACCAGAACGACTCGTCGAACGGGCCCCCGACCTCGTGTCGGGGGCCCGTTCGCGTGGCCCCTACGCTCGGTGCATGCAGGACCTCGATGTACACCTCGGCGGCCGCCGACCGTTCGGCCTGAACTACTGGCCACTCGCCGAGGACGACCCTGGGGTCGAGATACCTCGCGAGTCGATCCGGTTGGTGTCGCCCGACGGTGGGTTGGTGCGGGGACTGCTGTGGACCCCGCCGAACGGCAGGCCGTGGAAGACGGCCGTCATCCTCACCCATCCGCGGGGTGACTTCAGCGTGCACTACGCCTGCCCGCTGCTGGCCGCGGCCGGATACGCAGTGCTGGGCTTCGGCACCCGCTACATGAACAACGACACCGACTGCCTGCACGAGCAGTGCATCGTCGACGTGAACACGGCGTACGAGGAGATGAAGCGGCGGGGCGCCGAGGCGGTAGTGCTGCTGGGCAACAGCGGCGGGGGCAGCCTGATGGCGCTCGCTCAGGCCGAGCTGGGCATCGGCGACGGCTGGATCGGGATGGCCGCCCACCCCGGCGAGGGCGTGTTCATGCTGCAGGTGATCGACCCGAGCGTGGCCGACGAGGACGACCCGTTCAGCACCGTGCCGGAACTCGACATGTACCACCCCGACAACGGGTGGCGCCCGTGGCCGCAACCCTGTGAGTACGACCCCGACTGGCTGCGTACCTACCGGGCTGCCCAGGTGGCCCGAGTGGCGCGGATCGATGCCATCGCGAAGGCGGCGATCGCCGACGCCACCGAGGCTGCCGGCCGGTTGCGTTCCATCGACAAAGACGCCGCCCCGGCCGCGTGGCGCGAGCAGCGTCGGCGGGCCGTGTTCAGTCGCTATCACACCATCTATCGCACGCTCGCCGACCCGGCGTATCTCGACCTGTCGATCGATCCCGACGAGCGACCGATGGGCTCGCTGTTCGCGTTCCCCGACCCGTTCGACGCCAACTACGGGCGCGGTGGCCTGGCCCGGATGATGACGAGCCGCGGCTGGTTGAGCACCTGGTCGGGCCTGTCGAGCCACGCCAAGTTGGCCGACACGATGCCTCGGGTGACGGTGCCCACCATCCTCGTGCACCCCACGGCCGACACCGAGATCAGGGTGTGGCAGGCCAAGGAGATCGTGGCGAACGCCGGTGCAGCCGACACCACGTATGTCGAACTGAAGGGTGCGCCCCACTACCTCGAGGGGCACCGGCGCGAGGCCTTGGCCATCGTCGCCGAGTGGTTGGCGGCGCGCTTCCCCTGAGCGCGCAGAGCAGGCGGTCGGCACGGTGGGATAGCGTCGCGGTGTGCGCCGATGGGGGTCGGCGCGTTCGCGAGGGGGCACCGTGTACGAGATCAAGTCCTTTCCCTACGACGGCACCATCGACGCCGACGGTCACCTGCTGGAACCCGACTGGCTGTGGGAGCGCTACATCGACCCGGCGTTCCGTGACCGCGCCATGGGGATCGACGTCGATGCCGACGGGCTGGAGTACCTGCGCATCGACGGTCGCTCGAGCGAACGCACCGTCCGTGGTGTGATCTCGCTGATGGGGGCGATGGGGGAGGACGATCCGCGACCGTCGCCCGACCGGCGCTATATGGACTCGATCCCGTACGGGGCGGGCGATCCGAGTGAGCGGTTGGCGCTGCTCGACAAGGAGCACCTCGACGGCGTGCTGCTGTACGGCACGGTGGAACTGCTGTGGGAGTGCGAGGTGACCGACCCGGCCCTCACCGACGCCTACTGCCGCGCCTACAACCGGTGGATCGCCGACTTCTGTCGCGACTCGGGTGGGCGGCTGAACCCGGTGGCGCACCTCAGCCTGCTCGACCCTGATGCGGCAGCCCGCGAGTTGCGGCGCGCTGTCGCCGACGGCTGCGTGGGGGCCTGGGTGGCACCCTTCACCCACAGCCGCAAGGCCCACGGTCACCCCGATCACGACGTGCTGTGGCGCACGGCCGTGGAGCTCGACGTGCCGGTGGCCGTGCACCCCACCTACGAGCCGGGGTACTGCACGCCCGTGCGCTTCGACGGGTTCGGTCGTGCCGCCGAGTTCCACTACAACGTCATGCTCCGCCAGGGCAGCCAGCAGGCGCTGCTGAGCTTCTTCACCCACGGCACGCTCGAGCGGTTCCCCGAGCTGCGGCTCGGTGTGCTCGAGAGCGGGATGGGGTGGATCGGGTCGTTCCTCGACCGGGCCGATGCCGTGTTCGAGACCATCAGCGCCCGCGGCCTGCCCATCAGTACCCGTCCGAGCGAGCTGTTCGCCCGGCAGTGCTTCCTGAGCGGAGATCCCGACGAGACCGCCGCGCCGCTCATCATGGATCACGTCGGTGCGCAGTGCTTCATGTGGGCCACCGACTACCCGCACCCCGACCACCCGGGCACGTGGGTCGACGCCCTCACCCGGTTGGTCGAGCCGCTGAGCGAGCCGACCCGTGCCGCGCTGCTGGGTGGCAACGTGCGGCGTCTCTACCGCCTGACGATCTGAGCCGCGCCGCGGCGATGCTGCTCAGGACGTCAGATGGGGAAGCGGCGCTGTTGGTCGGCGTAGAGCCGGTGGGCGAGCTGGTCGCTCGGTGCCACCACGTCGTCCCAACGCAGTGCGGTGTCGCGCGGAACATCGCGGAGCAGCCGACAACCTGCCGCCAGGCCTTCGGGGACGAGTCGCTGGCGCTGGACGACGGCCGTCCTCTCCGCCTGCCCGTAGGTCATGTACCCGCCGTACGAATCGAGGGTCTCGCCTGCCCGTAGGTCGCGTTTGGCGACCGCGATCACCTCCACCGTGGGCCCGGCCAGCGGCTGGCCGCACGCGTCGCCGAACAGCACCACGCGGGCCACGGTGAGCGGTGCCTCGAGATGGCGGAGATGGTAGGGGTGGAAGAAGCTGTAGAGCGGACCGGTGCCCAGTTCGTAGCGCTCGAGGTGTTGCAGTTGGCGGGCGTCGGGCTGCTCGGCGAGGCAGAAGACACCGACGGCGGGCTTCGCCCCGACGACGAAGTCGACGATGCCGCCGAGTTCGCGCAGCATGTCGAGGTCGTAGCGCGTGGTGAGGCCGTCGACATGGCCGGTGTGGTCGTAGCGCAACATGCCGCGTCGGGCGACCGTGAGCCCGGTGGCGTTGGCGACGATGCACTGCTCGAAGTTCGTCCGCGAACCGTCGGCGAACGAGGTGGCCATCGTGACCTCCTGGTTCCACCGCTCGGCGGATCCCGCCTCCGTGGTGGGTGTGCGGTGCTCGTCGTGCAGTCCCTTCACCGTGCCGAGCACCCGGGGCACCATGCCCAGCGACTGCACGAAGCGGAAGAGGTTCATCTGCGCGCCCGGCTGGTCGCCGTCGACACAGGTGAAGACGACGCCTGCGGCTCGGGCCCGATCGTGGAGGACGGGCCCGATCGTGGCATCGACCTCGGCGTTCATCAGCACCATGTGCTTGCCGTTGGCGATGGCCTCGAGCGCGATGGCGGCCCCGAACTCGATGGCCCCGGTGATGTCGATGAGACAGTCGATCTGCTCGCACTGGGCCAGGAGGACGGCATTGTCGGTGACCACCGGTCGGCCAGCGGCGACCGCGGCGTCGAGCGCGGCGAGGTCGTCGGCGACGGCCGGAGCCGGCGCACCTGCGACGCGGTAGGCATCGGCCGCCCGCTCGACGGTGCGGTTGGAGATGGCGGCAACCACCATGCCCGGTACGGCGTTGGTGACCTGGTTGACGAATCCGCGTGCCATCGAACCGGCACCGAAGACGCCGACGCGTACCGGGTTGCCGGTGCGCTCACGTTCGCGTAGCGCGGAGTCGACGATGATCACCGCCCTGAGTGTATGTGGGCCGGGTGCGGGTGGACGGGGTGTCCGAGGTGCGGTTCGTTGTCGCCGGACGGGAGTCGCCGAGGAGTTCGGCGATGCGGGTTGGCGCGAGCGCCCCGTCGCCGGTAGCGTTGCGAAGTCAATTTCCGTCCGGGTGCGCCCTTCGTTCGCGTAGGGGACCACACGGCGCAACGCAAGTCGGTGCTCCGCCGGTCTCGCGACCAGCGGAGCATTGTCGTGAACGGCACCTGTACCCACAGAGCCGTGCAACAAGGTGAACCATCGCCCGGCTCCGGCCGGGTCCGACCGAAGAGGCTGCCGATATGGCACTGCAAGCGATCGTTGGCGAAAAAGTCGCCATGAGCCAGGTGTGGGTGAACGACAAGGTCGTGCCCGTCACCGTGCTGCGCGTCGAGCCGGCTCGCATCGTCCAGGTGAAGACCACTGAGCGCGACGGATA
>JBIIDH010000084.1:0-16410 GCA_044238435.1 Ilumatobacteraceae bacterium | reverse complement strand
TTACTCACCCGTTCGCCACTAGGCCTTCCCCAGTATTGCTACTGGATGGGCCTCGTTCGACTTGCATGTGTTAAGCACGCCGCCAGCGTTCGTCCTGAGCCAGGATCAAACTCTCCAACAAGAACAAGCCCGGTTACCCGGGGCGTTCGCTTGAGAGCCGGTGATGTCACGTGAGGGAATAGCTCACGCTGGATGACACCACGTTCCGGCTGATTGCCTCCGATTGGGATCGGAGGACTTGTGAATTGACAGACAGCTCCAGAGGCGGACGCAAGCGCCCACCGCCGTGCTGCCCGCACTGGCGTTCTATCTTCTCTTCTGTTTTCAAGGAGCCGTAGCTCGTGCACTCACCGGCGGACCGGCGTTGGTGCTTCTCTCCGGAGCGATTACCGCTCCCCGAGGCGAGTTGCAACGTTAGCGGTGCTCCTCGGGGCTGGCAACCTCAGGCCAAAACTTTTCCGACCACGAAGTCGCGCTTGCCCTTCCGGATCAGCAGGATACCGCCCGCGAGCAGGTCTGACGTCTGCAACAGTCCATCAGCCTCGAGGACGCGATTTCCTGCCCGGACCGCGCCCTGGGCGAGCAGACGGGTGACCTCACCGTTCGACTTGGCGACTCCTGCCTCCACGAGCAGCTCGTGCACCCGGCGGCCATCGAGGTCGGCGGGGACGGGCACCGTTGGCACCTCGGCGGCCACGACGGCCAGCGCGTCGGCCGAAGCGTTCGTGGGATCGCCGCCGAACAGCACGCCGGCGGCCGCCTCGGCAGCACGGGCAGCGTCGACACCGTGGACCAGCGCCGTGAGCTCGTCGGCCAGCGCTCGCTGGGCCAGACGGCGTTCGGGAGCCGCTGCGTGATCGGCGATGAGTGCTTCGATGTCGGCGAGCGGTTGCAGCGACAGCATCCGCAGGTAGGTGCCCACCATCTGGTCCTCGGTCTGCATCCAGAACTGGCGGAACTGGTAGGGCGATGTGCGCGCCGGATCGAGCCACACGGCGCCACCGACTGACTTGCCGAACTTCGATCCGTCGCTCTTCACCATCAGCGGATGGGTGGCGGCGAAGGCCTGCTTGCCGAGACGGCGGCGCACCAGTTCGACACCCGCGGTGATGTTGCCCCACTGGTCGCTGGCGCCCGCCTGCAGTTCGACTCCGTAGGCCTCGAACAGGTGCCGGAAGTCGTTGGCCTGCAACAGCATGTAACTGAACTCGGTGTACGAGATGCCGTGCTCGCTCTCGATGCGGCTGCGCACCGAGTCCTTGGCGATCATCTGGTTCACGGTGAAGTGCTTGCCCACGTCGCGGAGGAACTCGAGCATGCTCACCGACGAGGTCCAGTCGGCGTTGTTGACGAGCGTGGCCTGGTACGGGCCGGGCTCGAAGTCGAGCAGGCTCGAGAGCTGACGCTTGATGCTCTCGACGTTGTGGCGCAGGGTGTCGGCGTCGAGCAGGTTGCGTTCCTCGCTGCGGCCACCCGGGTCGCCGATCATGCCGGTGGCACCACCAGCGAGCGCGAACGGACGGTGGCCGGCCATCTGGAACCGGCGCATGTAGAGCTGGCCGACGAGGTGACCCACGTGCAACGAGTCGGCGGTGGGGTCGAAGCCGATGTAGAGCCCGATGGGACCTGCGGCGAGCCGGGCGCGCAGCGCTTCGCGGTCGGTGGTGTCGTGGACGAGGCCGCGGGCCTCGAGATCGGCGAGCAGATCCATAGGTTCTCCATGTTGCCAGTTCACGGCCCGGATCACGCGGCCGATTCGAGCCGACGACCCTGGCACTAGTGTCGGGGCGATGGTCTCCACGGACACGTTGGCCGAGCGGTTCCGGTCGTTCGCCGACACCTCGGCGACACGGGCCCCCCTGTACCGCAGGCTCGCCCTGGCCATCGCCGACGACCCCGAGGTCTGTGCGCTGCTGCAGGCGGCACCCGACGAACAAGCCATTCCGGTGCTGCTGTTCGCGGCCGTGCACCACGAACTGCTGCGCGCCCGCGAGCCGGCGCTCGCGCGCTTCTATCCGAACCTCCACGAGGGCCCCGCCGAGGGCGATGCGTTCGCCGCGTTCCGCGAGTTCGCCCTGCGGCGCGCCGAGGCGATCCGCGCCACCATCGCCACTCGTCATACGCAGACCAACGAAGTGGGCCGTTGCGCATTGTTCGTGCCGGCCCTGGCCTCGCTCGACGCCGAGGTGGGTCCGCTGTCGTTGATCGATGTCGGGGCAAGCGCCGGACTGAATCTGCTGCTCGACCGGTTCCGGTACACGTACGAACCGGGGGGTTCGCGAGGGCCCGTCTCGACCGTGCACCTCGCATGCAGCACACGCGGTCCGGTGCCCGTACCCGACGTGCTCCCCCGCATTGCTGCCGCTGTCGGCATCGACGCCTTCCCCATCGATCTCGACGACGACGATGCGCTGCGCTGGCTCGAGGCCTGCGTGTGGCCCGACCAGATCGACCGGTTCGAACGGCTCGTGGCCGCCATCGCTCTCGCTCGCAGTGTGCAGCCCGTGGTGCGCCGCGGCGATGCGGTCGACGACCTGGCGGCCACGGTGGTCGAAGCGGCCGCGGCGGGCCACCCCACCATCCACAACAGTTGGGTGCTGAACTACCTCACACCACACGCCCGGCTGCGATATGTGGCAACGCTCGACGAACTGGGCGAACGCTTCGATCTGTCGTGGGTGCTCGCAGAGAGCCCGGCACAGACGGTCGGTCTGCCCATCCCCACCAGCGACCCCGCCGAGGAACTCACGGTGCTGTCGGTGGTCCGCTGGCGCAGCGGACGGCGCGAGGTGCAGCGCCTGGCCACCTGTCATCCGCACGGGTACTGGATGCACTGGGAACACACAGGCGCCTGAGCGCAGGTCACCCCACCAGCCACCGCCGAGGCAGGTCGACACCCTTGCTGATGCCGATGCGAGGTGTCACGACCGGCTCAGCCGGTGGCGCCATGCCATCGTCGGCGACGAACGCCTCGACGCCGTCGATCGACCGGTCGATCCCCAATTCGCGGCACAACCGTCCGGGCCCGCGGGTTCGGCCGGGAGGGACACCCTCTATGAGCACGGAACGGATGAGCACCGCCTGACCATCGCCCTCGGCACCGGTGACCAGATTCAGACAATGGTGCATGCCGTAGATGAGGTACACGTACCAGTGACCGGCCGGCCCGAACATCGACGCGTTCCGCGCCGTGCAGCCGCGGAACGAGTGACTGGCCGGATCGTCGGCGGTGTAGGCCTCGACCTCGACGATCTGCGCCCTTCGCCCGCCGACGACCAGCACCTTGTTCAGCAACTCAGGCGCGACGACGAGCGCGTCGCGTTCAGCGAACGTCGTCGGCAACCGCTGCACGCAGCTCGCCCACCCGGCGCCGGAATCGCTCGAGCTGCTCGGCCACCGGACCGGGACCTGCCCCACCAGGTGTGGTGCGACGGCGAACCGACACACCAGGCGCCACAAGCGCTGCAGCGTCGGGGCCGAGCGCGGGGTCGGCGGCGACGAGATCACGCAGGCTGGCCTCCCCCGCGAGGGTGCGCCGCACCAGCGCGCCGACGACGGCATGCGCGTCGCGGAACGGGGTACCGCGCTGCACCAACCACTCGGCCAGATCGGTGGCTGCGGTGGTCTCGGCGTCGGCCGCCGCCTGCATCCGCTCGGTCACGAAGGTGGCCGTGGCGATCATGCCGGTGACGGCGCGGAGGGCCAGGCGAACCTGGTCGACCGCGTCGAACAGGGGCTCTTTGTCCTCCTGATAGTCGCGGTTGTAGCTGAGGGGTAGGCCTTTCATGGTGGCGAGAAAGCCGGTGAGATCGCCGATGATTCGTCCGGCCTTGCCTCGAGCGAGTTCGGCGATGTCGGGGTTCTTCTTCTGCGGCAGCATCGACGAACCGGTGGCGTACCCGTCGTCGAGACGGGCGAACCCGAACTCGTCGGTGGTCCACAGCACGAACTCCTCGCCGATGCGCGACAGGTCGATGGCGATGAGGGTGAGCACGAACAACGCCTCGGCGATGTGATCGCGCGAACCGACGGCATCGAGCGAGTTCTCGAAGCGGCGGGCGAAGCCGAGATCGGCGGCGTTGCCGTCGGGGTCGAGGGGTAGCGACGAGCCCGCCAGCGCACCCGCCCCGAGCGGCGAGACGTCGATGCGGTCGAGTGCGTCGAGCAGGCGGTCGACGTCGCGACCGAGGGCCCAGCCGTGCGCCAGCAGATGGTGGGCCAGCAGCACCGGCTGCGCCCGCTGGAGATGGGTGTAACCGGGCAGGTACACCTCACCTGCGTCGTCGGCGCGTTGCAGGAGCACCACCTGCAGGTCGACGACCCTGCGGGCGACGACCATCAGTTCGCGCTTGCACCACAGGCGCACGTCGGTGGCGCTCTGGTCGTTGCGGCTGCGGCCGGTGTGCAGCTTCGCGCCGGCGGCACCCGCCAGCTCGGTGACGCGTCGCTCGACAGCCGTGTGGATGTCTTCGTCGCTCGGCGCGAAGGCGAACGTGCCGGCGCCGAGTTCCGACGCCACCGTGTCGAGCGCTGCCAGTACCTGGTCGCGCTCGAGATCGCTGATGATGCCTGATCGGGCGAGGCCGCGCACATGGGCGCGTGAGCCCTCGATGTCGTCGGGCCACAGCCGCTGGTCGAACGAGAGGCTCTCGGTGTAGGCCATCAGTTCGGCCGCCGGACCCCCCTCGAATCGGCCGTGCCACAGTGTGTGGCCACCCGCAGCGGTGTGTTCGGCGCCGGTCACGACAGGCCTGCCAGGTCGCGGAGGAACGACGCGAGTGCCGGACCACCGAGTTGTTCGTCGGCCACGCAGAGCAGCGTGTCGTCGCCCGCCACGGTGCCCAGCAGACCCGCCAGACTGGCGCGGTCGAGCGCCGAGGCCACCACGTGGGCGCAGCCGGGCGGTGTGCGCAGCACGACCAGATTGCCCGACGAGCGCACCTCGGCGACCCACTCGCCCAGGACCCGACGGAGATGGTCTTCCGGGGCGAGGCGCGCCGGCTCGTACTCGGGAATGGCGTACACGGTGTCGCCTCCCGGCACGCGCACCTTCACTGCGCCGAGATCGTCGAGGTCGCGAGACACCGTGGCCTGGGTGGCGGAGATGCCCTCGCCGCCGAGCAACTCGACCAACTGCGGTTGGCTGGTGACCGGATGCCTACCGATGAGGCGGGCGATTGCCTGCTGGCGCTGCACCTTGGTGGTCATGGACGGACTCCTGCGAGCCAGGCGAGGGCTCCCCTGGCGGTGTGCATGCGGTTGTGTCCCTGGGCGATGACGAGTGAACGAGGGCCGTCGATGACCTCGGCCGTCACCTCCAACCCACGGTAGGCGGGCAGGCAGTGCATGAACCATGCGTCGGGTGCGGCGTGCGCCATCAGCGCGGCGTTCACCTGGTAGGAACTGAAGATCATCGCCCGCCGTTCCTTCTCGGCCTCGCGTCCCATCGATGTCCAGGTGTCGGTGTGCACGACGTCGGCTCCGCGCACCGCCTCGGCCGGATCGGTGGTCTGCACAATGGTGCCGGGGCCGAGGGCGTCGATCGACGCCAGCTCCTCGGGTGATGCGTCCCAGCCCGCCGGACATCCGAGGCGGACATGCATCCCCTCCATCACGGCGATCTCGGCCAAGGAGCGGGACACGTTGTTGTAGTCGCCCACGAAGGCCACCGTCCGGCCGGCGAGTCGGCCCAGCGCCTGCTGCATGGTGAGCGCATCGGCCAGGCCCTGCAGCGGATGGCTGTGGTCGCTGAGCATGTTCACCACCGGCACGGCGCTGGCCGCGGCGAGCCGCTCGACCGTGCTGTGCGCGAACACACGAGCGGCGATGATGCCGTGGTAGCCGGCCATGATGCGGGCGATGTCCTCCACCGGTTCGCGGGTGTCGAAGCCGATCTCTTCACCGCGCGTGTACACCGGGTGACCACCGAGTTGGACGACCGCCATCTCCATGCTGTGCCGGGTGCGGTTCGAGGGCTTCTCGAAGATGAGGGCAACTCCCTGGCCGACAAGCGGTGCGCCGAGGTCGGCGATCGGCCGCTGGGCGAGCGTCAGCATGTCGCGAACCGTCTGGTGCCCGCTGACGGCGATGTCGAGGAACGACTCGGTCATGACAGGACCCCCGCCATGATGGCGATCGCTTCGTCGATCTCGGCCTCGCTGACGGTGATCGGCGGCGCCAACCGGAGTGCGGTGGCGGTGACCGGGTTGGTGACCAGACCACGCGACAGCAGTTCGGTGTAGACGGCCTTGGCGTCGCGTCCGCCGTCGAGTTCGGCGGCGAGCAGGAGGCCGCGGCCCCGCACCATCGACACGCCCGGTAGCGCTGCCAGCCGGTCGCGCAGGTAGGCGCCACGCTGCTCGGCGAGCGCCGGGGCGTCGATTCGGCGCATCTCGGCGATGACGGCGCTGACCACGGCGGTGGCGATGGCGGTGCCGCTGTAGGTGCTGCCGTGGTCGCCGGGTTGGAACACGGCAGCGACCTCGCGCTTGGCCCAGAGGGCACCCACCGGGAAGCCGTTGCCCATCGCCTTGGCCATGGTGACCACATCGGGCACGACGCCCGCATGTTCGAACCCGAACCAGCGCCCGGTGCGAGCGAAACCCGTCTGCACCTCGTCGACGATCATCAGCAAGCCGCGTTCGTCGCACAGGTTGCGGATGCCCCGGAGGTACTCGACCTCGGCCGGCACCACACCGCCCTCGCCCTGCACGGTCTCGATGAGAATGGCCGACACCGTGGGGTCGATGGCGGCCGCCATCGCGTCGAGGTCGCCGAAGGCGACGTGACGGAAACCATCGGGCATCGGGAAGAACGGTTCGTGCTTGGCGGGCTGCCCGGTGGCGGCGAGGGCCGCCAGGGTGCGTCCGTGGAAGCTGCCCAACGCACTGACCACGGCATGGCGGCCGCGGCCGCCGAACTTGCGGGCCAGTTTGAGCGCCGCCTCGTTCGCCTCGGCACCCGAGTTGCAGAAGAACACCTGGCCGACAGCGCCGGTGGTCTCGTGCAGCAGGCCGACGACGTCGAGCGCGGCCCGGGTGGCGGCGTCGTTGGTGAAGAAGTTGCTGACGTGCAACAGGCGCCCCGCCTGCTCGGTGATGGCGGCGGTGACCGCCGGATGACAGTGCCCGAGCGAGGTGACGGCGAGGCCGCACAAGAAGTCGAGGTAGCGCTTGCCGTCGACGTCGAAGAGTTCGGTGCCGCTGCCGCGGACGAACATCACCTGAGGTGCGCCGAACACCGGCATGAACGGGCAGGCCGGTCCAGCGGCAGCGGTGTCGAATGCATGGGTGCTCATACGTCGTGCTCCTGTCGGACCATGGTGCCGATCCCTTCGTCGGTGAACAGTTCGAGCAGCAGCACATGCGGGATGCGGCCGTCGAGGATGTGGGCCCGGCGCACGCCGGCGCGCACCGCGGCGACGCAACTGGCGACTTTCGGGATCATGCCGCCGGCGATGATGCCCTCCGCGACGAGGGCGTCGAGTTCGTCGGGAGTGGTCTGGCGGATGAGGCTCGCTGGGTCGTCGACCAACCGCCGCAGGCCCTCGATGTCGGTGAGGTAGACGAGCTTCTCGGCACCGAGCGATTCGGCGATGGCCCCGGCAACGGTGTCGGCGTTGATGTTGTAGGCCTGTCCGGCCGCATCGGTGCCGATGGTGGCGACCACCGGGATGAACTGGTCGTCGATGAGGCTCTGCAGGATGACCGGGTTGATGGCGGCGACATCGCCGACGAAGCCGAGTTCGGGGTCGCGCGCTACCGCACGGATGAGCCCGGCGTCTTCGCCCGACACGCCGACGGCGACCGGGCCGTGGACGTTCAACGCCGACACGAGTTGCGGGTTCACCTGACCGATCAGCACCATGCGGGCGATGTCGACGGTCTCGGCATCGGTGACCCGGAGGCCGTTGCGGAACTCGGTGGTCTTCCCCAGCCGGGTCATCAGATCGCTGATCTGCGGTCCGCCACCGTGCACGACCACCGGCCGCATCCCGACCGCTCGCATCAGCACCAGGTCCTGGGCGAACAGGGCGAGGGCGTCGTCGTCGGTGGCGCCGGCGAGCGCATTGCCGCCGTACTTCACCACTACCACCTGGCCGGCGAAACGCTGGATGTAGGGCAGCGCCTCGACGAGGACGGCCGCACGTTCTGCTGCGCTCACGGGAACAACCCCACCTTCTGCAGTCCGGCGGTCTCGTCGATGCCGAGGGCCACGTTGGCGGCCTGCACCGCACCGCCGCTGGCGCCCTTGCACAGGTTGTCGATGGCGCAGATGGCCACGACGGTGCCGGTGCGTTCGTCGTAGCGCGCCGTGAGGAACGAGGTGTTCGTCCCCATCGCCGCCTTCGTGGAGGGCGATGCAGGGCGCACCACCACGAACGGTTCGTCGCGGTAGTGCCGGGCCATGGCGGCCAGCAACTGTTCGCTGCTCGTGGGCCCGGTGGGGCGCGCGTAGCAGGTGGCGAGAATGCCGCGGTTGAGGGGTGCGAGGTGCGGGGTGAACAGCACCTGGCAGGCCCCCGATCCGCCGCCGGCCACGAGCGCTTCCGTGAGCACCTGTTCGATCTCGGGCGTGTGGCGGTGGTCGAGCAGGCCGTACGCCTGCACGTCTTCGTCGGCCGTGCAGAACTGCGACGAGTGCTTGAGCGCCCGCCCCGCACCACTGACACCGGTGATGCTGTCGACCACGATGCCGGTGGGTTCCACCAGTCCGGCCGCCACCAGCGGCGCCAGCGCCAGCGTGGCTGCGGTGACGTGGCATCCGGGGGTGGCGACGAGCGATGCCCCGGCGATGTGCTCGCGGTACAGCTCGGGCAGGCCGAACACCGCTCGGCCGAGCGCTGCTGGCTGGTCGTGCTGGAAGCCGTACCACTGCGGGTACAACGACGCGTCCTTCAGGCGGTATGCAGCGGAGAGGTCGACGATGCAGCCCACCCGACCTTCGAGCTGTGGCACGAGCTCCATGCTGGCCTCGTGGGGCAGCCCGAGGAACACGACGTCGACGCCGTCGACGGCATCGGGATCGAACTCGCTGAACACGAGATCGGGATAGGCGGCCGTGAGACTCGGATAGAGCGTCGCGGCGAGCGAGCCCGCCTGGCTGTCGCCGGTGGCAGCGACCAGGCGGAACGACGGATGCTGGGCAACGAGTCGGAGCAGTTCGGCGCCGGTGTAGCCCGACGCGCCGATCACCGCCACGGAGCGAATGGGAGCCTCGGCAGAAGAAGGGGACACAGCATGATCATACAGGGTGATGCATGTTCATGCCACCACCCGGACGCCCGCCATCACCACCCGAATGAGTACGGCGCCGTCGAGGACGGTACCATCGAGAGCGGACCCGGTCAGCGTGAGGCGCCCATCACCGGTATCGACCGACACCACGGCCTCGGAGGTCGGCTGATCGCCGCCGGGCATGTCGCTGTCATCGCGCGCAGGGAGGGGGCCGAGCATTGCGGTGAGCATGGCCTCGATGCGGTCGGGCGGCAGACCCGATGCCCGCGCGTCGGCCGCCGCCCGCCGACGTTCGATGGCACTGACCTCACCCACCACGAGCAGCAGGTGCTCGACGACATGGACGAGTTCCGCTTCGATCTCGAGCCGCGACCCACCGAAGTACCGGCCCGCTGCCGGGTCGGTGAACGAGCGTCGCACCGCACGGACCGCCTCCTCGACCGCACCTGCCAGCGCATCACCCGACGGGCGCCGCGCCATCGCCCCCTCCAGGCGTCGCGCTGCGGCGCGGAGCTCACCGACATCTGCCCCGTCGGCGCAACCGAGCAGGTCGTACGCCGACCGGATGGCGACATCGGTGCCGACCTCGCGTGAGACAAGGCGTTCACAGCACACCAGCGCCTCGCTCAGCGACACCGCCGATGCCTCGGCCCGAGCCAGTTCCTCCAGGACCGGATCCGACAGGCCCGCGCCGGCCGACTCGGCATCACCGGACCACGGCGCGGCACCGCTCGCAACATCGAGCGAGGGGACGACAGACGGCTGAACGGCCAGCGGTGCTGCCGCAGCCGTCGACGTCGTGCGCACCTGCGGGAGCCCGGCTTCGACCACCCAGCACGACGCCGGAAGCGGCGTGAGCCCGCCGTCGGAGCCGACGAGGAGATCGACCTCCAGCACCCCTTGGGGCGAGGTGATCGTCGGCAGCAACTCGCCCACGCCGCGGGCCACCAACGCCCGTGACGGCGGACGACTGGGGTCGGCATGGATCTCCACCCACTCGACCACCACCTCGGCACCATCACCCGCACCCGATTCGGCTCCGGCGAACAGCGAACTCACCACCACCGGCACGGCCGCCCCGGCCCCGAGCACGGCGAGCACGCGCACCTCGTCGGCGTCCTGCACGAGGACACCCAACCCACAGGGCGCGGCACAGGTGAGCCCTGGAGCCGACGGGTCTGCCAGGAGCACCGCTCCCTCGGCCACCGATCCGGCGCGCTCGATGACGAGCGGCTCGATCGGGGGCCACAGGGCAGCGCCCACCGCGGCAAGGCGGTCTGCAACACACCGTGCGAGCAGCGACTGCGGTTCGTCGGCGACCACGAGGAGCGCGTCGACCGACGCCGTGGTGGACGACGCTGAATGCTCGCCCGTGTACTCGATGGTGTCCGAGCACCGCTCGACGAGGCGGGAGATCATCGCGGCCACCGCGTCATCGAGGAGGTCGGTGCGGTCGAGCGTCGAGGGCGCGAGTCCGGCGACTCCGTGCTCCACGATGCCGTCGCTGCTGATCGACACCAGACTCGCCGTGAGACCGGTCGCCACATCGACAGCGATGACTCGACCCGTGCCCGACGGGAGCAATCCGTTCGCTGCCGCATGGACGGCCGCAGCGGTGGACGACGCGACGACAACAGCGATCTGATGCCGCTCGGTCTCGAGACTGCGGCGCACTGCGGCGCGATCGGCGAACCCGAACCACCCGGGTACGGCCAGTACCGCCGACACCCGGTCGTGCTGGTCGAGATCGCGAGCGACGAGCGTGTCGAGCACACCGTCCGCCGACCACCAGACCGGCCCCGGCGAATCGCGCACCCAACGGCCGAGGTGCGCCATGCGGTTCGAGAACGCAGCACGCACGCCCATGCGGGCGACCGCCAGGTCGGCCCCGGCAACGTCGAGGCCGACCGGACGCGAACGACCGTTGCCCCCCGCTGTGCTCTCGTCGGCCCGTCCCCCCACCACGCGGGAACTGTACTCGTCGACCAGATGTCGCGACCACGATCCAGCGCGCCAGACTGAGGGCGTGATTCCCGACCGTTCGACACGAGGGCGCCTGTTGGTGGCCACCCCACCGCTCGAGGATCCGAACTTCGACCGCACAGTCGTGTTCATGCTCGAACACAATGACGAAGGTGCCATCGGCGTGGTCCTGAACCGGTTCGACGAGGTGTTCCGAACGCTCGACGCGCTCGCCTCGGGAATCGACGCACTTGCTTCGTGGGAGCCACTGCTCGCTCCCCCAGCACGACTCCACACCGGCGGGCCGGTGGGCGGTGATTCACTCATCGCGCTCGCCGCCGCCACGGTGGGAACGGGCAGCGGATGGGGTGGCGTAACCTCCGACATCGGCACGGTCGACCTCACCGTGCCGCCCGACGAGGTGGGCGCCGCGCTGCACCAGGTGCGCGTGTTCCGCGGCTACAGCGGATGGAGCGCCGGGCAACTCGAGGGCGAGCTCGATGTCGGCGCCTGGATGGTGTTCGACGCCCTGCCCACCGACGTCTTCACAGCCGAGCCCGGCGCCCTCTGGCGCACCGTCGTGCGTCGCCAGGGCGGTACCACCGCGTGGTTCGCCGACGCGCCCGACGACCTGTCGGCCAACTGATCGGGGCGGTGCGCATCAGGCGCGTAGGGCAACGCCCATCTTGGCCACCGAGGCGACCACCTTGTCGCGGACAGCGGCGATGTCGGTGTCGGTGAGGGTGCGGTCGAAGGCCTGCAAGCGCAGGCGGTAGGCCAGGCTGCGCGAGCCATCGGGCACACCCGCTCCCCGGAACACGTCGAACAACGCCAGGTCGACCAGCAGACCAGCGGCAGCCTGGCGGATGCTCTTGTCGACCCGCTCGGCCGAGATGCCGTCGGGAACCACGAAAGCGAAGTCGAGGTCGGTCGACGGATATCGGCTGACCGCCTTCCACTGCACGATCTTCGGTTCGATGGCCAGCAGTCGGGAGAGGTCGAGTTCGAGCCAGGCCACCCGCTGGGCGACACCGAATGCGTCGAGCACGTCGGGATGGATCTCACCAACCGCACCGACGACATCGCGTCCGATCGACAGCGTGGCCGACCGGGTGGGGTGCATGCCGGCGGGCACCTGTTGCTGGTCGACCCGAGCCCCCACGCCGAGCGCCCGCGACACCTCGCGCCACAGCGCCATGGCGGCGGGCGCCTCCTGGCCGGCGAGGGCGACAGCCAGGCCGTCGAACTCGGGTGGCAGGTCGTCGGTGCGCTGACCGGGTGGGTAGACGTGGCCGATCTCGAACAGCGACACACCGGGCCGGCGGTGCGACTCGTTGAACGCCACGGCGCGAAGCAGACCGGGTCGCATCGACGGACGCAGGATGTCTTCGTCGGCGACCAGAGGGTTGGTGATGCGGATGGCGTCGTCGGCGAGGTGTGCCCCGGCCAGGTCGGCCTGGCGGAGGAACGAGTCGGTGATCGCCTCGCTGGCCCCTGCGCCGAGCAGCACGTCACGCAGCATCCGGCGGCGCTGCTGTACCGGGCTGAGCCGACCGTGCATGGTCGAGTTGGGCACCGCTGTACCGATGGTGTCGTAGCCGTAGTGGCGGGCGACCTCTTCGACGACGTCGATCTCGCCGTGGCTGTCGGGCCGCCACGACGGCAACTCCACCGTGAGGGCGTCGCCCTGCTGGTCGACCACCGTGTATCCGATCGGGGCGATGAGCCGCTGGATGTCGGCGGCGTCGAGCGAGGTGCCGAGCAGGCGGTTGACCTGGCTCACCCGCACCGCCACCGGACGGAGTTGTGGGTACAACGACGCATGACGGGCGTCGGCTGCGCCCTCGTGCACCACCAGGTCGGGGCAGGTCTCGCGGAGCAACTCGACGAAGCGGGCCTGCGCGCGTTCGGCGCCGTAGGGGTCGACGCCTCGCTCGAACCGACCCGAGGCCTCGGAACGGAGACCCAGCCGGTTCATGGTGCGGGTGATGGCCGTCTGTTCGAAGAAGGCCACCTCGAGCGCGACGGCCGTGGTTGCGTCGGTGATCTCCGAGTCGAGGCCACCCATCACACCGGCGATGCCGATGGGCACGTCGAGCGCATCGCAGATGAGCAGGTCGTCGACCGAGAGGGTGCGCTCGGTGCCATCGAGGGTGACCATCGACTCGCCTTCCGTCGCCCGCCGTACACGGAACCCCTGCCCACCGAGGGTGTCGAGGTCGTAGGCGTGGTTCGGCTGGTTCAGTTCGAGCATCACGTAGTTGCTGACATCGACGACGTTGTTGATGGGCCGCATGCCGGCGGCACGGAGCCGCCGCGCCATCCACGGGGTGGAGGCGCCCACCTGCACGCCCGAGAGCACCAGCGTGGTGAACCGCGGGCAGCGCTCGCCGTCGAGCACCTCGACGGTCGCTGTGCGCGTCGGCCCGTCGGCCTGCACCGCCGCCGGAGCCGCAGCGAGTGGGAGGCCCAGATGTGCGGCGACGTCGCGGGCGAGACCGAGATGCCCCCAGCAGTCGGGTCGGTTGCGGGTGAGGTCGATGTCGAACACGATCTCCGTAGCCAGATCGAGCGCCTGCCCGTAGGGCACACCCACCGGGGTGTGCGCAGGAAGGATGAGGATGCCGGAGTGGTCGTCGCCGAGGCCCAGTTCGCGCGCCGAGCACAACATGCCCTGCGACTCGATGCCCAGGATGGGACGCGGCTCGATGAGCCGCCCGTCGGGCATGGCCGTGCCAGGGGTGGCCAATGGGATGACGTCGCCGGCCTGCATGTTGAACGCACCGCACCAGACGTGCCGCTCGACGCCGTCGCCGGCATCGACCCAGACGCGGTGCACCTTGGCAGCGTCGGGGTGGCGCTCGGTGCGCAGCACACGGGCGGTGATCACGCCATCGACCGTGGAGCCGACGGTCAGCACCTCCTCCACCTGCATGCCGAGGCGGGTGAGGACGGGGGCGAGCGACGACGCGTCGGTACCGAGGGGCGCCAGGTCGTTGAGCCAGGAGAGCACAGCTTTCATGTCGATCGCCTCAGAACTGCTCGATGAACCGGATGTCGTTGCTGTACATGTCGCGGATGTCGTCGATGCCGTGGCGCTCGCGCGCCATGCGGTCGATACCGAATCCGAACGCGAAGCCGCTCCACTCCTCGGGGTCGAGGCCTCCGGCCCGCAGCACGTTGGGGTGCACCATGCCGCATCCGCCCAACTCGATCCAGGTGCCGTCGGGCCGTTGGATGTCGAACTCGGCCGACGGCTCGGTGAAGGGGAAGTAGTTGGGCCGCAGGCGGCTGGTGAACGCGCCGCCGAAGAATGCCTTCGTGAACGCGTCGATGGTGCCCGCGAGGTGGGCCATCGTGATGCCGCGGTCGATGACCAGGCCCTCGATCTGGTGGAACACCGGCATGTGCGTGGCGTCGGGCGTGTCGCGCCGGAAGACGCGTCCGGGCATCACCATGTAGATGGGCGGCGCGATGGACTGCATCACGCGTATCTGCACCGGCGAGGTGTGGGTGCGCAGCAGCACCGAGCCGTCATCGCGGTAGTCGGTGAACAGGGTGTCGAAGCCGCTGCGCGCCGGATGGCTGCGCGGCATGTTGAGCGCCTCGAAGTTGTAGAAGTCGGTCTCGACCTCCGGGCCTTCGGCCACCTGGAAGCCGAGGCCGATGAACACGTCCTCGAGCCGCTGCCAGGCCTGGGTGACCAGGTGTGCGTGGCCGCGCGTGGTGCCGCCGATGACCTCGGTGAGGTCGAGCCGCTCGGTTTCGAGCTGGTGGGCCCGCGCTGCCCGCGACAACTCGGTGCGACGCTGTTCGAGCGCGGCGGCGACCACGGTGGTGGCGGCGTTCAGCGCCTGGCCGGCCTGCTTCTTGTCGTCGACGGTGGCGAGCGAACCGAGCGCCGTCTTGAACCCGGCGAACACGCCGCGCTTCGACAGCAGTTCGCTGTCGAGCGCCACGACGTCGTCGAGTGTTGCGGCCGCCGCGATGCGCTCGAGCGCTTCGTCGCGTGCAGCGGTGACTGTGTCCAGCATGGGATCGGGCTTTCGTGACAGCCGCTCAGCGGCGTTTGCGTACGTTACCGAGCGCGCCGTTGGCGGGCGACTTCGAATACCAGCACCGTGGCAGCCATGGCCACGTTCAGGCTCTCGGCGCGACCGGCGTGCGGGATGGTGACCCACTCGTCGACACCGGTGTCGCTGTCGAGGCCGTGCGCCTCGTTCCCCACCACGATGGCCGAGGGCCCCAGGTAATCGGCCTGCGAGTACTCGGTGCCGGTGTGCGAGGAGGTGCCGAACGAGCGCAGGCCTGGAACGGCGAGCACCTCGTCGAGCGCTGCATCGACCACCAGGTTGGGCACCGAGAACAGCGCCCCGGCCGACGAGCGGACCACCTTGGGGTTGAAGACGTCGACCGAACCGGCGGTGAACACCACGGCCTCGGCGCCCGCCGCCTCGGCCGAACGCAGCATCGTGCCAGCGTTGCCCGGGTCGGCGGTGCGGTCGCCCACCAGGACGAACGAGCACGTCGCCAGGGCATCGAGCGATGCCGTGCGCCGCCGCACCACGGCGAGCAGCGGTTGCGGGGCCTCGGTCGAGGCCACCCGCTCGATCACACCGGGGCCGAGTTCGTAGGTCTCCGCTGCGAACGTGCGGGCCGGCTGATGCCCAGCGGCCGTGAACACCGACTCGATCTCCCAGCCGTGGTCGGCGGCCGCAGCCACCAGCGACGGCCCTTCGACGACGAACACACCTTCGTCCAGACGCGCACTGCGGCGCCCCAGGAGGCGCCGCAGTCGTTGAACCTTCGGGTTCGAGGCAGTGAGCGGACCGCTCAGAGCGCCGCCTTCGCTGCGGCGACCAACTGGCCGAACGCGTCGATGTCGTGGACGGCGAGGTCGGCCAGGTTCTTGCGGTCGACCTCGATGCCGGCGGCGTTCAGACCGGCGATGAACCGGCTGTAGCTCATGTCGTGGATTCGGCAACCGGCGTTGATGCGCTGGATCCACAGGCTGCGGAACTCGCCCTTCTTCGCGCGACGGTCGCGGAAGGCGTACTGACCGCTGCGCATGACCTGCTCGTTCGCGGCGCGCACGGAACGGCTCTTGTTGCCGTAGTAGCCCTTCGCCCGCTCGAGCACCTGCTTACGGTGCTTCTTGGAACCTACTGCTCGCTTGACTCGTGCCATGGTGGTGCCTCCTTCTCAGCGCTCG
>JBIIDH010000083.1:0-16468 GCA_044238435.1 Ilumatobacteraceae bacterium | reverse complement strand
GCGGTCGACGCAGCCGGCAACATCTACATCGCCGACTCCTACAACCACCGCATCCGCAAAGTCACCGCCACAACCGGCATCATCACCACCATCGCCGGCACCGGCACCAGCGGCTACAGCGGCGACGGCGGCCCAGCAACCACCGCCCAGCTCGACGGCCCGTTCGGAGTTGCGGTCGACACTGTCGGCAACATCTACATCGCCGACTTCGACAACCACCGCATCCGCAAAGTCACCGCCACAACCGGCATCATCACCACCCTCGCCGGCGACGGCACCAGCGGCTACAGCGGTGACAACGGCCCAGCAACCAGCGCACAGCTCAACAACCCGTTCGGAGTTGCGGTCGACACTGTCGGCAACATCTACATCGCCGACTCCTACAACCACCGCATCCGCAAAGTCACCGCCACAACCGGCATCATCACCACCATCGCCGGCACCGGCACCAGCGGCTACAGCGGTGACGGCGGCCCAGCAATCACCGCCCAGCTCAACGGCCCGTTCGGGGCCGCGGTCGACGCAGCCGGCAACATCTACATCGCCGACACCTTCAACAACCGCATCCGCAAGGTCACCGCATCGTCGGGCGTCATCACCACCATCGCCGGCGACGGCACCGACGGCTACAGCGGCGACAACGGCCGGGCAACCAGCGCCCAGCTCAGGCTCCCGCATGGGGTCGCGGTCGACGCAGCCGGCAACATCTACATCGTCGACTCCTTCAACAACCGCATCCGCAAGGTGCTCGTGGCCACAGCTCCGTCGGCACCGGCGAAGCCGTCGGTGGTGGCGGGGAACGCGTCGGTGGCTGTCGCCTGGTCGGCCCCGGCTGCGGGCGGTTCGGCAATCACCGGCTACACCGCCACTGCCACGCCGGGCGGGGCTGTCTGCTCCACCACGGGTGCGCTCAGTTGCACCATGAGCGGCCTCACCAACGGCACCGCGTACACCGTCACGGTCACGGCCACCAATGCCATCGGCACCAGCCCGGCATCGCCCGCCTCCGACCCGGCCACACCCACAGCACCCACACCGCCACCGCCTGGCGGCAGCGGTTTCAAGGTCTCGTCACCGTCACGCCTGTTCGACACCCGACCCGGCGAACCCGCCGGAGCAGTCACCCTCACCAAACAAGCAGTCACCGGCGGCACCATCGTCCAAGTGCAGATGACCGGCAACGCAGGCATCCCCGCCACCGGTGTCGGCTCCGTCGCCCTCAACGTCACCGTCGACCAACCAAGCGCCAACGGCTACATCACCGTCTACCCGTGCGGCACCCGACCCCTCGCCTCGAACCTCAACTACACCGCAGGCCAGACCATCGCCAACACCGTCATCACACCCGTCAGCCCCACCGGCACCGTCTGCTTCTACGCACAACAGACCACCCACCTCATCGCGGATCTCACCGGCTGGTTCCCCACCGGACAAGGCCCCACCAGCACCGGCCCCAACCGCCTGTTCGACACCCGACCCGGCGAACCCGCCGGAGCCGCCACCGTCACCAAACAAGCAGTCACCGGCGGCACCATCGTCGAAGTCCAACTCGCCGGCAACGCAGGTATGCCCGCCACCGGCATCGGTTCCGTCGCCCTCAACGTCACCGTCGACCAACCAAGCGCCAACGGCTACATCACCGTCTACCCCTGCGGCACCCGACCCCTCGCCTCCAACCTCAACTACACCGCAGGCCAGACCATCGCCAACACCATCATCACACCCGTCAGCCCCACCGGCACCGTCTGCTTCTACGCACAACAGACCACCCACCTCATCGCGGATCTCGCCGGCTGGTTCCCCACCGGACAAGGCCCCACCAGCACCGGCCCCGACCGCCTGTTCGACACCCGACCCGGCGAACCCGCCGGAGCCGCCACCGTCACCAAACAAGCAGTCACCGGCGGCACCATCGTCGAAGTACAGATGACCGGCAACGCAGGCATCCCGACCACCGGCATCGGCTCCGTCGCCCTCAACGTCACCGTCGACCAACCGACCGCCAACGGCTACATCACCGTCTACCCCTGCGGCACCCGACCCCTCGCGTCGAACCTCAATTACACCGCAGGCCAGACCATCGCCAACACCGTCATCACACCAGTCAGCCCTACCGGCACCGTCTGCTTCTACGCACACGGCACCACCCACCTCATCGCCGACCTCACCGGCTGGTTCCCCACCGTCGTCACCTGAGCACGACGGCCCGCTTCGGTGGGGGTCAGTTGTACTGGCCCTCACCGAAGATGTCGCTGGCCCGGTCGGTGATCGACTCGAGATCGGCGGCCAAGCGGGCCACATTGGCGGCATACCGTTGGCCGTCGTCGTGGGTGTGGGCGACGCTCAGGGTCCACGACTCGCTCTTGCCCCAGGGCGGTAGGAACACCCCGCCGTTGAACTGGTAGAGGAAGTGGCAGTGGCTCACCGCTAGGTCGATGCCGAGGAACTCGCGGTAGTTCGTGGCCGGCGTGCCGTGGAACACCACCGAGCCCTTGAAGCCGTACACCGAGCCGTAGCAGGGCTGTCCGTGCGCGGTGAGGGCGGCCGTGCTCTCGGCCAGCATCGCCCGGCCGATCTCCTCGGCCTTCACGTACACGTCGGGCGTGAGCACCTCGGTGAGCACCGCTCGGGCGGCGGCCATGGTGAGCGGGTTGCCGTTGAACGTGCCCACCTGGTCGTAGCGGCCATCGGTGATGGCACCCATCACCTCGGCCGTGCCACCGATGGCACCGCACGGAACACCGCCGCCCAGCGCCTTGGCCAGGCACACGATGTCGGGCTGCACGCCGTACATCGCGGTGACGCCACCGGGGTGCACCACCAGGCCGGTCTTCACCTCGTCGAACGTCAGCAACACGCCGTGCTTGCGGGTGAGGGCGCGGATGCCCTCCAGATAGCCGGGGGCGGGCGGGATGATGCCGGCGTTCATCATCATCGGCTCGATGATCATCCCGGCCACCTGGCCCTCGTGCTCCACCAGGCAGCGCTCGAGTGCGACGAGATCGTTGAACGGCACGATGCGCACCAGGTCGGCCATCTGCTGAGGTACGCCAGCGCCCGGCACGCGATACGGCTCGTCGACCGGACCGAGTTGGTCGGTGGAGCGGAAGATCGACACCACCGCCGCGTCGTGGTGCCCGTGGTAGCTGCCCTCGATCTTGATGACCAACTGCCGCCCGGTGATGACGCGCATCAGGTGGAACGCATCCATCGTGGCTTCCGAGCCCGAGTTGCCGAAGCGCCAGTACGGCAGGCCGAACCGCTCGGCCAACGCCTCGGCCACCACGATCGAGTCCTCGGTCGGCTGGGCGAAGTGTGTGCCCTGGGTGACACGGCGCTGCACCGCCTCCACCACTGCCGGGTTGGCGTGGCCCACCACGTTCACGCCGTAGCCCGCGTGCATGTCGACGTACTCGTTGCCGTCGACGTCCCACACGTGGCCGCCGAGGCCATGACTCACCCACACCGGTGTGGGCCGCGAACTGGCCCAACTGCTGCACACCCCACCGGGCATCACACCACTGGCCCGCTCGTACATCTCGCGCGAGCGGGTCATGCGCGACATGAACGCGGCCTCCTCACGGGCGACCAGCCCGTCGAGGGTGGTGATCGGAGCATCGGTCTGCGTCATGGGGCCTCCCCAGCGTCGCGCCGTTATTGGCAACTTGGTCAATAAGGTACCATACGCCGCATGGCCAGTCACGTGCCCACCCTCACCCGTGCCGACTACACCGACCCCGCCGTGTTCGAGCTCGAGCGACAGCGGTTGTTCCTCGGCAGCTGGTACCTGGCGCTGCGGGCCGACTCGCTGAAGCCGGGCAACCGCCGAGTGCTCGACATCGCCGGCGAGAGCGTGCTCGTCACCCGCGACCTCGACAGCACGCTGCACGCCTTCGCCAACGTGTGCCGCCACCGCGGCGCCCGTCTGTGCGACGCCGACAGCGACAGCGGCCAGGGCTCGGTGATGTGCCCGTACCACGCCTGGACCTACGCGCTCGACGGCCGCCTCATCGCCACCCCGCACCTCACCGACGACGACGTCGACAAGGCCGCCCTGTCGCTGTGGCGCATCGCCGTGGCCGAGTGGGAGGGCTTCGTGTTCCTCTGCCTCGCCGACACTCCCCCGCCGTTCCACACGTGGTTCGCCCAGTACGGCGCCGACGTGCTGGCGCTGCAGCGCTTCGGTCTCGGCGCGCTCACCACGGGCTTCCGCACCGTCAGCGAGGTGCAGGCCAACTGGAAGATCATCGTCGAGAACTACATGGAGTGCCTGCACTGCACCCGGGTGCACCCCGAGCTGGTCGAGATCATCCCCACCTACCGCAGCGGTGCCGTGGTCGACCACAGTCGCGACGACTGGGGCGTGGCCGTGCGCGGCAACAGCTTCAGCCGCGACGGCAACGCCAAGGTACCGGTGCTGCCCGGCATGTCGGAGGTCGACGAGCACTCGTACTTCGGCGGCACCGTGTTCCCCAACGCGTTCGTCGACATCACCGGCACCAGCGTCATCGTCAGCTTCCTGCAGCCGAAGTCGGTCGACCACACCACCGTGGTCACCGAGTACCTGTTCGCCCCGTCCACCGTGGCGGCCGACGACTTCGACCCCTCCGACATCGTCGAGTTCAGCGAGCTGGTGGCGGCGCAGGACTACCGGGTGTGCGAGATGGTGCAGCGTGGGGTGGGCTCGAAGCACTTCACCTCGGGCGTGCTCAGTCCGAAAGACGAACTGGTCATCGCCTGGAAGGACCGCTACCGCGAGGCACTAACCCGGTAGCACCCGAAGTGCGTCGGGGCCAAGCACCAGGCCCACGTCGTCACCGATGCCGCCAGGCAGCGAGGCACCGTCGTTGGGCACAACGGCCTGCAGCACCTGCCCGGCCCACCGCACGTGCACATGCGTGACCGGGCCGGCGAACACGATCTGCTCCACCGTCGCGGCCAGGCCGTCGCCCCCGGCCGGCACCAGCCGCACCCGCTCGGGGCGGGCCAGCACCGTGCACGCCGCACCCACGGCGAGCGCACCGGTGTCGGCACCGAGTCGACACCCACCCACCTCCACCGTGTCCGCCGCTTCCACAGTGCCGGTCATCAGGTTGGCCAGGCCGAGGAAGTCGGCCACATAGGTGCTCGCCGGCTCGTCGTACACCTCGCGCGGCGTGCCCACCTGTTCGATCACACCACTGCGCATCACCGCCAGGCGGTCGCTCATCGTGAGCGCCTCCTCCTGGTCGTGGGTGACGTACACGAACGTGATGCCCACCTCGCGGTGCAGCGTGCGCAGTTCGTCCTGCAGCGTGCGGCGCAGCTTGGCATCGAGCGCTCCGAGCGGTTCGTCGAGCAGCAGCACCTTCGGTCGCAGCACCAGACTGCGCGCCAGGGCCACCCGCTGCTGCTGGCCTCCCGACAACTGGTGCGGTTTGCGCCCGGCGTACTCGCCCATGCGCACCAGGTCGAGCGCCTCGGCAACCCGGCGCCGACGCTCGTCCTTGCCCACATCGTGGAAGCGCAGGCCGAACCCCACGTTGTCGGCCACGGTCATGTGCGGGAACAGGGCGTAGCTCTGGAACACGGTGTTCACGGGGCGCTTCTCGGGCGCCACACCACGCATGTCGACCCCGTCGATGGTGACGGTGCCCTCGTCGACGTCCTCGAAGCCACCGATCATCCGCAGCGTCGTGGTCTTGCCGCACCCCGACGGACCGAGCAACGAGAAGAACTCGCCCGCCTCGATGTCGAGGTCGATGCCGAACAGCACCTGCTGCTCGCCGTACCACTTCGACAGGTGGCGCCCTTCGATGCGCCCGCCCCCGCTCACGATCGCCGCACCCCCATGCCTGGTCGTCCTGAACTGCCGTTCAGGAATCCCGACTGTAGCCATTTCACCCAACCCCGCCGACCTTCGTGAGCGCGCGCCGCCGTCGACCGGGTCCACGCGCACGGACCGGGCCGATTCGTGAGCCTCGGCCACCGCCCAAGTGGTCGTCGCTCACGGACGGACAGGGTGGCGGGGCCAAAACGGCGAAAGCCCCCACTCGGGGGGCTTTCGCACTGGAGCGGACGACGAGATTCGAACTCGCGACCCTCACCTTGGCAAGGTGATGCTCTACCAACTGAGCCACGTCCGCAATGCGTCGCCAAGTGTAGCAGTGAGACCGCCACACCGGACAAGGCAACCACCGTCGGCGGCTGCCCGAGCGTTCAGTTCCGCTGGTCGGCAGGGCGCAGATCGACCTTCAGCACCAGGAAGCCGTCGTCGAGCGAGGCGGTCGCATCGCCGATGATGGCGAAGTCGCGGAAGTCGGTGTTGGCCTGCTCGATGAACGCCCGGCGCTCGTCGCCCGCAACCGGGGGCAAGGGGCGCTTGCGCACCGCCGCCGCCCGCTCGCGGAACCGTTCCAACATCGCCTCGACATCGAGCCCGTCAGCCATGGTCGCCACCGTACTGTCCCGGGTCGGCAGCAGGCACGTCCACCGCGGACACCTCCACTGCCGGCACCTCCACTGCCGGCACCTCCACCGCCGGCACCTCCGCCTGAGGCACCTCCGCCGGCAGCAGCGGGGCCGGGGCATCGACCCGCAGGTCGTCGAAGCCCTGCGGCACGGCACCGGCCAACACGGCCAGGTCGACCGGCTGGGGCGCCACCGGCTCGGCGATGAGCGGTTGCGCACCGGGCGGCCGCGAATTGGCGATGATCTGGCGGCGCTCGGCATCGCCCGAACGACGGAACCGCTTCTCGCCCATCACCTCGAGCGGGCCGAGCGACGGGTGCTCGGGGCGGGTCGACCGCCACCACCACACCGTGGCCACGGCGAGCGCGATGCCCAGCAGCACCAGGCCGGCGGCGACGAGATAGATGATCCGGTCGGCGTTCGCGTCGGACAGGTCGGCAGCCATTCCCCTCATTCTGCCGTGCCGATCGGGCATCCTGTGTGCATGGAGTTCTTCTGGTTCGTGCTGTCGATCGCTCTCTGCGTCGGCCTCGCCTGGGTGGCCATCCGCCTTGAGCCGCACTGGGTGTCGAAGGACGGCCGCAACATGCTGTGCGCCGGTCAGTACATCGACGCCCAGGGCAACCCGCAGGGACGCTGGCGCGAGACCCGGGTGATCATCCCTGAGGAGGGGCCACTGCGCATCGATCAGAAGCGGCTGATGCGCCGCCACACCTCGTACTGGCAACTCGAACAACAAGCGCCCGGCGGTGGCCGCAAGGCCGTCTTCCTGCTCCGCGGCCGCGACACCGACGGCACGCCTGCGTTCATGGCGCTGCGCTTCCCCGCCAGCAGCAAAGCCCTGCCCCTCATGCAGGGGCGTCTGCCAGGTGCCGCCACCTGAAGGAGCCCGAGCTGGCCGAACGGCCGGTCAGCCGCCCGCGACCTGGTCGAGGAACCGGGCGATGGGTGGGCCCACTTGGTCGAACTCGATGAGGAACGCGTCGTGCCCGTGTGGCGAGTCGAGCTCGATGTATTCGCTCGACGGGCTGTTCACGAGCAGGGCAGCGATCTGGCGCTGCTGATAGGTGGGATACAGCATGTCGCTCCAGATGCCCACCGTGAGCGCCGGTACCCGCACCCGGGCCATCGCCGCCTCGAGACCGCCACGGTTGCGGCCCACGTCGTGCAGGTCCATGGCCTTGCCGATGATGAGGTAGCTGTTCGTGTCGAAGCGGCGCACCAGCTTGTCGCCGTGGTACTCGAGATACCGCTCGACCTCGAAGCGCTGCCACAGGTCGAGCGAGTCCGACAACTCGTTGCCGTCGGCCAGGTCGCGACCGAACTTGTCGGTGAACACGTTGTCGCTGCGGAAGGTGACCTGGGCGATCATCCGCGCCACGGCCAAGCCCTCGCTCGGGCCCTCGCCGGCCGGAGCGTCGTAGTAGTCGCCGCCGCGCCACCGCGGGTCGAGGCGGATGGCCCGACGCCCGATGGCGCCCCAGGCGATCTGCTGGGCGGTGGCCTGCGCGCACGTGGCGATGGGCACGATGGAACGCACCCGCTGCGGGAACGTGAGCGCCCACTCGAGCACCTGCATGCCACCCATCGAACCACCCACTACCGAGTGCCAGGTGATGATGCCCAGGTGCGTGGCCAGACGAGCCTGGGCGCGCACCATGTCGCGGATGGTGACCACCGGGAACCGGCTGCCGTAGGGGCGGCCGTCGGCGGGGTGCGGTGAAGCCGGGCCGGTCGAGCCCTGACACCCGCCGAGCACATTGGCGCACACCACGAACCAGCGGTCGGTGTCGATGGGCCGTCCGGGGCCGATGAGGTCGTCCCACCAGCCCGGTGCCGGATGGCCGCGGCCGGCGTCGCCCGCCGCATGGCTGTCGCCGGTCCAGGCATGGCACAGCAGCACCGCATTCGAGGCACGGTCGTCGAGCGTGCCCCAGGTCTCGTAGGCGACGGTGACCTCGTGCAGGGTGACGCCGCCGTCGAGCGCGAACGGACGGTCGGCGGCGAACGTGTAGAACTGCCGCCGACCGGGCGGGTCGCCCGGCATCCACGCACCGCTGACGGGTGCCAGATCGCTCACTGCTGCCTCCTCTCGTTGCTGCTCGCCCACCGCTCGGTGGTTCGGACCATTCGCAGTACGAGACGCCTTGGTTGCCGAGAGACTCGACCACATCGTGTCTGGTCCGCCGAGGCGGGAGACGACTTGGCACCTTGGGGCGTTACCCAGGTTGCCGGGCCCGAAGGCCGCTCGTAATGCGTGGGGAACTGTAGCAGCGCGACTCAGCGGTAGCGCTGCTCGGTTTCGAACAGTTCGGGCAGGCCGACGATGCGCCCGAACCCCTCGAAGTCGACGAGTCGGTCGAGGTGACTGCGCAGGCTGCCCTCGACGGCGAGCTGGTCGAGCGACACCTGGATGGCCCGCACCGCGCTGAACAGCAGCGACAACGGCGACACGATGAGCCGGAAGCCCAGTTCGGCCAGTTCGGCCGGCGTGAGCAACGGCGTGCGGCCGGTCTCGACCATGTTGGCCACGAGGGTGATGTCGGGCAGCGCCGCCGCCACAGCCTCGAGTTCGGCGATCGATTCGGGTGCCTCGACGAACAGCGCGTCGACACCCGTGTCGCGAGCCATCTTCGCCCGCTCGATGGCCTCGTCGAGCCCGATGGCGGCACGGGCGTCGGTGCGGGCCGTCACGTGCAGCGCGGTGCGGTGCCCGCATGCGGCACGCAGCTTCGCCAGCCAGTCGGCCCGCTCGATCACCTGCTTGCCCGCCATGTGGCCGCACCGCTTGGGCCACACCTGGTCCTCCAGGAACATGCCGGCCGCGCCGGCCTGCTCCCACAGGTCGACGGTACGGATGGTGTTGATCGGGTTGCCGTAGCCGGTGTCGGCGTCGACCACCACGTTCAGTCCCGGGTTGGCGCTGCACACGCGGCGGGCCACCTCGGCCATCTCGGTCTGGGTGAGCAGGCCGAAGTCGGGAGCACCGAGCAGCGTGCCGCTGACGCAGTAGCCCGACAGGAACACCGTCGAGCAGCCGGCCTGCGCGGCCAGCCGGGCCGACAGGGCGTCCCACACCCCGGGCATGAGCACGCTCTCGCCGCGGGCCAGGCGGGCACCGAGGTCGGCAGCACCCATCAGCCGATCCCGGTGGTGTCGAGCCCGAGGCGCTCGATGGCCACGCCCTTCAACCGCTTGTAGTCGACCTTGCCGTTGGGGGCGCGGCCGATCGTGTCGACCACCACCAACTGGCGCGGCGCCTTGTACGCGGCCAGATGCTCCTTCACGTGGTCGGCCAGATCGGGCAGGGTGACCTCGGCGCCCGGCTCGGCCTCCACCACCGCACAGATGGTCTCGCCGAAGCGCGGGTCGGGCAGGCCGACGGCCACCGCGTCGCGCACCCCGACGTGCTTCTTCAACGCTTCCTCGACCTCTTCGGGGAACACCTTCTCGCCACCGGTGTTGATGCACACCGAGCCACGGCCGAGCAGCTTCAGGCTGCCGTCGGCGTTCACCTCGGCCCAGTCGCCCGGCACGCTCCAGCGACGGCCCTCGAACGTGCGGAACGTCGAGGCCGTCTTCACCTCGTCCTTGTAGTAGCCGAGCGGGATGAAGCCACCCACGGCCACCATGCCCTGCTCGCCCGACCCGGGTTGCACCCGCTGGCCCTCGGGGTTGAACACCGCGCAGTTGGCGCCGAGCGCGAACGTGGCGGTCTGCTCGGCGGCCCCGGCGGCCGACACCGAACCGCCCATGCCTACGGCCTCGCTGGAGCCGAACGAATCGAACAGCACCACCTGCGGGATGTGCTGCAGCAGACCTGCTTTGTTCTCGCGGCTCCACATCACGCCGGACGACACGACGAGCGCCAGGCTGGTGGTGTCGTAGTGGCCCGGGTTGGCCTCGAGGTGGTCGAGCATCGGGCCGGCGAACGCCTGGCCGACGATGATGAGGTTGGTGACCCGGCGATGCTGAATGGTCTCGAACAACTCCTCCACGCTGAAGCGGCGGTTGACGAGCGTGACCACCGCGCCGCCACCGGCCATCGAGTTGAGCGCCGAGAACTGGCCGGTGCCGTGCATCAGCGGGCAGGCGCTGAGCATGACGGCACCGGGCACCGACGGGTCGATGCGGCTCACCAGGTCGGCCACGCCGGTGGCGGGTGGGATGCCGAACGTGGCGTTGCCGCCGGCGCCGAGCACGTTGAACAGGTCGTCCTGACGCCACATCACACCCTTCGGCATGCCGGTGGTGCCGCCGGTGTACAGCAGCAGCAGGTCGTCGCCGCTGCGCGGCCAGGCCACCTGCGGGCGGTCGGCACCTGCGGCAACGACCTGCTCGTACGGCGTGGCCCAGGCTGGGCCGCTGCCGGTCTCGTCGGCGACGACGTACCAGCGACGCACCTTCGTCAGACGGTCGCGCACCTGCTCGGCGACGTCGCTGAAGCAGGCGTGGAAGACCACGGCCTCGGCGTCGGCGTTGTCGAACAGGTAGACGATCTCGTCGGGCCCGTAGCGGTAGTTGGTGTTCACGGGCGCCATCGCCACCTTGAACGCGGCCGTCATGGTCTCCATGTACTCGGGCGCGTTGTAGAGGTAGCAGGCCACCTTCGAGCCCTGCGTCATACCCACCGAGACGAAGTCGGCGGCGAGCGCATTGGCCCGACGGTCGAACTCGCCCCAGGTGATCACCCGATCGCCCTGGATCTGGCACGGGCGGTCGGGCGCGCGTTCGGCCACCGCCTCGTAGATGTCGGCGAAGTTCCAGCCGCCCGACGTCGTGCCGGCCGAGGAGTCGTTGGTCGTGACAGTCATGTGCATCCCCCAATGCGCTGATCGTTCAGCCAGTCTGACTGACGAGCGCGTCAGATCGGCTGATGGATCAGAGAGTAGACGGCGGGGGCATGCCGGGTACATGCTCTTCGCCCATGGGCGTCAGTTACCTCACTGCGAAGGCTCGTTCGATCGATCTGCCGGGCAAGGGCCACGGTTCGATCGCGGTCGAGCCCATCCGTGCCGGCGAGATGATCGTGGCCTTCGGCGGCACCTGCCTCACCCGGGCCGAGTTCGACCTGTTGTCGGCCGACCGCATCAGCCGCTCCATCCAGATCGACGACGACCTGTTCATGGCCGGCCACGTCGAGGCAGAGATCGCCGACTGGGTGAACCACTCGTGCACCCCGAACTGCGGGATGAGCGGCCAGGTGATCGTGGTGGCGATGCGCGACATCGCCGCGGGCGAGGAACTCACCTACGACTACGCAATGAGCGACGGCAGCGACTACGACGAGTTCGAGTGCGCCTGCGGCGCGGTCGCCTGCCGCGGCAAGGTGACCGGCAACGACTGGATGCTCCCCGAACTGCAGTTGGCCTACCGGGGCTTCTTCAGCCCCTACCTCGCCCGGCGCATCGCTGCGCTGGTGCCCGCCGGCGCCGCACGCCGGGCCTTCGCCCAGTAGTTCGCAGGGAGACCCAGGTGCCGGGCTAGCCTGCCCGGCCATGCGGATCCTCATCGTCGGTGCCGGAGGTGTCGGTGCCGCGATGGCGTCCATCGCCGCCCGGCGGACAGTGTTCGAACAGATCGTGGTGGCCGACATCGACGGCCAGCGGGCGGCGCGGGCGGCGGCGCGAGCCAACGCAGGCGACCCCACCGGGCGCGAGCGGGTGCTGTCGACCCGGGTGGACGCGAGCGATCGGCTCGACCTGGTGGAGTTGGCACGCGCCACCGCCAGCGACGTGATCGTGAACGCGTGCGACCCACGGTTCAACCCACCCATCTTCGATGCCGCGTTCGAAGCCGGGTGCCACTACCTCGACATGGCGATGCACATGTCGGTGCCGCACCCCCACGACCCGTACAACACCCCGGGCGTGATGCTGGGCGACGCCCAGTTCGCGGTGAGCGACCAGTGGGCCGAGCGCGGGCTACTGGCCCTGGTGGGCCTGGGCGTGGAACCGGGGTTCAGTGATGTGGCGGCTCGCTACGCCGCCGACCACCTGTTCAGCCGCATCGACGAGATCGGCGTGCGCGACGGCAGCGACCTGGTCATCGACGGGTTCGCCTTCGCCCCCACGTTCAGCATCTGGACCACGATCGAGGAGTGCCTGAACCCGCCCATCGTGTACGAGCGCGACCGCGGTTGGTTCACCACCGAGCCGTTCAGCGAGCCCGAGACGTTCGTGTTCCCTGAGGGCATCGGCCCGCTCGGGTGCGTGAACGTCGAGCACGAGGAGGTCATCCTCATGCCGCGCTGGATCGACGTCGGCCGGGTGACGTTCAAGTACGGCCTCGGCGACGAGTTCCTCGACGTGCTCGCCACGCTGCGCAAACTGGGCCTCGACAGCACCCGCCCGGTCACGGTGCGCGGGGTGGAGGTGTCGCCCCGCGACGTGGTGTCGGCGGTACTGCCGAACCCGGCCGAACTGGGCGACCGGATGCGCGGCCGCACCTGCGCCGGCTCGCTGGTGCGCGGTCTGGGCCTCGACGGGACGCCACGCGAGACGTACCTCTACCAGATCGTCGACAACGAGTGGACGATGCGCGAGTACGGCCACCAGGCCGTGGTGTGGCAGACCGCGGTGCACCCGGTGGTGGGCCTCGAACTGGTGGCCCATGGTGTCTGGCAGGGCGCCGGCGTGAACGGGCCCGAGGCGTTCACCGCCGATCCGTTCCTCGAGATCCTGGCCGAGCTCGACGTGCCGCACGCCGTGGAGGAACGCTCGCCCGTAGGCTGACGGCCGTGGACCGGCGCTCGTTTCTCACCCGGCTGGGCATCGGTGGCGCCGCTGTCGCCGCCCCGGTGGGTGGCTATGCGCTGGGGCATCACCTGGGCAGTTCGCAACTGTCGGGCGACTACACGGCCAGCGTCGCTGCGGGCGAACGGCGTGGCGCGGCGACGGTGTGGTGGAGCGTCGACGGCGACCGCCGCCGGCTGGCGCTCACCTTCGACGACGGCCCCACCGAGCAGTTCACCGGTGAGGTACTCGACGTGCTGCAGCAGTACGACGTGACGGCCACGTTCTTCCTCATCGGCGAACTGGTGCAGCGTCACCCCGACCTGGTGCGCCGCACCCTCGATGCGGGCCACGAGGTGGGCAACCACACCTTCGACCACTACAGCGCGGCAACCCAGGCGCCCGACGAGGTGCGCCGCACCGTCGAGCGCGGCGCCGACGCCGTGGCCGAACTGCTGGGCGAGCGGCCGCGCTGGTTCCGCCCGGTGAAGGGTCACATCACCGGGTCGCTGATGGCAGCTGTCGCCGAGTACGGGCACGACCTGGCGATGTGGTCGGTGAGCCGCGGCCCGGCCGACACCGTGGGCGCCACCGACGTCGATGCGGTTCGCCAGCACATGATCGAGGCCGTCCACGAGGGCGCCATCGTCATCCTCCACGACGGCATCGGCCGCTCGGCGTGGGAGTGGAGCGGCACCGACGACGACCTCGTCCGCCAACGCCGCACCGAGGTGGAGGCACTGCCAGCGGTGATCGAGCGCTACCTCGCCGACGGCTACGAGTTCGTGTCGGTGAGCGACCTCATTGCCCGGCCGACTGGCTGAGCACCGGCTGCGCCTGGCGCATCCGCTGATCGAACCCGGCCTCGGTGGGCAGGAACCCGTTGCGATCGGGCCACAGCAGCTGCACCATCTCGAACGGCCGGCCGCGGTACCAGGCCCGGGCGGTGGCGAACAGGTGCCCCCAGGTGTCGAGGTCGACCGGGTCGAACACACAGCGCAGGTCGTTGTCGAACAGCCCGACCAGTTCCACCTCGAGCGGGATCTCGGTGCCGCCGCGCAGCAGGTCGGCCACCAGGTCGAGCAACCCACGGATGGCCACCGGCGTGAGGCCGAACACGGCCACCTCGGGGAACCCGAACGCCTCGGGGAAGCCGATGCTGTAGGCGTAGCCCTGTCCGGCCTCGAGCGCCCACCCGGCGGTCTCGATCATCCACTCGATCTTCTCCGCGTGCGGGATGTGGAAGTCGGGCAGGTCGGTCACAGTGCACCGAGCGCGTCGAGGTCGAGCGCGTGCTGCAGATGGCGGGTGGCCATGGCGGTGAACAGCGCCTCGCTGCGGTCGCTGGGCGCCACCACCTGCGAGGCCACCACCGCCATCACCACCCCCGCGAATGCTTCGCGCCGGTACTGCTGCCACACCCAGTCGGCAGCCGGTTCCACGCCGTAGGCGGCAAGTGCCGCCGTGTACTCGGCCACGATCGCCTGCTCGACCTCGCGCCGCTCGGGCGGCAGCAGGCCGGCACCCATGAAGTAGCTCACATCGGCCAGCGCCGGACCGTGACCGGGTGTCTGCCAGTCGACCGCCGCCACCGGGTAGCCGCCCTCGGCGGTGGCGAACATGAGGTTGTCGAGGCGGTAGTCGCCATGGGTGACGGTGAACGGTTCCTCACGGCCATCGATCCAGTCGGCGATCCGATGGCCGAACACCTCGAGCAGGTCGAGGGCCTCGGCCGACAGGTACTGGGCGTAGGTGCCGAGGAAGCCGGGCATGAACAGCCCCCAGTACTCGATCAGCCGGGCAGTGTCGTCGGCGCTGGTACGGCGACCCAACCACTCGAGGTCCCACAGCGTCGCGTCGTTCCACCGCGGGCCGTGCAGGCGGGCCAACTCGACCACAGCGGTTCGTGCCTGCTGCACGCTGCAGCCGGTGAGCTGGTTGCCCTGCGCGCCGGGCGCGAGGTCTTCCAGAACGAGCACGAAGTCGCCCGACTCCGGATGCCACTCGGCGTGGTGGCAGGCGGCCACACGGATGTCGACGGTGCTGGCCAGGTCGCGGTAGAAGCACACCTCGCGCTCGTAGTTGCGCAGGCCCACTCCGCTGGCCCGGCTGAGCGGATCGGGCGAGGGCAGCTTCACCACCAGCGAACGCGGCACCTCGGGGTTGGGCGAGGTGACGGCGAGCCGCAGGTTCATGCCCACCAGCCCGTCACCGATGCGTTTCGTGGTGAACGAGGCGACCTCGCGCCCCAGTGTCGTGCCGAGCCAGGTGGGCGTGAGCCAGTCGGGCAGCAGGTGGTCGTCCATCGTGCTGACGCTAGAAGATGGCGCTAGTGGACGTGGTCCTCGACGATGGAATTGCCGCCGTCGACCACCACCACGGTTCCTGTCACGTACGACGCGGCCCGATCGGCGAGGAACGCAACAGCCACGGCCACCTCGTCGGCAGTACCGCTGCGGCCCACCGGCGAGGCGGCACCCGCCTCACGCTCGCGGTCGCTGGCCGACGGAGTGTCGATCCAGCCCGGCAGCACCGAGTTGACCGTCACCCCGTCGCGAGCCACCTCCTGGGCGAGCGCGCGGGTGAGGCCCACCATGCCCGCCTTGGCTGCCCCGTACGCGCCGCCGCCCGGGAACGACACCACCGGACCGCTCACCGACGACACCATCACGATGCGCCCGTAGCGGCGCGCCACCATGCCGGGCAGCACGGCCCGGGTGACCATGAACGCGCTGGTGAGGTTGCGGCGCAACGTGTCGTCCCACTCGGCCACGGCCATCTCGGTCACCCGACGCCCGGCGTCGCCGCCGGCGGCCACCGAGGTCATCCCGGCGTTGTTCACCAGCACCTCCACCGCACCGATGGCCTCCGCGTCGGCCACCATGCGGGCCACGGTGGCCTCGTCGCGCAGGTCGGCCACCATGCCGGTGGCGGCCAGGCCGAGCGCCTGCAGTTCGGCTGCCCGCTCGTGGATGCGGGCGCTGGTGGCCACCAACACAGTGTGCAGACCAGCCCTGGCCAGCCGCATCGCGCTGGCGAACCCGATGCCACCGGGACTGCCCGCGCCGGTGACCAGGGCGACGGCTGGGGGCAACGACGGCGCTGCAGCAGACATGGCGCGAGACAGTAGCGTCGGCCCGGTGAGCACCGTCGCCGACGACCTGATGGCCCACCACCGCGCCCGACTCGACGCCGACGGGTACACCATCGTGCGCGACGCCTTCGACGCCGACCTCGCTGCCGCCATCCACGCCGACGTGCAACGGCTCGAACGCGAACTGGGT
>JBIIDH010000170.1:0-4749 GCA_044238435.1 Ilumatobacteraceae bacterium | reverse complement strand
CGGTCGCGCACATCGTCTGGTACGTGAGCCAGTTCATGGTGCTCGAACCGGGCGACCTCATCAACACGGGCACCCCGGCAGGTGTGGGCAGCGGGTTCAACCCGCAACGGTTCCTGCGCCCAGGCCAGGAGATGCGCCTCGGTATCGACGGCCTCGGCGAGCAGTGCTCGCGCACCGTGGCCACCCCCTGACCCGAGACGCTATATCATCCGATCGTGAACGAGTTCCGCAGCGATGTCGCCGGCCTGTGTGCGCCACCCGAGCCGTATTCGTACTCGGTTCGTGCTGGCGACACCCTCTATCTCGCCGGTCAGGTGGCGCTCGACGAGCAGATGCAGATCGTCGGCACCACCTTGGGCGACCAGGCCCGGCAGGTGTGGAAGAACATCGAAGCGGTGCTCGCGGCGTCGGGCGCCACGCTGGCCGATGTGGTGAAGATCAACTACTTCCTCGCCGACATCCGTGAGTTGCCGCACGAGATCGCCGTTCGGCAGACCTTGTTCCCGGCCGATCGGATGCCGGCGGTCACGGCAGTGCAGGTGGCGTCGCTCGGTCTGCCCGGGCTGTTGATGGAGGTCGACATCATCGCGGTGGTTCCTCGTGGCTGAGCCCCCGACCTCGGTGCACCGCCTCGTCGCCGACGGCCTGGCTGCAGCCGGCCTGCAGGGCGATCTGTTCGATGCCGAAGCGATTGCCACCGATCTGGCCGATCGACTCGTGGTCGACGGAGGCCTCGACGATTTCGTCGGCCAGGGCGATCCGGGTGCCCCGGTCCCGTTCGACGCAGAGGACCCCCGATGACCCGTTCCGTGCCCGAGATCGCCATGGCACTCCGGTCGGGCGCCATCACCGCCCGACAGCTCGCCGAACGGTTCCTCGACGAACAGGCCCGCCTCGATGTGCAGTTGCACAGTTTCGTGGCGGTCGACCCCGGCGATGTGCTCGCCCAGGCCGACCGGGCTGATGCCGATCTCGCCGCGGGTGTCGATCGCGGCCCGTTGCACGGGGTGCTCGTCGGCGTGAAGGACATCGTCGACGTGGCGGGGTTCGCCACTCGCTGTGGTTCACCGCTCTACTCCGACACTCCGAAGGACCACGACGCAGAGGTGGTCCGTCACCTGCGCGCGGCAGGGGCGGTGGTGGCGGGGAAGACCGCCACCCACGAACTCGCCTGCGGAGTCGTGACCGCCCCGACCGCCAACCCGTGGGACACCAGTCGTGTCCCCGGAGGGTCGAGCGGTGGATCGGGGGCAGCGGTCGGAGCGGGCCTGGTGCCCATCGGACTCGGCTCCGATACGGGTGGCTCGATCCGCATCCCGGCCGCACTGTGTGGCACGGTGGGCCTCAAGCCCACCTACGGCCTGGTGAGCCTCGCCGGGGTCGAGCCGCTCTCGGTGTCGCTCGACCACCTCGGACCGTTGGGCGCGACTGTGGCCGACTGCGCCCACGCCCTCACGGCCATGACCGGAGGCAGGGTCGATCACGCTGCCCTGCTGGGCCGCGACATCTCGGGACTGCGCTTCGGTGTGCTCACCGACGCCCCGTTCGCCCCGATGCAGCCCGATGTGGAGGCCGCATTCCATGCCGCCGTCGACCTGCTGCGGTCGCTCGGTGCGGTGTGCGAACCGGTGCGTATCGAAGCGCTCGACCACACCTTGGCCGCCGAATTCGGGATCATCCCGCTCGAGGCCTACACGCACCATGCCCGATCGCTGCGCGACCGGCCCGACGACATCGACCCCGGTATCCGCACCCTGCTCGTCGCCGGTGCTGTCGCCCCGCGTTCGATCCACCACCGCGCCAGCAGAGCGCGGGTGCTCATCGCTCGCGAGATCGCCCGGACGATGGCCGAGCACCGCTTCGATGCGTTGCTCAGCCCCACCCTTCCCGCCACGGCCTCGCCGGCGAGCGAGAGCGACCATGTGTACGGCGACCTGGCCGAGCACATCTCGGTGTCGTATGTGCGCACCACGGCGCCGTTCAACCTGTCGGGCCAACCCGCCATCAGCGTGCCGTGCGGCGTCGATCGCGACGGCCTGCCGGTCGGACTGCAGATCGCCACGCGGTCGGGCACCGACGCGCTCGCCCTCTCCATCGCCCACGCCTTCGAGGGCGCCCGTCCCGTCTCTCGGCGTCGGCCAGCGGTCGCCGTATAGTTTCCTTTCCACGAAACGGGATGGGTGGCATGGAGCAGCGAGAGTCGATCACCGAGGACAGCAGCGTCGAGCAGGTGCTCGCGTATGTGCGCGAGGGGATCATCAACGGGTCGTTCCCGCCACAGTCGAAACTGCTGCCGAAGGTGATCGCCGAGGCGTGCGGCACGAGTTTCATCCCGGTGCGCGAGGCCTTGCGGGTACTCGAATCGGAGGGTTTCGTCACCTTCGTGCACAACCGCGGTGCATGGGTGACGCCGTTGTCGATGGACGACCTCGACGACCTGTACACCATCCGTATCGAACTCGAGTGCGAGACCCTGCGCCGCGCGGCCCCGTTCAGTGCCGCCGAGATCCGTCGCCTCGAGCGCCTGCTCACCTTGGCCGACAAGGCGAGCCGTCGAGGCGACCGAGCCACGGTCATCGAACTGAACCGCGAACTCCACCTCTCGATCTACGGCAAGGCCAACTCGCCGCGGCGGATGAAGCTGATCGAGCAGCTCTGGCTGCACTCGGCGCGTTATCAGCGGTTGTCGTTGCTGTACCGGCACGACGCCGCCGACTCCGAACACCGACTCATTCTCGAGGGTCTTGCCCGCGGCGACCACAAGGCCGCGGCCCGGGCGCTGAAGGTGCACCTCGAGACCACGGTGCGGCTCATCCGCGAGGGAATCGAGGCCAGTCGGTCGGCGAGTTCCCCCCATCCGGCAGCTCAATTGCTCGATGCCTGACCTGGTCGATGCCGAGTTCGCCGAGCGCGGCTACTGCATCGTCCCTGCATCACACCCCGACACGCTCCATCGTCTGCGCACCACGGTGCGCGACCTGTGCCACGAGCTGCTCGACCTGCCTGCCGCTGCTACCCACGACGACGTGGCGGCCGACCTCGATCACCTGCACCGTCACCTGCCCGATGCAGCATCTGCTGCCCGGTTGCGCAACGACCTCACCCGTGCGCTCGTCGAGAGAATGCCGGCGGGTCGTGCCGTGTTCGACGCCTTCGAGCAGTGGATCCGTCCGCTCGTGGGCAACGATGTGCTCTCGCAGCGGGTGGCCAACGTGGTGTTGCAACCGCCCGGCGACCCGCACCCCACCGAACTCCACCGCGATGCCCCAGCGAACTCGCCGTACGAGGTGATCGCCTGGGTGCCCCTCGTCGACTGCTTCGGCACCAAGAGCATGTACCTGCTCGACCGTGAGGCGTCAGCGCACGCGCTGCAGCACCATCACCGGCACCCCGATGATGCCGCCGGCCTGCAGCGACTGCTCGACGAGCACGCCGAGTTCGTGTCGGTGCCCTTCGGGCACGCCTTGCTGTTCTGGTCGGGCCTGTTCCACGGTTCGGTGGTGAACGCCGAACCCACCACTCGACTGTCGCTCAACACCCGGTTCAAGCACCTCTTCGCGCCCTTGGGCATGAAGGATCCCTTTCGCTACTTCGAGGTGCTCGAGACAACTCCGCTCACCCGACTCGGCCTCGCGTTCCAGCGTGAGGAGGACTGAGATGCACCGGTTCGTCGGGGTCCTGCTCGAGTTCGACACGGCGGTGAACCCCGAGCCCGGGGTGGCGCGAGCCCCCACTGCTGCCGAGCAGGCGATGGCCTTGGCGCGTCTGGCCGAGCGAATGGGGGGCACCCTGGAGCCGGAGTTGTTCATCGCTCGACGCGGCGAGGGCCTCGACGCCGCAGCGCTCGATCGGCTGGAGCGACAGTCGGTCGACGGGGTGCTGCTGTTCTCGCTCGACACCGTGCGCCATGGCATCCAGGTCGACCTCGAGGGGCTGCGCCGCTGCTGGCGACTCGGTGGTCGACTCGCCCTGTTGGTCGAGGATCTCCAGTTGCTCGACGCCGCCGAGTTCGCCTCGTTCATCGACTTCGTCGTAGCGATGAACCTCGTACGCCGCCGTGATGCCTCGGCGGCTTGGTTCGAACTCGTGAACGAGTTGGGTGCCGCATGACGGTGAAGCGTCGTATGTGGTGGATCGCCGGTGGCCTGGTGGCGGTGCTGGCTGCAGTCGCGCTGATCGGACCGTTCGTGTACTCGTGGCTCAGCGACGAGCCGGCGACGTTGGTGTCGCAGCGCATCGTGAACGACGGGGTGATCACCGCCGCCGAACTCGAAGGGGTCTGGCGCATCGGCGACGGCTCGATCGTCGGCTACCGGGTGGAGGAGAAGATCGCGCTCACCGATGTGACGGCCGTAGGCCGCACCTCCGACGTGACGGGTGAGTTCACGGTCGTGAACGCAGTGCTCGAGACCGCCGAGTTCACCGTCGACATGGCCACGTTCGCGAGCGACCGGAGCCAGCGCGACGGCCAGTTCCGCACCCGCATCATGGACGTGGCCACCTATCCCACCGCCACGTTCCGGCTCACCGCCCCGGTCGCAGTGCCGGTGTCGACCACCGTGGCGACGATGGAGCCGTTCCTCGCCACGGGTGATCTCACGTTGCGTGGCACCACCAAGCCCGTCACGTTCGAGATCTACGCCGTCATCGCCGATGGCCGCCTTCGCCTCACCGGTTCCACCGAGATCGTGTTCCGCGAGTGGGGCATCCCCAACCCGTCGGTGCCCGAGGCCTTCGTCTACACGGGCA
>JBIIDH010000082.1:0-16549 GCA_044238435.1 Ilumatobacteraceae bacterium | reverse complement strand
AGGCGCATCAGTTCGGCGTAGAACTGCGGCTCGATCGAGCCGATCGACACGTACTGGCCGTCGGCGCAGCGGAACACGTCGTAGAAGTGGGCGCCGGTGTCGAGCAGGTTGGTGCCACGGGCGTTCTCGTCGAACATGCCGATGGACTTGAAGGCCCAGAACATGCTCATCAGCACGGCGGCGCCGTCGACCATGGCGGTGTCGACCACCTGGCCCTGGCCGCTGCGCTGTGCCTCGAGCAGTGCGCACACCACGCCGTAGGCCAGGAACATGCCGCCACCGCCGAAGTCGCCCACCATGTTGAGCGGCGGCACGGGGGCTTCGTCGCGGCGACCGAAGTGGGCCAGCGCGCCGGCCAGCGCGATGTAGTTGATGTCGTGGCCGGCGGCCTGGGCGTACATGCCCTCCTGACCCCAGCCGGTCATCCGACCGAACACCAGCTTCGGATTGCGGGCGAGGCACACGTCGGGCCCCACGCCGAGGCGCTCCATCACACCGGGGCGGAAGCCCTCGATGAGGGCGTCGGCCCGTTCGACGAGGTCGAGCAGCGTGGCCACGCCGTCGGGGTGCTTCAGGTCGACGGCGATGTTGCGCCGGCCGCGCAGCATGACGTCGTAGTGCGGCGTGTCGGGTGCCGGGCCGCGCACGCTCTGCGCACGCTCGACGCGGATGACCTCGGCACCCATGTCGGCGAGCATCATCGCAGCGAACGGGCCCGGGCCGATGCCGGCGATCTCGATGATCCGATATCCAGTGAGCGGTCCAGCCATGGGCGAATACCTAGCACACGGCGCCCCGCCGGGGCTCAGGCGACGGCGGCGCGAGTGTGCGAGATGATGGCGTCGGTGAGCACGGGCCACAGCGGCTGCGGCATGTCGTGACCCATGTCGGCCATCAGCAGCAGATGCGCGCCCGGGATGAGTTCGGCGGTGCGCAGACCGCCCGACGGGGTGATGAGGGTGTCGTCGCGGCCGTGGATGACCAGCGTGGGCACGCCGAGTTCGACGAGCTTGGCCGAGCGGTCGCCACTGGCCATGATGGCGGCCAACTGGCGCGGCGAGCCCTCGGGATAGAACGAGCGGTCGTAGCCGATGGCCGCCTGCTCCTTGGTGCGGGCCTCGTCGCGGTACTTCTTCGAGTGCCAGGTCATCCAGTTGGGAGCGGAGGCGATGTACTCGTCGCGCGATGCCGGCGGCGGTGCCAGCAGCGCGGTCATCGCCTCGGGCGCGGCCTGGCCGTAGTTGATGTCGCCCACCGTGCTCATCACCGACGTCATGCTGTGGCAGCGGTGCGGGTGTTCGATGGCGATGGTCTGCACGATCATGCCGCCCATCGATGCGCCCATGATGTGCGCCTTCTCGATTCCCAGCACGTCGAGCAGTCCCACGGCATCGGCCGCCATGTCGCTGAGCGTGTACGGCACGGCCGGCATCTCGCCGCCACCGAACGCTGCCGCCATGGCCGCGGCGCTGTCGACCTCGACGCCGTCGAGCTTGGTCGACAACCCGCAGTCGCGGTTGTCGAAGCGGATGACGTGGAGACCGCCGTCGGCGAGCAGCCGACAGAACTCCTCCTCCCACGAGATCATCTGCGCCGTGAAGCCCATCACCAGCAGCAACGCCGGGTTGTCGGGCGAACCGAAGGTGTCGTATTCGAGTTCGATACCGGTGGAGACGAGGGCGCGAGGCATGGCCGCAGACTACCGTCACGCCATGACCGTGTTCGGAGTTCACGCCGGGTTGCAGCACACCACCGCCGACGAGTTGCGCAGCGTCTGGCGCACGATCGAAGACCTCGGCTTCGGATGGATCTCGATCTGGGACCACTTCTACGGCGCCACCGGCAAGGCCGACGACGCTGCGTGTCTCGAGGCCGTCGCCATGCATGCCGCGCTGGCCTGCAGCACCAGCAAGGTGCGCGTCGGTTCGCTCGTCTACTCCATCGGCTACCGCCACCCGGCGGTACTGGCGAAGGCGATCACCGCCATCGACCAGTTGTCGGGCGGCCGGGCCGACATGGGCATCGGCGCCGGTTGGGCCGTGGTCGAGTACAACGCGTACGGCATCGAGTTCCCCGATGTGAAGACCCGCATGGATCAGCTCGAGGAAGGCATCCAGTGCATCCGCGGCCTGCTGCACGACGACGTCACCACCTTCGAGGGTGCTCACTTCTCACTGCACGAGGCACGCAACGAGCCCCGGCCCGTGCAGGCGAAGCTGCCCATCTGGGTGGGCGGCGGCGGCGAGAAGCGCACGCTACGCATCGCCGCCCGCTACGCCGACGGCTGGAACGTGCCGTTCATCGCCCCGGAGGCGTTCGCCCACAAGCAGGCCGTGCTGAACGAGCACTGTGCTGCCGTGGGCCGCGACCCCGGTGAGATCAAGCGCGCCGTCAACCTCGGCCTGGCCTTCAGCGAAGAGAGCCTGGTGGGCCAGTTCGGCGCCCTGGCACCACATGTGCGACCGGGTGTGCTGTCGGGCAGCGACGCCGAGATCATCGACCGCATCGGGCAGTACGTCGAGGCCGGCGCCGATCAGGTGAACATCGCCCTGCGGGCCCCGTTCGACCTCGACTCGCTGGCCCGGTTCAGTACAGCGCTCGGCCTCCACTGAGACACACCAGGAGTGCTGCACGATGGCCGCTACTTCCCGAACCGTCGTGGCCCCCGGCCGGGTGAACCTGATCGGCGACCACACCGACTACACCGGCGGCCTGGTGCTGCCGATGACGATCGACCGCTGGACCAAGATCACGTTCACCCCGTCGGACCGGGTCGAGCTCACCTCCGTCGACGAGCCCGAGGCCGTGCGCCTGCCGTTGTCGATCGACGACCCTGCGGCAGCCGAGCCGGCGTGGGGTCGCTACGTCGCCGGCGTCATCGCCGAGCTGCAACCCGCCGAAGGCATCACCGGTGAGGTGCGCACCACCATCCCCATCGGCGCCGGCCTGTCGAGCAGCGCCGCGCTCGAGGTGGCCGTTGCTCTGGCGCTGGGGCACCGCGGCACACCGCTGCAGCTCGCCCAGCTGTGCCAGCGCGCCGAGAACCGGGCCTCCGGAGTGCCGAGCGGCATCATGGACCAGCTGTGCATCGCCGCCGGAAGCCGCGACCACGCCACCCTCATCGACTGCGGCGAACTCACCGTCACCCCGGTGCCGGTGCCGGAGGGGCTGGATGTCGTGGTGCAGTTCATCGCTCACCGCACGCTCGTGGGCAGTCCCTACGCCGAACGGGTCGCCGAGTGTGCTGCGGCCGAGCGCGAGATCGGCCCGCTCCGCTTCGCCGACCGCGCCGCGGCCGAGCACATCGCCGACCCGGTGGTACGCGACCGCGCCCTGCACGTCGTCACCGAGAACCAGCGGGTACGCGACTTCTGCGCGGCCATCGAAGCCGGCGACTTCACCGCGGCCGGGGCGTTGATGGTGCAGAGCCACGTCAGCCTGCGCGACCGCTACGCCACCTCCACGCCGGTGATGGACGCGGCGGTCGAGCGCCTCGCCGCCACGCCTGGCGTGTACGGGGCCCGCATGACCGGCGGCGGCTTCGGCGGTTGTGTCGTGGCCCTTGCCGAACCGGGCGCGCTGCGCGACGGTTGGGTGGTGCGCGCCGTCGAGGGCGCGCACCTCGTCGACCCGGAGGCCTGATGACTGCGTACGAGGTGCTCGCCACCGGACTCTGCTTCGGCGAGGGGCCGCGTTGGCACGCAGGCGAACTGTGGTTCAGCGACATGTACGACCATGCGGTGAAGTCGGTCGATCTCGACGGACAGGTCACCGTACGGGTGCCGGTGGCCGGGCAGTCGAGCGGGCTCGGTTGGCTACCCGACGGCGACCTGGTGCTGGTGTCGATGGTCGACCGGCAACTGCTGCGCTGGACAGGCGAGCACCTCGAACGGCACGCCGACCTGTCGGGCGTGGCCACCTTCCACTGCAACGACATGGTGGTCGACGCAGTGGGTCGGGCCTACGTGGGCAACTTCGGCTTCGACCTGCACGCCTTCGTGGAGGCCCGCGATCCGGCGATGATCCGTTCGGCCGACCTGGCGCTCGTCCGACCCGACGGCACCGTGCAGTGCGTTGCCACCGATCTGGCCTTCCCCAACGGCACCGTCATCACCCCTGATGGCCGCACGCTGGTGGTGGCCGAGACGATGGGTTCGCGACTCACCGCGTTCGACATCGCCGACGACGGCACCCTGTCGAACCGCAGGGTGTGGGCCGAACTCCCCCGCCGCCGACCCGACGGCATCTGTCTCGACGCCGAGGGCGCCATCTGGGTGGCCAACGCGGCGGCCGCCGAGTGCGTGCGGGTGGCCGAGGGTGGCCAGATCATCGACCGCATCGAGACCGACCAGCCGTGCTTCGCCTGCATGCTGGGCGGGCCCGACGGCACGACGCTGTTCATGCTCACGGCGCCGTCGTCCGACCCTGCCGAGGTGGTGGCTGTACGGGGTGGGCGGGTGCTGGTCAGCGAGGCGCCGGTGCCGCACGCAGGACGGCCCTGAGCCGCTCGATGGCCCCCGGGGTGCGCACACCCCACCACAGCAGATCGCGCCCGTCGACCAGCACCACTCGGCTCGACGGCAGCAGCCTCTGCACCTCGGCCACGTGCCGCTCGGTGAACGGGTACGGTTCCGAGGGCAGCACCACCAGGTCGGGTCGCAACGCAGTCATCGCCTCGGCGTCGAGTTCGGGGTAGCGCCCGTCGACGGCGACCGGCATCGTGCGCACCCCGAGTGCGCCGAGCACCGTGGCGCCGTAGGTGTCGGGACCCAGCACCATCCAGGGCCGTCGCCAGATGGGCACCAGCGCGGTGGCCCAGGGCGCGACGGCTGGCGGCAGCACGACATCGGCGCCCCCCGGATCGAGGTCGACATCGACACCCACGGCCGCAGCCAGGTCGCGCAGCATCGTCGGTACCTGGGCCACGTCGGTGACGTGCGTGACGTGCAGCGCCAACCCGGCTGCGCTCAGCGCCTCGGCGTCGTCGCGGCGGTTCTCCTCGCGGTCGACCACCACCACATCGGGCGTCAGCCCGATGATGGCCGCAATGTCGGGATCCTTGGTGCCGCCCACCGTGGGCAGCGACGGCTGCTCGCAGAACCGGGTGCAGGCGACGACAGGTACCCGCCAGGCCAGCAGGGTCTCGGTGATGGACGGGACGAGGCTGACGACGCGCACGCGTCGGTCAGCCGCCGAGCAGCTTGCGCTTCTGCTGCTCGAACTCGTCGGCCGAGAGGGTGCCGCGCTGCAGCATGCCTTCGAGCCGCTCGAGCTGGTCGGCCACGTCGACCGACGACGTCGGCTCGGCGGCCGGCCGGCCGCTGCTGCGGTCGACGGCCGCTTGCTGCTGCACGTGGATCATGCGCTGCACGTTGTCGGGATGACGGATGTCGGTGAAACGCGACTGGCCGTCTTCGCCACCCGACTCGATGAGCAGGTCGCCGGCGCCCACCATGCGCTCGAAGATGCCCTGGCTGAAGTTCACGTTGTTGACACGACCCACGGGGATCTCGACGCCACGCTTGGCGAACACGCCCGAGCGGTAGATGACGCGCTGGTTGGTGACCACGAAGTTGGTGGTGGCCCATTTCAGGTAGCGACCGAGCAACCAGAGGGCCGTGCCCACCAGCAGTGCGATCGACACCCACGAGAGCAACTTCTGGACGGTGCCATCGCTGTCGTTGGTGAGGATGAGGACGCCCAGCACGATGGATCCGAGCAGCGCGAACGCCGGCTCCGCGAAGTACCACCAATGCGGGTGCATGTCGACGGCGATTGTCTCGCCCGGGTTGAGGTTCTTCGATGCGAACGGCACGGCAGCAGCGTAGCCCTATCGTGGCGGTGTGGGAACGGATCGCATCGTCGACGGCCTCGACGACCGCCAGCGGGAAGCGGTCGTCACCGACGCGGCACCGCTCGCCATCATCGCCTCGGCCGGTTCCGGCAAGACGCGCGTGCTCACCCGCCGCATCGCCCATCGCATCGGCACCGGCTCGGCCGACCCCCGCCACGTCCTCGTGCTCACGTTCACCCGCGACGCAGCGGGCGAACTGCGACGCCGACTGCGCCGTCTCGACATCAGCGAGCGGATCGAGTCCGGCACGTTCCACTCGGTGGCACTGCGGTTGCTGCGCGACCGGGCCGCAGCAGCAGGCACGGCCGCGCCGGTGGTGGCACCCGACCGGATGCGGCTGGCGCGCGAGGTGCTCACCGAGACACGCATCGCAGCCGAGCCCGGCGCTGCCCTCGCCGACCTCGACTGGGCGCGTGCCCGCATGGTCGCTCCGGCCGACGCTGCAGCCGCGAGCCGGATGGCCAAACGGCGGTTGGCCCTCACCCCCGACCAACTCGTCCGGTTCGCCGAGCGGTACACGGCGCTGAAGCGCCGCCGGGGCGTGCTCGACTTCGACGACCTGCTCGAGGGCCTGCTCGACGCGATGCGTCGCGATGCCACGTTCACCGACATCGTGCGCTGGCGCTTCCGGCACCTGTTCGTCGACGAGGCCCAAGACCTGAACCCGTTGCAGTTCGCGCTGCTCGAGCACATCCGCGGTGGACGCGCCGACATCTGCCTGGTGGGCGACCCGCGCCAGGCCATCTACGGGTGGAACGGCGCCGACCCCACGCTGCTCGACGAGGTCGAACGCCATCTGCCCGGTGTCACCATCGTGCGGCTGCAGGGCAACTACCGGTGCACACCGCAGGTGGTGCGGGCCGGCGCCGCAGCGCTGGCGCCCATGGGCGTGGCCGACGACACCGTGTCGCGACGCAACGACGGCCGCGTGCCCACGGTGCACGCCTTCGCCGACGAGCAGGCCGAGGCCCGCTGGGTGGCCGATGCGGTGCGGCCGCTGATGGTGCGTCACGGCGCCCGGCAGGTGGCGGTGCTGGCCCGCACCAACGACCAGCTGGCCGTGTTGGCGAAGGCGCTCACCCGCGCCGGCGTACCGGTGCTGCGCACGGTCGGGGCCTCACCACTCGAACGATGCATCACCGAGGCGGTGCGCACCGGCGGACGCGAACAACTTGCAGCCTGGGTCGACGCGGTGTGGGTGAGCGACGACGCCGATCCCATCCGAATGCGTGTGGCCGAGGAGGCCGACCGGTACCTCACCAGCGGCGACACGGGCGGACTGCAGGCCTGGATCGACTCCCGCCAGCCGTTCGACGATCTCGAGACCGACGACGGGCAACCGGCGGTCACGCTGCTCACGTTCCATGCGGCCAAAGGCCGCGAGTGGGGCGCCGTCGTCGTCACCGGCGTCGAGGCGGGCCTGGTGCCCCACTCGTCGTCGGGCTCACCCGCCCAGCGGGCCGAAGAGTCGCGGCTGTTCCACGTGGCGCTCACCCGCGCGGCCGACGAACTGGTCATCACCTCGGCCGACACACGCGGCGGCAAGGCCACCGGCGCCAGTCCGTGGCTGGCTGCGGTGAACGATGCGTTGGTGGCCCCCACCCCCACCGGGCCGCCGCCCGACCAACGCCGCACCGCCCCGGTCGACCCGTTCGACACGCTGCGCGCCTGGCGCGCCGACGTGGCCCGCGCCGCTGGGGTGGCTGACGCGGCTGTGTGCTCCACCTCGGTGCTCCGTTCGCTGCTCGAGCGCCCCCCGGCCGATGCCGCCGCCCTCGCCACCCGGCTCGGTGTCGGCCAAGCAGCGGCCGAACGCCTCGCCCCGCGTCTGCTGGCCGTGCTGGCCGACCTCAGTCGGCCTGATGCGTCCGCTCGCGCATGAGCCGCTCGAACACCTCGGGCCGCATCGACACGAACATCGCCTCGGCTTCGGCGCACAGGGTGTCGCCGTGGTGCAGCGTGGCCAGGGTGTGGATCTTGCGACCCTCCACCCGGTCGACCCAACCGGCGTAGCGCACCGGCTGGCCGAGCGGTGTGGGCGACCGGTACGACACCGACAGCCGCGCGGTCATGCCCGGCATGCCCGCCATCGACTGGGCGAACCCGAGCACCTCGTCGAACCCTGCGGCGATGAACCCACCGTGCACGCACCCGGGTGGCCCCTCGTAGGCGTTGCCGAACACCGCCTCACCCACGATGCGACCATCCTCGGCGCGCACTCCGATGGGCGGGGCGAGCGGGTTGAGCACACCCACCAGCGGGCTGAAGTCGATGAAGCCACCGTCGAACCCGTCGGCCAGCGATGCCTCGGCCGACTGGTAGATCCGGTCGTGCCGGTCGGCGGCCAGCAGCGCTGCGGCACGGGCCACCAGGTCGCGGGCTGCGACGAAGGCGTCGCTCGTGGCGTTCGACGCCGTGAGGTACTCGATCACCTGGCGCACCGCCACAGTGAGTTCCACCCGGGCGTCGTCGGGGGCGGGTCGACGTTCGAAGTCGAACCCGACCACCGGCTCAGGCGCCGACATCGGCGAGGTCGACCAGCACCGGCGCGTGGTCGGAGGGCGACTGCCCCTTGCGCGCATTGCGGTCGACGACCGACCACTCCAGCCGGTCGGCCACCGAACGCGTGCCGAGCACCAGGTCGATGCGCATGCCGCGGCCCTGGTGGAAATCACCGGCGCGGTAGTCCCACCAGCTGTAGAGGCGGGGCTGCTCGTAGCGCATCCGGAACAGGTCGATCATGCCCCAGTCGCACAGGTCGGCGAGCAGATCGCGCTCGGCCTGGCTGACATGGGTGGAGCCGACGAGCTTGGCGGGGTCGAACACGTCGCGGTCGTCGGGGGCGATGTTGAAGTCGCCGGTGACCACGACCGCATCGTCGGGTGTGGCCAGCGAGTCGACGTGCCGACGCAACTGCGCCATCCAGCCCAGCTTGTACTGGTAGTGGTCGTGGTCGAGCGAGCGCCCGTTCGGCACGTAGACGCTGCTCACCAGCACACCGCCGCAACGGGCCGTGATGATGCGGGCATCGGGGTCGCGGTCGCCGGATGCAGAGGTGAAGTTGGCCACGACGTCGGCGAGGCCCACCTTCGACAGGATGGCGACGCCGTTCCACTGACCCTGGCCGTGATGGGCCGACTCGTAGCCGAGGGCCTCGAAGGCGAGCGCCGGGAAGGCCTCGTCGCTGAGTTTGGTCTCCTGCATGCACAGCACGTCGGGCTGCACCTCGGCCAGCCACTCCTCCACGCGGGGCAGGCGGGCCTTCAGCGAGTTGACGTTCCAGGTGACGATGCGCACGCCGACGACCGTATCCGTCGATCAGGCCTTGGCGCGACGCCGAGGCTTGGCCGGTGCAGCCGGGACTGCCGGTTCGACGGCGACCTCGACGGGCGCCGCGGGAGCGGCGGCCTTCTTGCGCGTACGCGGCGCCGGGGCAGGCGGCGTCGGCACCTCGGGCACTGGCTCGGGTGCCGGTGCCGCCGCCTTCTTGCGGCGGGCGGGCTGCTTCGCCGGGGCTGCCTCGACGACGGCTTCGACCGGCGCCTCGACGACCTCGGTGACAGGCTCGGCGGGCTTCGCCTTGCGGCGCGACGGCTTCGCTGGCTTGGCGGCCTCCACGGCCGGAACTTCGGCGACCGGCGCTTCCACGACCGGCGCCTGCTCGGCCGCGGCCGCAGCCTTGGTGCGACGAGGGCGCTTGGCCGGGGTCACCTCGGCCGGGGCATGGTGTGTGGCCATCGCGGCCAGGGCGAGATCGACGCTGCGCCGCTCGGGCGAATAGCTCTCGACCACCAGGGTGACGGCATCGCCGATCTTCATGAACTCGCGGGCCGAGCGGGGCGCCGGGTCGGCCATGAGGCGCAGCGGCACATAGCCGCGCACCTCGCCGATGCGCACGTAGGCGCCGTGCGACGAGTAACTGTCGACCACGGCGTTCACGCTGGTGCCGAGCGGGTGCTCGGCCACGAACGCCAGGAACAGGTCGGCCTCGTTCACTGTGCGCGTGCCGCCCGCCTGCGCGGCAGCGGGTGCGGCAGGTGCGACGGCAGCCACCGGCGCAACGGCGGCCTCGGCGCCCTTGCCACCACGGCCACCGCGGCGACGGCCGCCACCCGCAGGCTTCTCGGCAGGCACGGCCACCGCTGGGCCGGGCGGCGGTGCCGTGGGCACCGGCATCGGCTTGCTGGCCTCGGGGCTGCCCACACGCACGGTGCCGGCGACCTCCTCGTCGCGCTTGCGCCGCGACTGCTTCACCGCGCTGCGGCTGACCGCGCCGCGCACCGGTAGACGCGGCACGAACACCCAGCCGACGTGCGGTACGGGCTTGCCGCCCACCAGGCGGCCCTCGTCGAACAGCCAGGCGTAGGTGCCGTGGAACTCCTGGAACGAGTCGTTCGACAGCACGACGGCGTTCACCCGGTTGGCCACGGCCAGCACGAAGGCGTCGCCGCGGCCGATGGCCCCGGCGGGCGGGGCGACCAGTTCGTTGTTGGCCACCGCCTCGTCGAACTCGGGTACCTCACGCGGGTCGATGCGGTGACCGAAGGTGGCATCGACCACGACGGTGACGAGCGATGCGGGGTGCTCGGCCATGTAGGCGAGCACCGCTTCGTTCAGTTGGGCAAGGCTGGGATGCGAACGGCCCTCGGTGGCCAGGTTCGATCCGTCGACGACGACATGACGAGTCATAACACCGCTAGTCAACCACGGACAGGGTGCGTTGCAGGTGTCCCTGGGTACAGTGCGGCGCATGGTCAGTGCCGTGCTCTGGGATTTCGGCGGGGTCATCCTGTCGAGCCCGTTCGATGCCTTCAACCGCTACGAGCGCGAGCGCGGCCTGCCGCTCGACATCATCCGCACGGTCAACGCCACCGAACCGCACACCAACGCGTGGGCCCGACTCGAGCGCAGCGACATCACCCCGGCCGAGTTCGACGCAGCGTTCGCGGCCGACGCCGCGGCCCACGGTCACTCCATCCCCGGCCGCGACGTGCTGGCCCTGCTTAGCGGCGACGTTCGCCCCGAGATGGTGGCGGCGCTCGACACCGTGAAGGCGGCCGGCTACCGCATGGCCTGCCTCACCAACAACATCTCCGGCGAGCACGCCTCAGCCGAACGGTCCGACACCATCGCCGCCATCATGGCCCGCTTCGACGCGATCATCGAGAGCAGCAAGGTGGGGGTGCGCAAGCCCGAGCCGCGCTTCTACGAGATCGCCTGCACCACCCTCGGGGTGCGGCCCGACGAGTGCGTGTTCCTCGACGACCTCGGCATCAACCTGAAGCCGGCGGCGGCCATGGGCATGACCACCATCAAGGTGGTCAGCGCCGCGCAGGCACTGACCGATCTCTCGGCCGTGTTGAACCTGTCGCTCGGCTGAGCCGACTGCCGGACTGCGCCGGCGCGGGCCGACGAACTCAGAAGGCGCCGAGCGCCTCGTCCATCAGGTCGGCCAGTTCCTGGTCGTGGATGGCCTTCGACCCGGTGGCCGGGCTGCCGCTCTCGACACGCGCTGCGTGCCGCAGGTCGTAGCCGCGGTCCTTCAGGCGCCAGATGTTGTGCTCGACGAACCGCCACGGGCCCATGTTCTCGGGCTCTTCCTGCAGCCACACGAGTTCGCGGGCGTTGGGATAGCCCTCGAGGATCTGCACGATCTGCTCGATGGGGAACGGGTAGAGCTGCTCGACCCGCACGATGGCGGCCGCGGTGCCCCGCTTGGTGCGCTCGTTGAACGCATCCCAGGCCACCTTGCCCGAGCACAGCACCACACGCTGCACCGCGGCGCGGTCGGTGACGAACGGATCGTCGAGCACCTCGTCGAACGACCCGGTGGTGAGCGCGTCGACGTGGCTCATCGTCTCTTTCATGCGCAGCGGCGACTTCGGCGCGAACACCACCAACGGCTTGCGCACGTCGCGCAGCACCTGGCGACGCAGCAGGTGGAAGTACTGCGCGGCCGAGGTGGCGTTCACCACCTGGATGTTGTCTTCCGCGCACATCGTGAGGAAGCGCTCGATGCGGGCCGAGCTGTGCTCGGGGCCCTGGCCCTCGTAGCCGTGCGGCAGCAGCAGCACGAGGCCGTTCTGCTGGCCCCACTTGTCCTCCGCGGCGACGAGGTACTGGTCGATGATGATCTGCGCACCGTTCACGAAGTCGCCGAACTGCGCCTCCCACAGCACCAACGCCTCGGGGTTGGTGTGCGCGTAGCCGTACTCGTACCCCAGCGCGGCGTACTCGCTGAGCAGCGAGTCGTACACCCAGAACTGGGCCTTGGCGCCGGGCAGGCTGGCGAGCGGGATGAAGACGTCTTCGGTCTCGTAGTCGATGAGCGCAGCGTGCCGGTGACTGAACGTGCCGCGGCGGCTGTCCTCGCCCGCGAGGCGAACCGGCACCCCGTCGAGCACCAGCGAGCCGATGGCCATCGCCTCGGCCGTGGCCCAGTCGATGAGACCGGTCTCGTCGTACTGCTTGGCCCGCGCTGCGAACTGCCGGAGCAGCTTCGGGTGGGGCGTGAAGCCATCCGGGTAGGCGGTGAGGTTGGTGAAGATGGTGTCGAGCACGCCGCGGTCGACGCCGGTGGCGATGTGCGGCAGCACCCCGCGCGGCTGGGGCGGTCGGGCCGCCTTGATGACGCCGGGTGCGTGGGCGCGGGTCTCGTCGAGCGCCACCTGCAGTTTCGACTGGAAGTCGTCGAGCGCACGCTCGGCTTCCTCGAGCGAGATGTCGCCGCGCTTCACCAGCGACTCGACGTACACCTTGCGCACACTGCGGCGTTCGGCGATGGCGCGGTACATGAGCGGCTGGGTGTAGCTGGGGTCGTCGCCCTCGTTGTGGCCGTGGCGGCGGTAGCACACCATGTCGATGACGACGTCTTTGTGGAACCGCTGGCGGTACTCGAACGCCAGTCGGGCCACCCGGGCGCACGCTTCGGGGTCGTCGCCGTTCACGTGGAAGATGGGCGCCTGCACCGTCTTGGCCACATCGCTGCAGTACAGCGACGAGCGCGAGTGCTGCGGTGAGGTGGTGAAGCCGATCTGGTTGTTGATGATGAGGTGCACGGTGCCGCCGACGCGGTAGCCGCTGATGTCGCTCATGGCCAGGCACTCGGCCACGATGCCCTGGCCGGCGAAGGCCGCATCGCCGTGGATGAGCAGCGCGAGGGCCGGGAACGACCCGGGCGGGTCGATCTGGTCCTGCATGGCGCGCACCATGCCCATCACGATGGGGTCGACGGTCTCGAGGTGGCTGGGGTTGGCGGCCAACTCGATGTCGATGGTGTTACCGGCGGCCGACTCGTAGGTGCCCGCGGCACCGAGGTGGTACTTCACGTCGCCCGAACCCTGTACCGAACTGGGGTCGAGGTGGCCTTCGAACTCCTTGAAGATCTGGTCGAAGCTCTTGCCCATGATGTTGGCGAGCACGTTCAGGCGGCCGCGGTGGGCCATGCCCAGCACCGCCGCCTGCACACCCGCGTCGGCAGCCTGCGACAGCACCTCGTCGAGGATGGTGATGGCCGACTCGGCGCCTTCGAGGCCGAAGCGCTTGGTGCCCACGTACTTCGTGGCCAGGAACTTCTCGAACGACTCGGCCGAGTTCAGCGACTCGAGGATGCGGTGCTTCTCGGCCTTGCTGAACTCCATGTGCACGCCCTCGAGCTGCTGCTGGATCCAGCGCTGCTCCTCGGTGTTCTGGATGTGCATGTACTCGACGCCGATGGTGCGGCAGTAGGCGTCGCGCAGCACGCCCAGCAGGTCGCCCAGGGTGAGGCGGTCGACGCCACCCACACCACCGGTGAGGAACTCGCGGTCGAGGTCCCAGATGGTGAGGCCGTAGGTGGCCGGGTCGAGTTCGGGCGGCATCTCGGGCTCGCGCCAGCGCAGCGGGTCGAGGTCGGCGATGAGGTGCCCGCGCACGCGGTGCACGCGGATAAGGGTGGCCACCTGCATCTGCTTGTGCAGCATCGCCTCGTCGCGGCCCACCGGGTTCACGTCGGAGCGCCACTCGACCGCCTTGTAGGGCACGCCGAGGCTGTGGAAGACGTCTTCGTAGAAGTCGTGCTCGCCGAGCAGCAGTTCGTGCACCCGCTTCAGGAACATGCCGCTCTCGGCGCCCTGGATGATGCGGTGGTCGTAGGTGCTGGTGACGGTGACGACCTTGCTGATGCCGAGCGAGCCGAGCGTGTGCTCGTCGGCGCCCTGGAACTCGGCCGGGTAGTCGATGGTGCCGACGCCCACGATGACGCCCTGGCCGGGCATCAGGCGGGGCACGCTCTGCACGGTGCCGATGGTGCCGGGGTTGGTGAGCGTGATGCTGGCGCCCTGGAAGTCGCTGACCGCCAGTTTGTTGCCCTTCACCTTGCGGATGAGCTCTTCGTAGGCGGCGAGGTAGCCGGCGAAGTCGAGCGTGTCGGCGTCGCGCAGCACGGGCACCACGAGGGTGCGGCTGCCGTCGGCCTTCGCCACGTCGACCGCGAGGCCCATGTTCACGTGGGCGTTGCGGACGAGGCGCGGCTTACCGTCGTTGCCCTCGACGTAGGTGTTGTTCATGGCGGGCACCGCGTCGGCGATGGCGCGCACGATGGCGTAGCCGATGAGATGGGTGAAGCTCACCTTGCCCTGGCCGCTGCGGCTGCGGTAGCCGTTGATGACCTTGCGGTTCACCTCGAGCAACTTCGCCGGCACGTTGCGGAAGCTGGTGGCCGTGGGCACCGACAGGCTGCGCTCCATGTTGGCCGCGATGGCCACGCCTGCGCCGCGGATGGGCTCGCCGGGCTCGTCGCCCGCGATGGTGGCGGCTGCGGCTGGGGCTGCGGGCTGAGCAGGAGCGGGCGCCTGCGTGGGGGCGCCGTTGGTGTCGGCGGCAGCAGCGGCCCCATTGGCGGGCGCGGTGCCGTTGGCGGTGGGGCCGCCGAAGGTGACCGGGGCGGGGCGGTAGTCGGAGAAGAAGTCGCGCCACGACTCGCCGACCGACTCGGGGTCGGCCAGGTAGCGGGCGTACATCTCGTCGACCAGCCACGAGTTCGCGCCGAAGTCGGGGCCGGTGTGTTCGATCGCAGTCATCGTGGCTGATGGTACCGGGTGGTCATGAGCCTGACCGTGCGGTACGGCGGCCGAGCAGCAACAACGTGGTGCTGTCGGCAACTGGATCTGCGCCTGCCGACACGTCGAGAGCCCTCGTACACTGCTGGGCATGCGTATCCGCTTCGCCACCCCCCTCGTCGTCGCCGCCACGCTCGCCCTCGCCGCCTGCGGTGGAAGCAGCGGCTCCGACACCTCCACCCCCAGCGACGCCGACGTCGTCGTGAATGCCGTCGAAGGCATCCTGTGGGAGAAGGATGCCTACACGGCGACGGCCGGCGAGGTCACCATCGAGGCCGTGAACAAGTCGAGTGCCCCGCACAACCTGCACCTGCTCGACAGCGCGAACGTCGATCTCGGCATCAAGCTCGACATCCCGGTGAAGGGCCGCTCGGACTCGGGCACCCTCACGCTGCAGGCCGGCACCTACACCATCATCTGCACCATCCCCGGCCACAGCGCCATGAAGGCCACGCTCACCGTCAGCTGAGGCACCCCTCGATGCGGTGTCGTCAGCCGACGGCGCGGACCGCGACGGGGATGGCACTCATCACAGGCATCCCGGTGAAGCGGTCGTAGCCGCTGTCGGCATCGATGAGGGCTGCGGTGGTGGAACCGAACTCGCTCAGCGGCGAGGGGTCGTCGGGCAGGCCACCCCAGGCGTGCGCCATGCTCACCGAGCCGGGCCGCACATCGGTGGCCGCCTTCACGACGGCGCGGATGGTGCCGCGTGGCGACGACACCTCCACCTGGCTGCCGTCGGTGGCACCGAGCGCGGCGAGGTCGTCGGGGTGCATGTGGGCGAAGTTGGTGCCCTCGCGCTTGCGCAGCACGTCGAGCTCGCGGCCCGACGAGTTGAACACGCTCTTCAACCGGCGCGACGTGAGGCGGAACGTGTGCCGGGCCGGGTCGAAGCCCTGCACCACCTGCGCCGACGAGGTCTCGCGCAGCACCTCGGCCAGTTCCTCGGCGATGCCCTCGGGCGCCAGGTCGAGCCGGGCGGTGACCGAGTCGTCGGCGGCCACCACCACGGTGGCCAGCTCGGGGCGCAGCGCGGCGCCGTCGGCACGCACCTGGGCCATCGGCACCTTCGACCCGGCGTAGATGAGGTCGAGCACGTCGTCGGCATCGACCGGGGCGCCGGGGTCGATGGCACCGCCGGGCAGCGTGATGGTGACGCCCAGCCGGGCCGCCACCTCGGTGTACAGCTGCCACTCCTGGCGCATCTCGGGCGCCGGCTCGATGATTGCCGGGCTGTAGTTGGTGTACGCCTCGGGGAACCAGCGGTCGATGGTGGTGGGCACGTCGGGGCGTTCCAGGCTCAGCGTGCTGGCGATGACGTAGTGGGCCAGTTCGGCCGTGGCCGACAGATTGGCATCGACCGCCACGTGCAGGTCGAGCGTCTGCAGCGCGGCGACGGTCTTGTGCTGGTCGGGCCAGGCCACCACCGGGTTGCCGCCCAGGGTGAACAGGGCGCGGATCTGGCCCTCACCCTCCAGCAGCATCTCGTCGGCCAGCGTGCTGGTGGGCGCCTCGCCACGGAACGAGTGCAGGCCACGGATGCGCGACTGCACCCCCTTGGTGAGCACATGCGGCACGGGCGGCGACGGCTGGGCGC
>JBIIDH010000081.1:0-16756 GCA_044238435.1 Ilumatobacteraceae bacterium | reverse complement strand
CAACGTCTTCGAAATCGCCGCCGTCAACGTCGTCTTCCCATGGTCGATATGACCCATCGTGCCGATATTCACATGCGGCTTCGTACGCTCGAACTTCGCCTTGCTCATTGCAGTCTCCGTTGCTCTCCCGGATCAGTGGGTTGTCAAAGAACCCGGGCAGTGTAGCGGCCAGGGGGGCCGACGCACCAACCCGCGCCCGCGAGATGCTGGCCACGAGGTTGACGAAAAGTACAATCGCTGCATGCACCTCGCCACCCGCTTGTCCAACCTCGGCACCGAAACCGCGTTCGCCGTCTCGCTCGCAGCAGCCGACTGGGCAGCCAAAGGGAACCGTGTGTTCCCGTTCCACCTCGGCGACATGAACCTGCCCACCCCTGCCAACGTGGTGGCGGCGATGGACCGCGCCATCGCCGACGGCAAGACGGGTTACTGCGCTGCAGCCGGCATCATGCCGCTGCGCGAGGCGTTGGCCGCCGATGTCGGCTCGCGTCGCGGCCTGCAGTTCTCGGCAGCCAACGTCGTCGTGCAGCCCGGCGGCAAGCCGGTCATCGGCAAGTTCATCCAGACCGTCATGGAGCCCGGCGACGAGGTGCTGTACCCGAACCCCGGCTATCCCATCTACGAGAGCCAGATCGAGTACTTCGGTGGCACCGCAGTGCCCTACCGCTACATCGAGACCCCCACCGGCTTCGCGCTCGACCTCGAGTACCTCGAGTCGCGCATCACACCGCGCACCACGGCCCTCATCTACAACGACCTGCAGAACCCGCTGTCGGCCGAGAGCAGCGCCGCCGAGATGGAGGCGGTCGCCGCACTGGCGATGAAGCACAACCTGTGGGTCATGTCCGACGAGGCCTACTTCGAGATGCGCTACAGCGGCAGCAGCCGCAGCATCGCCAGCATCCCTGGCATGCAGGAGCGCACGGTCATCCTCTACACGTTCTCGAAGAAGTTCGCGATGACCGGCTGGCGTCTGGGTGCCGCCATCGCCCCCACCGCCGTCGCCGAGCAGATCGCCAAGCTGAACACCAACGACGAGTCGTGCACCGCGCACTTCGTGCAGTGGGCCGGCATCGAGGGCATCACCGGCGACCAGTCGGGCCCCGCTGCGCTGGTCGACATCCTGCGCACCCGCCGCGATGCAGCGGTCGACGCCGTGAACGCCGTGCCCGGTATGCACACCGCTCGCCCCGAGGCCACCTTCTACCTGTTCGTCAACGTCACCCAGGCCATGGCGGCCAAGGGCTTCACCGACGTGGGCGAGTTCGCCACGGCAGCGTTGCACAACACCGGCGTGTCGTTCTGCACCCGCCGCCACTTCGGGCGCCCGCAGCCGGGCGAGGAGCAGCAGTACATCCGCCTCGCCTACTCGGGCATCTCGGCCGACGACATCACCGAGGGCCTCGGTCTGCTGCGCCAGTGGGTTGCATCGTGAGCACGGTCGTCGTCACCGGCCGCATCCCCCAGCCCGGCATCGACCTGCTGCGCGCCGCGGGCCACCACGTGCTCGACTGGGACGAACCCACACCGATCTCGCGCGACGAACTGCTGCGCCGGGTCGCCGGCGCCGACGTCGTGGTGTCGTTGCTCACCGAACGCATCGACGGCGAACTGCTCGATGCCGCCGGGCCGCAACTGCAGGCCGTGTGCAACGTGGCCGTCGGCTACAACAACATCGACGTGGCGGCGTGCCGCGATCGAGGCGTCGTCGCCACCAACACTCCCGGCGTGCTCACCGATGCGACGGCCGACATCGCCATGGCGCTCATCCTCATGTCGACCCGCCGCCTGGCCGAGGGCGAGCGGCTCATCCGCTCGCGGGAACCGTGGCAGTGGGGCATGTTCATGATGCTCGGCTCGGGCATCCAGGGCGCCCGCCTCGGTGTGGTGGGCATGGGCCAGATCGGTGCTGCGCTCGCCCGTCGGGCCAAGGCGTTCGGCATGACCATCGCCTACAGCAACCGCAAGCCGTGCGACGCGGCGCTCGCCGCTGAACTCGACGCCACCTACGTGTCGATGGACGAACTGCTGGCCACCAGCGATGTGGTGTCGCTGCACTGCCCGTACTCGCCCGACACCCACCACCTCATCAGCACCCCGCAGTTGCAGGCCATGAAGCGCACGGCCTTCCTCGTCAACACGGCCCGCGGGCCGGTGGTCGACGAAGCCGCACTCGTGGCGGCGCTGGAGGCGGGCGAGATCGCCGGCGCCGGCCTCGACGTGTTCGAAAAAGAGCCCGAGGTGCACGCCGGTCTGCTCGACCGCGACGACGTGGTGCTCATCCCCCACCTCGGGTCGGCCACGGTGGAAACCCGCACGGCCATGGCCACGCTCGCGGCCCGCAACGCCCTCGGCGTCCTCGCCGGCAACGGCCCCGTCACCCCCATCACCTGACACCTCGGCTCACCGGAGGCGCGCCGACCCACCGCCTGTCGACTTCGGGCCGCGCCGCGGCTGCAACTCGACAATCGCCCCGGGTGGGCCGGCGGCCTACGGGTGGTGGAACTCGGTGGCGGCGGCGAACAGCGCCGCGGTGTCGGCGGGTGTCTCGGCGCCCACGAGCGCATCGACCCAGCCGTGGAAGCGCTGGCATGGCCCCTCGTTGCGACCGAACAGGAACTCGGTCTTCGCCCCGGTCTTCACGGCGCGCTGGATACGGTTGCCGGTGTAGTAGTCCTCGTCGCGCACCACGCGCAGCAGGAAGTCCATCTGCTTGTCGATGAGCGTGAGCTGCTCGGCATCGGGCTCGAACGTGGCGAGGAAGTGCTGCGTGGTGACCGACGTGTCGGGCGTGTCGCCCGGGAACAGCTGCGACACCATGTACAGGCGGCCGCCGGCGTCGAACCCGGCGATCGACACGTGCGGGAAGATGGTCCAGATACCGCCGTTGATCTTGTTGATGGGCCACTCGTCGTCGGGCAGGTCGGCCAGGCCGAGCATCCGTTCGTCGGGCTGGGTGTTGCGCTGGTGCGGGCCCCACGCGTCGTTCACGGTCTTGTTGTTGTACTGCGGCCCGAAGGTGTTCTTGTGCAGGATGGGCAGGTGGTAGAAGTCGAGGTAGCCGTCGTAGGCCACCTTCCAGTTCGGGCCGTCGGCGCTCTGGCGGCCCACCAGCGTGCAGTCGGCCAGGCCGAGGTGCTCGAGCATCTCGCCGTAGCCGCACAGGTAGGCGTCGACGTCGAACTCCATGCCGGGGGTGATGCCACCGAACACGATGCCCGCTCGCTCGGCCACGGGCAGCGGGGTGAGGCCGAGGCAGCTCATGTCGACATCGCCGAAGTTGGCCTTATCGAGGATGCCCACCAGCTGGCCGCCGGTGTCGTAGGTCCAGGCGTGGTACGGGCAGGTGAAGCGCCGCGCCGAACCGCTGCCCTCCTCCATCACCTGTGCACCGCGATGGCTGCACATGTTGACGAACGAGCGCAGCACGCCGTCGTCGCCGCGCACCAGCAGTACTGGTGTGCCCATCACATCGAGCGCGCGGTAACTATTGGGCTCGCGCAGTTCGCAACTGAAGCCGAGCACCAACGGCAGGCGCCGGAACACACGATCCATCTCCGCCTGCCAGCGCTGCGGGTCGTAGTAGTTGGCGGCCGGCACGCGCTTGACGTCGTCGTCGAGCGGCACGGTGCCCGCCTGCGCGTGACGGATCGTCCGCTTGGCCATCGCCACGAGTTGCTCTCGGCTCATGATCGCCTCCCGAGGGGCATGGTACCGACCGACCCGGCATCGGGCCGGAGTCGGACGGCAGCCGTGATGGTACCGACGCCGTGACGCGACACGACCCGGGCCGATGGCCCGGGTCGTGTCCGTGAACCGTGAGCTCAGCGGGCGATCACTCGCCGCGGACCCGCTTGACGATGTCGGTGGCGATGTTGCCGGGGACTTCCTGGTACAGCGCGAACTGCATGGTGTAGGTGGCCCGGCCCTGGGTACGCGACCGCAGGTCGGTGGAGTAGCCGAACATCTCCGACAGCGGCACCTGGGCACGCACCACCTGGTTGGTGCCCTGGGCCTCCATGCCTTCGATGCGGCCACGGCGGCTCGAGAGGTCGCCCATCACGTCGCCCATGTAGTCCTCGGGGGTGACGACCTCGACGGCCATGATGGGCTCGAGGATGACCGGCTTGGCCATCTCGGCAGCCTTCTTGAACGCCATCTGCCCGGCGATCTTGAACGCCATTTCCGACGAGTCGACGTCGTGGTACTGGCCGTCGGTGAGGATGGCCTTCACGTCGACCGTGGGGTACCCGGCGAGCACGCCCGACTCGAGGGCGCTCTGCATGCCCTGGTTGGTGGGCTGGATGTACTCACGCGGGATGCGGCCACCGCTGATCTTGTCGACGAACTCGTAGCCCTTGCCCGGGTTGGGCTCGAGCGAGATCTTCACGACGGCGAACTGACCCGAGCCACCGGTCTGCTTGATGTGGCGGTACTCGACGTTGTCGACGCTCTTGGTGATGGTCTCGCGGTAGGCCACCTGCGGCTTGCCCACGGTGGCGACCACGTTGAACTCGCGCATCATGCGGTCGACGAGGATCTCGAGGTGCAACTCGCCCATGCCGGAGATGACGGTCTGGCCCGTCTCTTCGTCGGTGCGCACCCGGAAGGTGGGGTCTTCGTCGGACAGCGACTTGAGCGCCTTGCCCAGCTTGTCGGAGTCGTCCTTGGTCTTGGGCTCGATGGCCACGTGGATGACCGGCTCGGGGAAGATCATCCGCTCGAGGATGACCGGGTTGTTGCGGTCGCACAGCGTGTCGCCCGTGGTGGTCTCCTTGAAACCGAGACCGGCCACGATGTCGCCAGCCATGGCGATGTCGAGGTCTTCACGCTGGTTGGCGTGCATCAGCAGGATGCGGCCGAGGCGCTCCTTGCGCTCCTTGGTGGAGTTGTAGACCTCGTCGCCCTTGTTGATCTGACCCGAGTACACCCGGAAGTAGGTGAGCTTGCCGAACGGGTCGGCCACGATCTTGAATGCCAGCGCGGCGAACGGCTCGGACTCGGAGGCCTTGCGCACGACGATCTCGTCCTCGTGGTTGGGCTTCACGCCTTCGGCCGGCGGGATGTCGAGCGGGCTGGGCAGGAAGTCGACGACGGCGTCGAGCATGGGCTGCACGCCCTTGTTCTTGAACGCCGAGCCGCAGAGGATGGGCACGAAGTCGAATGCCAGGGTGCCCTTACGGATGGCCCGCTTGACCTCGGCCTCGGTGAGGTCTTCACCACCGAGGTACTTCTCCATCAGCTCGTCGTCGCTCGTGGCGATGGTCTCGAGCAGCAGTTCGCGGTACTCGTCGGCCTGGTCCTTCATGTCGGCCGGGATGTCGACCTCGTCCCACTTGGCGCCGAGTTCCTCGTCGCGCCAGATGAGCGCCTTCATCTTCACCAGGTCGATGAGACCGGCAAAGGGCTTGTTGCTCTCGGGGCCTCCGGCGCCGACGGGGAGGTGGAGAATGGCGGGCACGGCCTGCAGGCGGCTCTTCACCATCTCGACGGTGCGGTAGAAGTCGGCGCCGATGCGGTCCATCTTGTTGACGAAGCACATGCGGGGTACGCGGTACTTGTTGGCCTGGCGCCACACCGTCTCGGTCTGCGGCTCGACACCGGCCACCGAGTCGAACACCGTGACCGCGCCGTCGAGCACGCGAAGCGAGCGCTCGACTTCGATGGTGAAGTCGACGTGGCCGGGCGTGTCGATGATGTTGATGCGGTGGTTGTTCCAGATGCAGGTGGTGGCAGCCGAGGTGATGGTGATGCCACGCTCCTGCTCTTGGGCCATGTGGTCCATGGTGGCTGCACCATCGTGCACCTCACCGATCTTGTAGCTCTTCCCGGTGTAGTAGAGGATGCGCTCGGTGGTGGTGGTCTTGCCGGCATCGATGTGGGCCATGATGCCGATGTTGCGGGTGCGCTCGAGGGGGAATTCGCGCTTGGCCATCTCGGGTTCTCGTTCCTCTGCTTCGTCGGTGCGACTGCGTGTGCTCTGGGCTGCGTGCGGCTGCGCCGTGGGCGTGCCGGCACCTGCAGGCGCGCCGCAAGACGGCCGCAGGCACAAGGACCGATGCTACCGCCCGGTGCTGCCGCGTCGCACCCTGGGGCGCAGGGTGGCCCCCACGACGGCGGCGATGGTGGCCATGGCAACCACGAACACCCCGACGACGAACCCCTGCTCGACCGGGTCGGTGGGCAGCGCCACGCCCGATGCACCGTCGCTGGCGATGCTGCGCCCGGTTGGCGCCGTGGCCAGGCCCACGCCGAGCAACACCACCACGGCCGACAGACGCACGGCGAGCCGGCGCGGACCGGACGCAGTCTGGGCCGTCGGCCGAGTGGGCGCCGGGCCGCCGGGTGCGGTGGCCGTCCTCGCCGTCGGTGACGCCTGGGCGGCGTGCATCACCTCGCAGAACTCGTAGATCGCATCCGACGACATGAAGTCCATCCCGGTGAACTCCAGACCGCAGAGGTACCCCTGCAGCGAGTGACGGGCGCTGCGCACCACCGCGGTACCGGTGACGCGGGCGCGTCGGCCCGACAGCTTCGCGACGTCGAACAGGAAGGTCACCTCGTCGCCCGGCAGCACCGGTTCAGCGGATCCGATCCCGTCGACTAAGACGCCCGCACCGTACGGCGTGAGGTCGACGAACACCGCCGGGAAGTCGTCCACCCGTCCGGGCTCGGCCAGCGGCACACGCGTCGAGCGCCGCAGTTGCGAGGAACCCGTGAGACACCGCAGCACATCGAGCATCAGCACGATCGACCAGATCGTCGCGGTCAGCAGCAGGGCACGATCCTGCGCCGCCATCGTCGGCAGCCATCCGGTGAACCGATCGGAGACAGCGACGAGCGGCACGATCAGCGCCAACGCCAGCAACGACATCGTCAGCGCGCGGTTGGCGGACAGCGCTGCCCGCCCACCGAGTCGCGGCGACGCAGCATCAGCGCCGATGAGGTCGTTCCCCGGCCCGAACAGCCCGCTCACCGACGCACCCATGGTGCTGAAGCTCCACCGGGCCGCGTCGCCGAAGGCCGACGAGCCGGCGCTCACGCTGCGCCAGGCCAGTAGACGCAGCACCACATAGGGCAGCCACACCGCGGCGAGGCCGAGCAACGATGCCGTCAGCGGAAGTCGCCCCACCAGCAGCGAAGCGATGAGTACCACCAGGAATGCGGCACGACGGATGCCGGCGAGCGGGCGCACCGTGGTGCTGCAGAACGCGAAGCGGTCGCGCCACGACAGGCCCTTGGCGCAGAGCGGTCCGTCCTTCGAGCGCAGCCACTCGAGCGCACCCGCGGTCTCGCGACGACGGATCGATCGCGCGGCGACGGCAGTGTTCGCGGCCCGCTCCCACACGACCACCGGTGCCGCCGGTGCCACCACCTGTAGCCCGGCGAGACGGAGTCGGCCCGACAGCCTCATCTCGATGCCGCGCCGCGAGCCCGACGGCACTCCCACATGGTCGATCGCCCAGCGCCGCAGCAGCGTGCCCGACCCCTGGATCGTGGCCGCGGGCCCGGTCGACGGCACGAGGACCTCGCGCTCGAACCGGCGCACGTGCCGCCCGGTGAGGTCGTGTTCCGCCGAGTCGGTCGAGCGGCACTCGAGTCGGCCCACCACTGCAGCCACGTAGCCGTCGTCGGCAGAGCGCACGAGCACACCGATGAACTCGGGGGTCGGTACATCGCCGGCGTCGAGCACGGCGATGAACGGCGCAGTACCGATGGACAACGCAGTCCGCAGACCTGCCGCGTCGGTGTCGCGCGACACCTGCACCACCCGCACCCCGTAGTCGTCACCCATGCTCACGATCTCGGGCCGGGGTGCGAACACAGCGATCGTGGTCGACACCACGCCGTCGGCGTGTCGGACGCCGGCCAACGTGGCCAACACGTGGGGCACGGGTTGCCCGTCGACCCGGATGATCACGTCGGCCAGGTCACCGCGCCGCGGTGGTGCCGTGGTCGCCCCGGCGGGCCGACGGCGCACCACTGCCAGCACCACGGTGAGAGCCATCCACCCGAGCACCTCCACCACCAGCGCAGGTACCGACAGCCACAGGGGCACACCGCCGAGCGTGGCGGCGGCGCGCCAGACCAGGTATGCGAGACCGGCCGTGATGGCCGCTGCGCTCCACTGGTCTCGTCGGTTCTGCATGTCGGTGCCTTCGGGTGGAGGCTGCCCGGGGCAGCCCGATCGTGGGCGCCGAGGTGAGCGCACCGGTTCTATATCGTCAAGAACGGCCCGTCGCGTGAGCGGAAATTCCCGCACGAGGCGCTCGGCCCGGTACCGTCGGCCCATCACATCAGCCACGCACACCGCTCCTGTACCGCTCACGATGCGTGTTCGCATCGCACGCTTGGTGGTGTCGTGGGCGATGGTCGGCGTCGGGGTGCCGCTGCTGCTGCGAGCCGAACTGGGAGTGTCGCCCTTCGATGTCCTCAACACCGGCGTCGGCAACGTCACCGGATGGAGCCTCGGGACCGCCTTCATCGTCGACTCGATCGCGCTGTTCGCCACCGGTCGGCTGCTGGGCGGACGCCTCGGGCCGGCGTGCGTCCCTGGCACGGTGGTGATCGGTCTGATGGTGAACGCGGTGCTCGAGGCGATCCCCGAACAGCACGCCCTCATCCCGCGGGTGGCGATGCTGGCGGCCGGACTGGTCGTCATCGCTGTCGCCATCTCGCTGGTGGTCACCACCGAACTCGGCCCCGGCCCCACCGAGGTGCTGATGCTCGGGTTGGTGCACCGCGGCATGGACATCGTGCCTGCCCGATGGCTGAGCGACGGCCTGCCGGTGGTGGTGGGTGCCGTCCTGGGCGGCTCCATCGGTGTGGGTACCGTGGCCTTCGTGCTGACGATGGGGCCGATGGTGAAACTCGGGCTGCGGCTGCTCGGCTACCGACCCTCGACGCGCACCACCTTCGACCTCCCCATCGTCGGCCCCTGATCCCACGACCCCCTGCGCCGCGCGAGCGGGCGGTCAGTTGTCCTCGGTGGCGAGGGTGAGCACGGCGCGGGCGTGCAGATCGGCCTCGTCGGCCGACAACGTCGGGCCGAGTTCGACGATGAACGCCACGCCCGGGTCGAGTTCACGGCGGGCCCAAGTGGCGGCCACCCCGGTGTAGGTGCCGCCGGTGATGTCGACGATCGGCAGCCCGGTGAGTTCTGCGTACCGGGCGCGAAGTGCCCCGTTTCGACCCGTTCCCGGACTGATGCGGTACAGGTCCTGGTGGTACCAGATCACCAGGTCGGGCCGGACCTCGCTGATGAACGCCACCATTGCCTGGGTCTCGGGTTCGCTGGCAGGGCCGGTGCCGGCGTACTGGCTGTCGCCCGGCTGGCCGATCGGACCCCAGTCGTACGGGAAGTTGCGGTTCAGGTCGACCTCGTTGGCATTGTGCCGATCGTTCGCCGCCAGACCGTCGGGGTTCATCGCCCGCACCGTCCACAGATCGACACCGGCCGGCACCTCGAGCTGAACCAGTCGGTCGACGATGTCCGCACCTGCCGGTTCGTCGCCGTGGATCACACCGATCACCAACACGACCCGGCCACCCGGTGTGCCCCGGCGCACCGCGTCGATGGGCAGCCCGCCCGCCGAGGTACCGAGGGTGCGCTCTTCCAGCACGGCGGGCACTGTCGTCGGGGGCACTGTCGTCGGGGGCGCCGTCGTCGGGGACGCCGTCGTCGGCGTAAGGGTCGTCGTCGGTGTCAGGGTTGTCGTGGACTCAGTCGTCGTGGTGGGTTCGGCCATCGTCGAAACGGCTGCACCCGAAGGCGGCACCGGAGCCGACTCGACGCGCTCACTCGACGCACACCCTGCCAGCGACAGCACCACACCGGCGGCGACGGGGACGAGGAGCGACCGGTTCATGGCCGGCCACGGTACCGGCGCGGCGGTCAGGCGGCGTAGTAGTAGCAGCCGTACTGCTCGGGCGTGCCCCACCGCACGACGCCGCGCACCGCCAGGGTGGCACGATCGCTGAACTGCACCTGGTCGAACCCGATCGTCGCCAGTTCGCTGCCGATCACGACGGCGCGCTGCAGCGGGTTCCAGCACGGCCCCGCCCCGTTGTCGAGCGAGTGCTGGATGACGCCGCGTGCCGACAAGGTGGTGCCGCGCAGTTCGGCCACGATCACACCACCGGCCGGGCTGGTGATGTCGGCACCGAGGCAGCGTGCATCGGCCGGGCAGGGGCCCCACATCGGGCTGCTCGGGATGACGATGGTGCCCACGGATTCACCCGTGACCGGGTCGGTCTCGGGCCAGTAGAGGAACGCGTGGTGGTCGTACTCTGCCTCGCTCGAGCCGCCGAGCAGGAGCGTCGACACCTGCACCGGGTTCGCCGGGTCGCGCACATCGAACAGGCTCAACTGCGTACCCAGCGTGCGGCCCTCGTCGGTGGCGCTCTGCCCCACGCCCAGCAGCAGGCCGTCGCCCACCGGATGGAGGTAAGCCGAGTACCCGGGGATCTTCAGTTCACCGGTGAGGCGCGGCGCGGTGGGGTCGGCGAGGTCGACCACGTACAGCGGGTCGACCTGCCTGAACGTCACGACGTAGGCCTGCGAACCGAGGAACCGGACGGCGTAGATCTGCTCGCCCTTGCCCAGACCGCCCACCGACCCGATCTCCACCAACTGGTCGCCGTCGGCGCGCAGCACCTTCACGAACGACTCGCTCGTACCGGCACCGGACCAGTCGTTCACTGTCGTGGCCACACGCAGGTCGCCGCCGAGTTCGCTCATCGCGAACTGGTTCAGCAGCTGGCCAGCCACCTCGCCCGTCGCTACGTACTGCACGGTGCCGTCGGCGCCGAGTGTGAACTGATGGATGTAGGTGGGGGGCGGCGACGACGGCGCCGAGGAATCGGATGCCATCGGGTACCAGATGTCCCACGGCACCGTGGCCAGGTAGAGGTTCGAGGCGCTCTGGTACACCGTGCCACCCTGCGACACCACACCGGCACCGGCCCGCACCGGCGTGTCACTCGTGCCGGCCAGGTCGATCGATGCCACCCAGGTGATGCCCAACCCGGCGAACTCGCTGGGTGCTGCCACAGCGCTGCAGTCGAGCGCCGTGCTCACCTCGCTGTAGCTGCCGTCTGCACCCTCGCGGAACGTCCGCGGCATCCACTCGTCGATCGGGGTCTGTTCGACGATGCGGCGGTTCTCGGCGAGGGCCCGTTCGGTGGTGTAGCCGAACATGCCCGGGTTCACGAAGGGCAGGCGGTTGGCCAGCTGCGACGTGAGCACCAGGCGAGCTGTGCCGCCCGAGGCGCGCGCGGCGACGAGCGAGCCCTCGAGGTGCTGGCGTTCGAGCAGCACGGGCGCGACGGGGTCGGCGACGTCGAACAACGACACCACGATCTCCTGGCCCGAGTTCCAGGGCTGGGTCGCCACCATCAGACGCATCCCGTCGAGGATGAGTTGGTGACTGCCCTGCGGCACGGCGAGCGTTGCTGCCACGGTGGACGCGGCCACATCGACGATGCGCACCCCGTCCTGGCCGGCGACGAACAGGTGGGTGCCGTTGGTCTCGACGACGTCGCCCTCGTCGACGCCCACCTCCTGGGTGTTGGTCTCCGAATACGCCGGCCCAGTGGCCGCCGGTGCGTATTCCATCCCGCCGGTGCTGTCGCTCGCTGCGGCCGTGGTCTCAGCGGCAGCCGCCATGTCGCCACGGGCGTACGGGTAGTAGCCGTAGCCGAGCCCCCATTCGGTCACTCGCTCGAGCGTGTGCTCGCGCAGATAGCCGAGCAGTTGCGGGCAGTCGGAGAAGAAGCCCATACGCGACGACCCGAAGCCACCGAACCGCGGTCCGTCGTTCGATGCCGGCGGTATCTGCTCGCCGGTCGCCGACACCGACGTCGTCGACCTGGGCGGCGCTGCGTCGGGATCGTCGGCAATGCAGCCGGTCAAGCCGGCCAGGGACACAGTGAGCACGAACACTCCAGCAGCACGTCGCATGGGGGTGTGACGACGCGACACCGCCCCCGGTTCCCCGGGGGCGGTGAAAAAGTTCTCGGCAGCCGACGGACGGCGGCGGATCACCAGCGGTAGTGGGCGAACGCCTTGTTGCTCTCGGCCATCTTCTGCATGTCGTCGCGGCGCTTGATGGAAGCACCCAGACCGTTGGCGGCGTCCATCAGTTCGCCGGCGAGGCACTGGGCCATGGTCTTTTCGCGGCGCTTGCGGCTGAAGTCGACCAGCCAACGGATGGCCAGCGTGTTCGAGCGACGGGGACGCACCTCGACGGGCACCTGGTAGGTGGCACCACCGACGCGGCGGCTGCGCACCTCGAGCGGGGGCTTCACGTTGTCGATGGCGCGCTTCACCGTGGCGAGCGGCTCGGAGCCGGTCTTTTCCTCGATGATCTTCATCGCGTCGTAGACGATCTTTTCGGCAATGGTGCGCTTGCCGTGCAGCATCACCTTGTTGGTGAGCTGAGTGACGAGGAGCGAGCGGTACAGCGGGTCGGGGCTGAGCTCACGGCGCTGGGCGGGACCTTTACGGGGCATCGTGGATCATGCTTCCTTGACTACTTGGCCTTCTTGGCGCCATACCGGCTGCGGGCCTGCTTACGGTTCTTCACGCCGGCAGCGTCGAGCGCGCCGCGGATGATCTTGTAACGCACACCCGGCAGGTCGCGCACTCGGCCACCACGCACGAGCACGATCGAGTGCTCCTGCAGGTTGTGGCCTTCACCAGGGATGTAGGCCGTGATCTCGACACCGCTCGACAGACGCACACGGGCCACCTTGCGCAGCGCCGAGTTCGGCTTCTTGGGGGTGTTGGTGTACACGCGGGTGCACACGCCACGACGCTGCGGCGACCCCTTGAGGGCCGGCGTCTTGGTCTTCGAGAACTTCGTGGACCGCCCCTGGCGGACCAACTGCTGAATCGTGGGCAACGTGGTGCCTTTCGCTGACGAGAACGTGCTTGCCGCCGCGCCACGACGGCGCAACAGGACTTGGTAATGCTAGAGGTTCGTCAGCAGGGGCGGCAACCTCGCGGGCGCGGAACGCCGCCGAGGTTGCAGCAGTTCAGCCGTCGAGTTTGTCGACTGCGTCCTTCGCCGCGTCGGCGGCCTGCTTCACTGCGCCGTCCACCTGATCGGGGGTCTTCTCCTGCACCATCTGGGCAGCCTTGTCGATGCCCTCATCGATGGTCTTCTTGTTGCCCTTGACCAAGCCCTTGATGCTGTCGAGCAGACCCACGTCGTCCCCCTTGTCGATGGCGCGACCCCGCTGGCCGAGCGGGGAGACGCTAACACGCGACAAAGGCCGCCCTGCGCACCTCGGCGCAGAGCGGCCTTCGCCACATGTGATCAGCCCTCGACGGCGGGAGATTCCGGCGTGTAGGTGCCGTGGACGTTGCTCAGCCAGGCAGCCGGATCGTCGTCGAAGTCGCTCGAGTAGGTGGTCATCGGCTGGTACTCGGGCGCATCGACCGCGAACTCGCGGTAGCGAGGCATGCCTGTGCCGGCGGGGATGAGCTTGCCGATGATGATGTTCTCCTTCAGGCCGAGCAGGCCGTCGGACTTGCCATCGATGGCAGCCTCCGTGAGCACCCTGGTGGTCTCCTGGAACGAGGCCGCCGACAGCCAGCTCTCGGTGGCCAGCGAGGCCTTGGTGATGCCCATCAGCTCGGGACGGCCCTCGGCCGGCTTCGAGCCTTCCTCGACCATCCGACGGTTGGTGTCGCGGAAGGTCTTCGCATCGGCACGCTCGCCGGGCAGGAAGCCGGTGTCGCCGGGCTCCTGCACGCCGATACGCCGGGTCATCTGGCGCACGATCAGCTCGATGTGCTTGTCGTGGATGCTCACACCCTGGTCGCGGTACACCTTCTGCACCTCTTCGACGAGGTACAGCTGCGTCTCGCGGATGCCCTTGATCTCGAGCAGTTCCTTCGGGTCGAACGGGCCGTCGGTGACCGGCTCGCCGGCCTTCACTTCCTGACCGTCGGACACGATGGGGCGGCTACCCGACGGCAGCAAGATCGTGTGCTCTTCGCCCTGATCGTCGACGACGGTGACGGGCAGACCCTTGCCGTCGTCGTCGTTGATGCGCACCACGCCCGAGGCGCGGGCCAGACGGGCCGCACCCTTCGGCGTGCGGGCTTCGAACAACTCGACCACGCGGGGCAGACCACCGGCGATGTCCTTACCGGCCACACCACCGGTGTGGAAGGTACGCATCGTCAGCTGGGTGCCGGGCTCGCCGATCGACTGAGCAGCAATGACGCCGACGGCTTCGCCGAGTTCGATCGACTTGCCGGTGGCGAGCGAGCGGCCGTAGCACAGCGCACAGACACCGAGCTCGGCGTCGCAGGTGAGCACCGAACGGACGCGGATGCGGTTCACCGATGCGTCGTCGCGCAGCGCTGCCATCTCGGGGTCGCCGACGAGGATGTTCTTCTGCAGCACGGTGCCATCGGACAGGGTGATGTCCTGCAGCAGCGCACGGCCGAACAACTTGGTCTCGAGGTAGGCGCGCTTGTTGGCAGTGTCGGCGCCCACGTTCTCGACCCACACACCCAACGTGGTGCCGCAGTCGACCTCGCGGATGATGAGCTCTTGGGCCACGTCGACGAGACGACGGGTCAGATAACCAGAGTCGGCGGTACGCAGCGCGGTGTCGACCAGACCCTTGCGGGCGCCCGGCGTGGCGATGAAGTACTCGAGGGTCTCGAGGCCCTCGCGGAAGTTCTTCTTGATCGGCCGGGGGATCATGTCGCCGCGTGGGTTGGCCACGAGGCCTCGCATACCGGCGATCTGACGCATCTGGGTCATGTTGCCGCGGGCACCCGAGCCCACCATCATGTCGATCGGGTTGAAGCGCTGGGCCTTGAACTCGGCCTCCATCGCCCGCTGCACCTCGGCGGTGGCATCGGTCCAGATGCGCACTTCCTGCTGGCGGCGTTCGCCGTCGGTGATGATGCCGCGCTTGAACTGCTTTTCGACCTTCTCGGCCTGATCTTCGTGGCGGTCGAGGATCTCGCGCTTGGCCTTCGGCGTCTTCACGTCGTCGATCGACACCGTGAGGCCGCTCTGGGCAGCCCAGCGATAGCACACGTTCTTGATGGCATCGAGCGCTGTCGCCACCTCCGACTTCTTGTAGTTGTCGGAGAGTCGTTCGACGATGACTCCCATTTCCTTCTTCTTGATCAGTTCGTCGATGTGGCCAAAGCGCGCCGGGTAGTCGGCGGGCAATGCCTCTTCGAACAGGAGCCGACCGGGGGTGGTGCGGAACTCGGTGCTCTCGACACCGTTCACCACTTCGCGGCGGCGGACGGTGACCTGGGCGTGCAGGTTCACGCTGCCCTCGTCGAGCGCGCGCAGCACCTCCCACAGGTGGCGGAACACACGACCCTCACCAGCGGTGCCTTCGACCATCTCGGTGAGGTAGTACCCACCGATGATGAGGTCTTGGCTGGGGGTCACGATCGGGCGACCCGATGCCGGCGACAAGATGTTGTTGGCGCTGAGCATGAGCACACGGGCCTCGGCCTGGGCCTCGGCGCTGAGCGGCACGTGGATGGCCATCTGGTCGCCGTCGAAGTCGGCGTTGAAGGCGGTGCAGACCAACGGGTGGATCTGAAGGGCCTTGCCCTCGACCAGCACCGGCTCGAAGGCCTGGATGCCAAGACGGTGCAGCGTAGGCGCACGGTTCAGCAGGACCGGGTGCTCCTTGATGACGTCTTCGAGCACGTCCCACACCTGCGGGCGGCGGCGCTCGACCATGCGCTTGGCGCTCTTGATGTTCTGCGCCAGTTCGAGGTCGACGAGGCGCTTCATCACGAACGGCTTGAACAGTTCGAGCGCCATCAGCTTGGGCAGACCGCACTGGTGCAGCTTCAGCGTCGGGCCGGCCACGATGACCGAACGGCCCGAGTAGTCGACGCGCTTACCGAGCAGGTTCTGACGGAAACGGCCCTGCTTGCCCTTCAGCATGTCGCTGAGCGACTTCAGCGGACGGTTGCCCGGACCGGTGACCGGCCGGCCACGACGACCGTTGTCGAACAACGCATCGACCGCTTCTTGCAGCATGCGCTTTTCGTTGTTCACGATGATCTCGGGAGCGCCGAGGTCGAGCAGTCGCTTGAGGCGGTTGTTGCGGTTGATGACGCGGCGGTACAGGTCGTTCAGGTCGGAGGTGGCAAAGCGGCCACCGTCGAGCTGCACCATCGGGCGCAGTTCGGGCGGGATGACCGGCACCACATCGAGGATCATCGCCTTCGGATCGTTCACCAGGCGACCGTGCTCGTCGCGCTTGTTGAACGAGGCGACGATCTTCAGCCGCTTGATGGCCTTCTGGCGACGCTGGGCGCTCAGCGGCTTCTTGCCACTCGTGGTGGTGTCGATGGCCTCGCGCAACTTGCGCTCTTCGTCTTCGAAGTTGATGCGATCGATGAGTGCCTTGATGGAGTCGGCGCCGGTGCCACCCTCGAAGTAGTCGCCGTAGCGGTCGCGGAGCTCGCGCCACAACAGTTCGTCTTCGATGATCAAGCGGCCGTGCAACTTGCGGAACTCGTCCCACGTGCGCTGCAGCAGTTCGAGTTCGGCCTCGTACCGCTCGCGGATGCCCTGCACCTCTTTTTCGGCGACGTTGCGCAACTTGCGCGCGTCGGCACCTTCGGCCTCGCTGCGAGTGGCCTCGTCCTCGAGTTCTTTGTAACGACGGTCGATCTCGAGGTCGAGTTCTTTGCGGATGGCATCGCGCTCTTCGAGGTACTCGGCCTCGAGCGACGGCAGGTTCGCGT
>JBIIDH010000009.1:0-52057 GCA_044238435.1 Ilumatobacteraceae bacterium | reverse complement strand
TGCCGCTGCTGGTGTTCGCCCGCGCCGTCGTCGGCGTGTCGAACGGGTTGTTCGCCCCCGCGTCGCGGTCCATCGCGGCCAGCATCTCGCCCACCCGGGCCGCCGAACGCATGGGCACGCTGAGCGGGGTCGAGTTCGCCGGCTTCATCGTCGGCCCGCTGATCGGCGGTGTGCTGGTCGAGCCCCTCGGCGTGCGCTGGCCGTTCGCCCTGTGCGGCATCGGCGCAGGCATCGGCGCGCTCGTCATCTCACGACTCACCCTGCCCGAACCACCACGTACCACCGAGGTGCACCGCATCAGCTTCGATCTGCTGCGCCGCCGCGACATCCAGGTGGGCGTGGTGGCATGGATGGCGCTGTTCCTGCCCGTCGGCGTGTACGACACCATCCTCGACCGCTATTTCACCGACCTCGGTGCGCCGGAGTGGCTGATCGGTATCGGCTTCGTGCTGTACGGCTTGCCGTTCGCGTTGCTCACCACCATGGGCGGCCGGCTCGCCGACCGCCACGGAGCGTTCCGGCTCTGCATGATCTCGCTTGCCTGCGTGGTGCCGATCACCCTCGGCTACGGGGTGTTCGCCAGCGCATGGGCGATGCTGCCGCTGTTCGTCGTCGAAGGCATCGCCCAGGCACTCGGCGTTCCTGCCGCACAAGCCCTCGTTGCTGCAGCCGCACCAGCGGGCCGTAGCTCGGCCGCGCAGGGACTCGCCGGCGCCATCAACCAGGCTGCGGCGGCCATGGTTGCGTTCGCATCGCCGGTGGCCTACGGCTGGTGGGGCGGCGACGGCACATTCATCGCCACCGCCGTGCTGGTACTGCTGGTGACGCTCGCGGCGCTGGCGCTAAAGCGCACCGCACCGCGAGCCGACACCGACGACGTACTGGTCAGCTGAGCCGCTCGACGATCATGGCCATGCCCTGGCCACCACCGACGCACATGCTCTCGAGGCCGTAGGTCTTGTCCTCCCACTGCAGGCCGTTGATGAGCGTCGTCATGATGCGGGCACCGGTCATGCCGAACGGGTGACCGAGGGCAATGGCGCCGCCATGGATGTTCATCTGCTTGTCGAGGTCGATGCCGAGGTGCTTGGCCGAACCGATCACCTGGCAGGCGAACGCCTCGTTGATCTCGACGAGATCGATCTGGTCGATGGTCATGCCAGCGATGCCGAGCGCCTTGCGGATGGCCTCGATCGGGCCCAGGCCCATGATCTCGGGGTTCAGGCCCGACACGCCCGACGACACGATGCGGGCCAGCGGGGTGAGGCCGAGCTCCTTGGCCTTGGTGTCGCTCATCACCAACACAGCAGCCGCGCCGTCGTTCAGCGGGCATGCGTTGCCGGCGGTGACGGTGCCATCGGGACGGAAGGCGGGCTTCAACTGGCTGACCCCCTCGTAGGTGGTACCCGGGCGAGGACCGTCGTCGGTGCTCACCACGGTGCCATCGGCCAGCGTGAGCGGCGTGATCTCGCGGGCGAAGAAGCCGTTCTCGACATGGGCGCAGGCAAGGTTCTGGCTGCGCACGCCGAAGCGGTCCATCTCCTCACGGGTGATGCCCTCGGCCTCGACCACGTTCTCGGCGGTCTGGCCCATGGCGATGTACATGTCGGGCAGGCCCACCGGCGGGGTCCAGGTGCCCTGGCCACCCTGGGCGCGGGCGGCGGTACGGCTGCCGGGCTCCTTGAACAGCGGGTTGGGGGCCATGTCGGATGCACCCGAGGCATAGCGGCTGACGGTCTCGACACCGCCGGCGATGAAGCAGTCGCCTTCGCCGGCCTTGATGGCGTGGAACGCCATGCGGATGGTCTGCAGGCTGCTCGAGCAGTAACGGTTCACCGTGACGCCCGGGATGTCGTCGTAGCCGGCGAGCACGCTGATGACGCGGGCGATGTTGAAGCCGCCCTCACCGGCGGGCTGGCCGATGCCCCACATCACGTCGTTCACGTCGGAGGCCTTCACCTGCGGGGCCTTTTCCATCAGCGCCTTCAGGATCTGGGCGCTCATGTCGTCGGGCCGCAGCGAGGTGAGCGACCCCTTGTTGGCCCGACCGATCGGGCTGCGTGCGGTGGCGACGATGACTGCTTCGGGCATGGCTGGTTCCCCTTCGACTCGCGCTTGACCGCCCGGTCAAGCGAACGCAGAAATCGTAGCCCACCCCACGTCCCCCCTACCAACGCCACCCCGCCCACGCTGCGATGAGCAACCTGCGCAGCAGGTGCGCACACCGCTCATCGCGCTGGGATCGCGGGGCGGGTCAGCGGGTGTTGACGACGCGGAACAACTCGGCGGCCGAGCCCTCGGGCAGGCCGGCTGCGGCGCCAAGGGTGCGGCCCCATTCGCGCACCAACGCTTCGGTGCGCACCGGGTCGGCGTGCTGGCTCTCGTGACACAGCAGCGCCTCGATCTTGCGGTCGATCTGGGCGGTGATGTCGATGTAGTCGGCCCCACCGGGATGGCCCATCACCCACACCTCGTCGACCGTCCACGGCTCGAGACCCGCCTCGAGCAGACCCGGGAACGCGAACGGGTTGCGCGAATCGGGGTACACCGCGCAGATGGCGGCCTCGCCCGCAGCGAGGTGATCGGGGTGGCTCGCGTAGATGCGGTCGAGGTTGCGCTCGGGCGACTGGCACGCCACCACCTGCGGTCGGACCTGACGGATGACCCGGCTGATGTCTTCGCGCAGCGTGAGGTCGGCCATCACCCGCCCGTCGGGATGGCCGAGGAAGATGAGCCGCTCGACCCCGACCGCCTTGGCGGCACGGGTCTGCTCGGCCCGGCGCAGTGCCGCCATGTCGGATCGCGACATCTCGCGGTCGCTGCCGCCGGCGTCGCCGTCGGTGACCAGGCAGTACGTGACCTCCACCCCGGCATCGGCCAGTACCGCCATCGTGCCGGCCGACCCGAAGTCGACGTCGTCGGGATGGGCCGTCACCACCAGCAGTCGTTCGATCTCGTCCGGGCGAAGCATCAGCCCACCCTAACGGCCCGCCCCCACGCGCCCGATCCCACCTGCCCGATCCCACCTGCCCGATCCCACCTGCCCAATCCCACCTGCCCAATCCAACCTGCAGGGTCACAGATCGTGGAGGAACTCACCACGCGCATCGGCAGCGGCGATGACCCGCTCGAGTTCGTCGAGCTGCAGCGGATCGCGCAGACCCAGCAACTTGGCATAGAACCGCAGACCCTTCGGCGTGCCCACCACCCGCACCGGGATGCGTTCACCGAGGTCGAGGCCGTACCCGGTGGGGATGTCGACCAGGCTCACCCCGGCCGCGTGCAGGTCGGCTTCATCGGCAGCGAGCTCACCCGCCCCGAACCCGTACAGATCGGCGTCGACGAAGAAGGTGAACTCGGCCACGATGAGACAGTAGGTGAGACACAACCGATACTGTCGTCTCATGGCAGACATTGCTCCCCTGGTCGACGGCAGCGTCGGCGCCGACTCGTTCGACCTCTCCGATCCCGAGTTCTGGCTCGCCTCACGCGACTACCGGGAGGGAGCGTTCCGGGCGCTGCGCCAGGCACCGGGGCTGCACTTCTACGAGGAGCGCACGTTCGAGGACTCGCCGTTCCCGGTCGGGCCCGGCTACTGGTCGCTCGTGCGTCACGAGGACGTGTGGTTCGCCAGCCGCAACCCGCAGTTGTTCATCAGCGGCCAGGGCAGCAACATCCAGGACCTGCCGATGGAGATGGCCGAGTTCTTCGGGTCGATGATCGCGATGGACGACCCCAAGCACTTCCGCCTCCGCTCGATCGTCTCGAAGGGCTTCACCCCGAAAGAGATCAACCGCGTCGAGCAGTACGTGCACCAGAAGGCCGAGGCACTCGTCGACAGCCTGCTCGAGCGCTTCCCCGAGGGCGAGTGCGACTTCGTCAACGAGATCGCCGCTCCCCTGCCGCTGCAGATCATCTGCGAGATGATGGGCATCCCTGCTGCCGACGAGCAGCAGATCTTCAACTGGACCAACGTCATCCTCGGTGCCGGCGACCCCGAGTTCGGCGGCACCCTCGAGGCGTTGATGGGCGCGGCCATCGGTATGTACGGCTACGCCCAGGCGCTCGGTGAGGAACGTCTGAAGAACCCCACCGACGATCTGTCGTCGATCATGATGCACGCCGAGGTCGACGGCGAGCGGCTCACGTCGCAGGAGTTCGGTTCGTTCTTCATCCTGCTGGCCGTGGCCGGTAACGAGACCACGCGCAACGCCATCAGCCACGGCATGCGGGCACTCACCCAGTACCCCGACCAGCGCGACATCTGGTTCAACGACTTCGAGGGAACCACCAAGACCGCGGTCGACGAGATCGTCCGCTGGGCCACCCCCGTCATCCACTTCCGCCGCACCGCCACCGAAGACGTCGTCATCAACGGCACCAAGGTGGCCGCCGGCGACAAGGTGGTGCTCTGGTACAACTCGGCCAACCGCGACGAGACCGTGTGGGCCAACCCGTACGAGTTCGACGTGCGTCGCCCTCTGCAGCCCCAGCAGGCCGGCTTCGGGGCCGGCGGACCGCACTTCTGCCTGGGAGCGAACCTGGCGCGCCGCGAGATCGCGGTGATGTTCGACGAGATCCGCCGGCGCCTGCCGAACATGCGCATCACGGGCGAGCCCGATTACCTGCAGAGCAACTTCATCAACGGCATCAAGCGCCTGCCCTGCACCTGGAAGTGACCGTCGGCGGCAACGCCGCCCGGCTCAGTCGAATGCAGCGGGTCGCGCAGCGGCGTAGGCGATGACCATGCCGAACCGCAACGCGCCCGACGACCACACCTCGCAACTGCCGGGAGGCCCGGGCACCGGGCAGAAGTGCACGCCATCGCCGCGCACGACGTTCTGGCCGTCGTCGCCGCACACCGGCTCGATGGGCGCACACGGCAGCCGATCGGTGAACGCACCGTTCATCTCGACGTATCCGCCCGCATCGACGAACGACACGTACCGCTGCAGCGCCAGTTCGCGATAGATCGCATTGATGCCCTCCACCTCGACATCGGCCCCGAACGACGGCGCCCGGAGCGGTTGACCGATCAGGAGCACTCGGGCGCCCGACGCGCGGGCGGAGGTGACCAGTGCCGTGACATCGGCGCGGTACCGCTCGATCAAGGCGTCGCCGCGCAGGTACCCGTCGGCACCATCGCTCATGCAGGGAGTGAGTGAATTGCCCGTGAACGAGACCACCACTACCGTCGAGCGGTTGGCCTCCAGGTCGACCCCCAGCCAGTCGCACGGTGCCGTGCCTCCCCAGAACTTCGGGATGACCGGCTTCGACCGGGAGAGGAACTGCACCACGCCGCTCACCTCGTGCGCCAGCGAGTCGCCCAGCAACACGATGCGGGTGACCCGTGCCGACGGCTTCGTCGCGGGCGCTTCGCTACGAGCCTCGGCGACGGGCGCCAACGCCAGGATCGGCAAGATCGCCGCAAACAGAGCCACTACACGCCGCCGAATCACCACGGTTCGCACTGTGCCGAGTCACCCTGCGTAGTGCCACACGCGCGCAGGAGACCTTCGCCACATGTGTCGCCAATCACCCCTCCCCTCGGGAGAGTTGTACTGCTACGTTGCCCCGCATGACCACCGCCGAGGTGCTCAGCCGACCCACTCAACACTCCGTCACCATCGGCTCGCCGGGCTACCGGCCGGGCCTCGATGGTCTACGTGCAGTGTCGGTGGGCCTGGTGGTGGCGTTCCACCTCGGCTACCTCGACGGCGGCAACCTCGGCGTCGACGCGTTCTTCGTCATTTCCGGCTGGCTCATCACCTGGCGCCTGCTCGCCGAACACGACCGCACCGCCCGCATCGGCCTCGGCCACTTCTGGGGCGCCCGGGTGCGCCGCCTGATGCCGGCGAGCCTCACGGTCATCGGGGTGGTCGTGGTGCTGTGGCCTCTGCTCGGTGTCGCGGTGGCCTCGCTCCGACGCGACGCACTGTTCGCCACGTTCTGGGCGTCGAACTGGGGCACCATCAGCGGCGGCGGCGACTACTGGGCGCGCTTCGGCGACGTGTCGCCGCTCACCCACTTCTGGTCGCTCGCCATCGAGGAGCAGTTCTACCTCGTCTGGCCGCTCCTCGTGGTGGGCACCATCTCGCTTGCGCGGCGGTGGCGCATCGGCAGTCGGGTCGCGGTCTCGACCGTGGCGCTCCTGCTCGCTGCAGCGTCGATCCTGTTCATGGCTGCACTGTTCGATCCGACCGATCGGACAGCGACCTACATGAACACCTTCGCTCGGGCCCATGCGCTCCTCATCGGTGCTGCCGCCGGGGCGTTCACCATCGACCGAGGCGGTGCCCTACGGGGCGGAGGACTCGCCCGACGCCTCGCACCGGGCGCCGCAGTAGGTGCCCTCACGCTGGTGGCGGTCTCGTCCGAGCGGTCGGACTGGCTGTTCCACTGGGGCTTCCCGCTGTTCGCTGCGCTGGCGGTGGTCGTGGTGGTGGCCGTGGCCGACGGCGCCTGGGGACGGGTGCTGGCGGCGCGACCCATGCGCTGGGTAGGCGACCGCAGCTACGGCATCTACCTGTGGCACTGGCCGGTCATCGCGTTGATCGACGAGCAGCGCACCCAACTCGACGGCCTCGCCCTGGCATTGCTCCGGGTGGCGATCGCGGTGGCCCTGGCCGACCTCTCGTTCCGATGGATCGAACAGCCCATCCGCTCGCGCCGTCGGCTGGCCGGCCGGCCCGGCACCGTCGCCGCAGTCGGCGCCCTCACCGCTGTCGTCGCTGCGACCCTGCTCGTGGTTCCAGCACCCCGTTCGAGCGATGCCCTCGTCGTCACGCTCGCACCTCCACCGGCCTCCCCATCCCTGGCCTCCCCATCCCTGGCCTCCGCTGCCGTGGCCCCCACCACCACCGCCGCTCGCGAGAGCGCCCTCGCAGCCGCACCCGACGGCACACCACGCACGCCGGCCAGTACCGCTCCCCCGGCACCCCGACCCGTCCGCGTGCTCATCGTCGGCGACAGTACGGCAGTGCACCTCGCCGAGGCACTCGTGCCGTACAGCGAGCGCCACACCGACACGGTGCTGGCCGGCAGCGCCGCATTCCCCGGTTGCGGCCTGTCGGCGGTCGACGACGGTCGCCTGCACGCTATGACCGACAGCGACGGCCAGCAGACCACGATCGACCTCTCGGCATGCGTGAGCGAATGGGACTCCATCACCCGCCGGGTCGCCGCCGAGGGCTACGACGTGGTGCTGGTGAGCGTGGGCCCGTGGGACGGCACCGACATCACCATGGCCGATGGCCGGGTCGTGTCGGTTGCCGATCCCGACGGGGCGACGATGATCTCGCGGGCCTACCGGGCCTTCGTCGCCCACGTCGAGGCCACGGGAGCGCGGGTGGTGTGGATCACCCCACCCGACATCGACCTCGAGTGGGACCGCATCACCAGCCCGATGGACGACCCGGTGCGGTGGCAGGCACTGCGCACCATCGTCACCGACCTCCCGGTCGAACAGGTCGACCTGCCGGCGTGGCTCACCGTGAACGGCCTCGACGGACCGGACGGACGACCCGACGGCGTACACCTCTCGACCGAGGCGGCCGACGAGTTCGTGCGCGACGCCGTGGTGCCGCAGTTGGTGGCGCTCATCCGCGGATGAAGTCGCCCAGCACCGCGCGGGTGCGAGCGAGCGACGCCGCGAGCTGAGCGCGTACGCCGGTCGATGTGGCCGGGTCGGCCAGGTCGGCGACGACCGGCCGCACGACCCACCCGTCGTTGCGGTCGACCCAGGTGGGCACCACCTCGGGGCGATCGATCGCAATCGTGCCGTCGGCCCCGCGATGCATCGTGACCAGCAGCACTGCACCGTCCTGGCTCGCTGCAGGCCACCCGAACCCGTCGGTCATGTTCGACAGATGGTTGCCCAGACCGAACGCCACCCACCGGCCGTTGACCTGCTCGATGGGCTGCACCACATGGGCATGGTGACCGACGATCAGGTCGACCGCACCGGACGCGGTGACCGCGTCGGCGACCTCGCGCTGATACGACGACGGCCGCGACTCCTTCTCGACACCCCAGTGGAGGCTGACGACCACGATCTCGGCTCCCCGCGATCGCGCCTCGGTGGCGTCGGCCACGATCTGCACCGGGTCGATGAGGTTCACGAGCCAGGGCTGCTCTGCAGGCAGCCGCATCCCGTTCAGGCTCCAGGTGTACGACAGGTGCACCACCTTCACCCCACGCACGTCGAGTACCGGCGCGATGCGTTCGAGCGGGGCCCGCGCCATACCCGACTGTCCGAGACCGGCAGCCGTGAGCGACGCGACGGTGGCGTCGACACCACCGACGCCACGGTCGTAGCTGTGGTTGCTGGCCGTACTGCATCGGTCCCACCCGGCTGCGGCGAGGCCGACAGCGATGTCGCCGGGAATGCCGTAGCGCGGCGCCGTGCTCAATGGCTCGCCGAACGGTGCGACGGGTGACTCGAGATGGCACACGGCGAGGTCGGCCCAGCCGACCACCGGAGCGATGCGGACGAACATGGGCGCGAAGTCGTAGCGCGAACCCCCGCCGTTCTGCCAGGCCCGGGCCACCAGCGGACTGTGCACCAGGGTGTCGCCCGCGAACGCCAAGGTGATGATGGGCGACGGCGGGCTGAGCCGCTGTGCCGAAGTGCGAGCCACCGCCCATCCGTCGAGCACGATGGCGTCGTCGGCGGCACGCCCGGTGCCCGGCACGGCGAGCAGGCCGATACCGAGCGTCAGCACAGCGGTCGACCACGCCGGACCACTTCCCGTCCGACGCCGCCGACTCACCGCTCAGCTGCCGATCTCGCCCGCTGCGTAATGGCGGCGGCACAGCAACTCGTACCGCACCGCATCGCCGAACAGTGGCTGTTCGTTGTCGCCTCCCCCGGTGTCGCCCACCACCACCGTCTCACCGGTGTAGGTGATGCGCCCGTTCACGAGTCGAGCGTTGTGGGTGGCCCGCGCACCGCACCAACAGCGCGCCTCCACCTGCATCGGCACTCGCTCGTCGGCAACTTCGAGCAACCGCTTGGTGCCGTCGAAGAGCAGACCACGGAAGTCGGTGATGAGCCCGAAGGCGAACACGTCGACACCGAGGTCGTCGACGACGCGGGCGAGCTGGTCGCACTGCGCCTCGGTGTAGAACTGCGCCTCGTCGCACACCAGGTAGTGCAGCGGCCAGTTGTCGAGGGCGAGCTGGTAGAGGTCGAGTTCGGGCACCACCTCCACCGCCTCGGCGGCCACCCCGAGCCGGCTCGTCACCTGGGCGCCTTCCCGGTCGAGCGTGGTGAGCAGCAGACCGAACAACTGGCGGCTCGCCAGGTTGTGATGGATCTGCAGCGCCATGGTGCTCTTCCCCGAGCCCATCGTGCCGAAGCTGAAGCGCAACGTCGCCATGCAACCGCGACCCTACCCTGCGCGCCGCTCAGCTCGCGGGAGCAGGTGCCACCACGAGGTCGACCACCACGGCGGCGTGATCGCTGGCGACGACGGGACCCAGCGAGCCCAGCGGGACAGCATCGACCCCGGCCAGATGGGCGTGGTGCGGGTTGCCGAACGGCTTGGGACGCGGCCAACTGACGAACACATAGTCGAGCCGTCGATCGGGCCACGCGGTGGCCGCCTGATACGGATTGTCGGAGCGCCAGGTGGTGCCACCCCCCTCACCCACCTGCTCCCAGCAGTCGGACAGCACGAGGTTGCGCACCGGCGCCGCCCGTCGACCGGTGAGCAGACGGATCTCGTCGCTGTCGGGGGGCGCGTTGAAGTCGCCACCCACCACCACTGGCGGATCGCGGTCGGGGTCGCCGCGCATCTCGTCGACGATCTGCAGCACCCGCTCGCACTGCAGTTGCCGCACCGCCGACTCGTCGAACCGGTGGTCGAGGTGGGTGCTGACGACCGGCCACGCGCCGTACGGTGTGTCGAGCACGGCGCCGAGTGCACGCCGATGACCGGCGGTGCCGTCGAGACGCGGCAGCGCATGGCTGACGACGTGGCCGATCGGCCAGCGGCTGACGATGGCGTTGTGGAACCCGGCCCCGGTGTCGGCGCGCTGCGATGCGAACGGGTCGTCGCTGAGCGCGACGTGGTAGCCGAGCGTGGCGGCGATGCGATGTGCGGCCGAGTCGCCGTCGGCACCCCACACCTCCTGCAGCAGCAGGACGTCGGGTTGCTCGGATCGGCACACGGCGTGGATGGCACCCTCACGTGCCTCCCAGGGGCCGAATCGCCACCACAGGTTCCAGGTCATCACCCGCATGCGCAGCACTCTGCCACGTCATCGCGGGTCGGACCGCCACCCGTCAGCTCGACTCAGCCGGTGATCTCGAGCCGCACGAGGTCGCTCCGGTACTTCGACCCTCCTGCACCGTCGTCGCCCCGCTCGGACGTGACGAGGTAGACGGCGCCGTCGGGGCCCACGTGCATCTCGTGGTAGAAGCGACGACCTCCGATGAGTTCGCTGATGGCGAACTGGGCCCGCACCACACCGGCAGCATCGGTGACGATGAGCGAATCGGTGTTCGTGTCGACGATGCAGTGCCCACCGTTGCACGGCACCATCCCGTGCACCCACCCGATCCAGCCCTGGGCACCCACCTCGGGATTGCCCACCTTCCACAGGGTGGCGCCGCCGCTCACCAGCGTGGCGTACACCGTCTCGTCGGCACCCTTGCCGCCCATGTAGTAGTCGCTGCCGGCGAACCCGAAGAAGTACAGGTCGGCCAGATCGGCAGGCAGCGGGATCTCGCCCGCGGGTGTGCAGGTGGTGTCGGAGAGGTCGAACTGCTCGACCGGACTTCCGGGGAACGTGGTGACGATCCGGGTGCCATCGGGAGAGATTGCTGCCACTCCAGTCGCGTCGTCGCAGGTGAACGACTGGCCCAGCGCCACGTCGAACACCGTGGTGCTGAACACCCCGCTGGCCGCCACCTTGTTGGTCGCGGTCGCCGACACCGTGTCGACCGAGTCGGGTGTGGCCAAGATGCCGCCGTCTCCGACAGCGGCGTCGAGCGTCGCTGCGCAGGCAGCACCGGGCGTGAACGCCAGTGCCGCCACGCCTCCATCGACAGGGACGAAGGCATGGGTGGCGCTCAGCGCCACCGACTCCCACGACTCGGCCCCCTCGCTGACGATGCCGTCGACCACACATCCGCTGGCGGTGACACTGAGCGGGCCCGCCGACTGCGTCGTGAACACGAGTGGCGCGAACTCCGTCTCCGGAGCGACCGTCGTCTCGGTGGCGGCACTGGTGTCGACGCCGGTGCTGTCGACATCGGTGCCGACGGTTGCAGCGGTGTCGACGGTGGCAGAGTCGACCGGCACCTGACTGTCGACAGCAGGCGCATCCGTCGGTGCCGGCGTGGAGCCGCTGGCGCCGCCCTCCTCCGCTCCTCCTCCACCGCCGCATGCTGCGAGCGCAAGCGCGGCGACCGATGCGACCAGACGGAGTCGGTGCCGTGACGAAGCGAGACGGGTCATGGGAGTCCCCCTGGATCGATGTCCCGATGGACCGGAACGAAACGCCTGGAAGATATCACTCGAAGCGTTCATCCCCCCACTCTTTGCGTGAAATCCGCCGGAGTTTCGGCAGATCGGCCACGTGCCGGTCGCAGGAATTGGATCGGACCGCCACGGTGCTGTTAGGTGAGCCGATGGGAGAACTGCTCGACGAACTCGACGCCTGGATCGACGCCAACTGGGATGCCGACCTCACAGTGGGCGACTGGTGGGAACGACTCGGACTGTCCGGTTGGGCGGCGCCCGCACTGCCGGTGGAGGCCTACGGCAAGGGTGTGTCGCGCAACGACGCGATCGCCGTCTCGCGGCGGATCGCCGAACGCGGTGCCCTGCCTGCGCCGGGTGGCCTGGGCATGTTGCTCGCCGCGCCCACCATCGCCACCCACGGCACACCCGAGCAGATCGAGCGCTTCGTCCGGCCCATCGTCACGGGCGCCCAGGCGTGGTGCCAGTTGTTCAGCGAGCCCGGTGCAGGCAGCGACCTCGCCAGCCTCGGTGCCCGGGCCGTGCGCGACGGCGAGGAGTGGATCGTCAACGGCCAGAAGGTGTGGACCTCAGGCGGCCATGTCGCCGACATGGGCATGCTCATCGCCCGCACCGACCCCGACATCCCCAAGCACCAGGGCATCTCGTGGTTCGCCTTCGACATGCACCAGCCCGGCCTGGTCGAGATCCGGCCGCTGCGCGAGATGACCGGTCGTGCCCTCTTCAACGAGGTCTTCATGACCGATGCCCGGGTGGGCGACGACGCTCTCGTCGGTGGGCTCCACAACGGCTGGGCCGTTGCCAACACCACCCTGGCCTTCGAACGCTCGGGCCTCGGCTCGGGCGGCTCGGGCGGTGTGGCTCTCGCTGCGCCCGGCACCATCGTGGGCGACCTGCCCAAGCGAGCCGGCGACTTCGTCCGATCCACCCGCTCGCCGGCCACCGCAGGCGGAGGCGCCACCACCGCAGCAGGCCAGCGGGTGTTCACCGAGATGGCGAAGCACTCCGGCAAGAACCAGGACCCCACCATCCGCCAGCAGCTCGTGCAGTTGCACACCCTGGCCGAGATCGGTCGCTACACCACGCTGCGCCAGAAGGCCGAGAAGGCCGCCGGCCGCGACATCGCCGGCGCCGGTAACATCGCCAAGTTGGCGATGAGCGAGATCGTGCGTCGATCACGCGACCTCGGTCTGCGCATCGCCGGGCCGTACGGCATGCTGCACGCGTACGACAGCGAGCACCGCGCCACGCTCGATGCCGCCACCGGCAACCCGTTCCTCGGCCACATCACCGAGATGGCACTGTTCGCCCAGGCACCGCCCATCTACGGCGGCACCGATCAGGTGCAGCGCAACATCATCGGCGAACGCGTCCTCGGCCTGCCCAAAGAGCCGAGCAACGAGCGCACCACTGCGTGGCGCGACCTGCCGCGCAACGGCTGAGCCGTCAGGCCCCAGCAGACCGTCGATCGGCCTCCACGCCCACCACGCGGGTGGCCACATCAGCATGCCGGGCCGACAGGTGGCCCATGAACGACCGGGCCAGCACGGGCTCTACGGCCGGAGGTCCTGCCGTGCTGCAGGTGTCAGGCGAGGCGTTGTTCGCCCGGCGCCGCCTCGACCCCATCGTCAGCACCGCCGTGCGGATGGGCATGTGCCTCGGCGTGCACCTCGGCCGAGGAACGAGCCAGGGCCACGGTGGACGCGAGCACGGTGACGATGGCCAGAGTGGCGGGAATAGCCCAGCCGGCACGCACCGTCTCGTCGAGCAGCAACAAGCCGATGAGCGCTGCCGCCACCACTTCGGTGGCCCACATCGCCGCCGTCACCTGTCCGGCGCCGCCCCGGCCGAGCGCAACGGCGTGGAGCCAGGTACCGCACAGCGCGTACCCCACCACCGACCACGCCACCGGCGAGCCGAGCAGACCCGACCAGCCGTTGTCGAAATCGAGCGTGCGCGCCGCCATGGCGCTGCCGACGAACGCCAAGCCGGCCAGCACGGCCTGCATGATGGCGCCGTAGCGGCGGCCCAGGGTGATTCCACCCAGCACCAGCACCGGCAGCACCACCACGATGCCGGCACGCACTGCGGTGCTGAACTCGACGTCGTGGTTGGGTTCGGCCGCCACACCGATGACCACCAGCGCCACACAGGTGGCGGCGATGGCCCGACGCTCGGTGGTGCCGATACGGGTGCCCAGCAGGACCGATGCCAGCAGCACAGTGATGGCGATCGACCCGGCCAGCACCGTCTGCACGGCGAACAGCGGCAGGTAGCCGAGGGCGAAGCGACTGGTGACCCAGGCCAGAAGATCGAGAGCGATACCGAGCAGCAGCCGAGGCTGGCGGAGCATTGCCTGCATACGGTTGCTGCGCACCTCCATCGCAATGCGCGCACCCTGCGCCTGGAGGATGGCCGAGTAGCCGTAGGCGAAGGCGGCGAAGATGGCCAGGCTGTAGCCGATGAGCATCGCTGCTTCCCTCCTGCGCATCAGGCGTCTACGGTGACGCAACCGTGGATGACAGTACCCAGGTTGCCAGGATCCGACCAGCATCTCCGGTCACCTCCTCAGCGCTGCCCCCTCCGGCCACCGACCGACTCGTGTTCCGGCGCTTCTCACCCGACGATGCCGTGGAACTGGGGCTGTTGCTGGGCGACCAGGCCGCGATGCGGTACGTCGGCGACGGCACACCGGCCGACGCCGGCGCGGTACGCCGCTGGCTCGCGGCCGCGGCACGCTGGGCCGACGAACCCGGCGGCGGGTTGTGGGCACTGCACGACCGCGCCACCGGCAGGTTCGTCGGTTACTGCGGCGTGGCCCGCGGTGAGGACACCGGCGAGCCCGAGTTGATGTACGCGCTGCTACGCGCCTGGTGGGGGCAGGGCCTCGGCACCGAAGCGGCCACGGCAGTTGTCGACCTGGCCGATCGAGACCTGCCCGAAGTGCAGGCGACCGCCGACCCCGCCAACGCCGCCAGCCTGCGCATTCTCGCCCGCCTGGGCTTCACGGTCACGCACACCGCCGACGACGTGCACGGTCTGCCGACGGTGTTCCTGCGCCGAATCGGTCAGGATCCGGACTGCTCGGCCGACACAGCCTGAGCACGCGCCCCTCGACCTGCCATCACCTCACGCACCAGCATCGCCGCCGCCAGCACCAACCAGGGCCAGGGACGGGCCAACACCTCGACGAGTCGATCGGTCGCGTCGCTCCACGCCTCGACCGCGCGGCCCACTGCGATGATGCCGGCACAGACGGTGCTGATGACCGCCAACGTGGCCCCGCACACCGCAGCACTCGTGGCGACGGCTCGGGCATGGGTTCGCACCCCCACCTGCCCGGTGGTGATGATCTGCATCAGCGCCACCGCCGTGGTGCCGAGCCCGAACACGACGGCCACTCGCGACGACCAGCGCATCGACCACCACCCGCCACGGAGCCTGGAGTTCGACCGCTCGAGCCGCTCCCACGACGCTTGCGCGGTGCGGTGGAGCACCGAGAACCCGGCGAGCGCGGTGAACCCCGACGCCAGCTGCTGCAGCGTGGTGAACGCGAACGCCACCACACCCACCACGATCACAGCGGTGACGCCATCGAAGCGTTCGAGCAGGTTCGCAAGCACCCACGGGGTGACGGTCTCGTTCCCCGGCCCCCACTCGTAGACGAGCCAAGCGACCACACCCACCAGCGCCACACGCGCCCCCCACCCCGACGTACGGAAGTCGAGCGCAATGGCGCGCCGCAGTGTGGGCGGCGACGCAACCTCGGTCATGCGCGGACATTACCGGTCAGCGCGGTCCGTACGCCGCCCGGTGGTAGCAATCCAGGTACCGGGCGGCCAGGACCGACATCGTGCACTCCCTCGCGCGTGCTCTGCCGAGCGCCGCACGAGCATCGGCACCGGTCGGGTCGTCGAGCGCGTTGCGTAGTGCTGCCGCCAGTGCCTGCGGGTCGCCCGGGGCGACCAAGTGCGCTGCACCCCGGTCTCCGACAGCGGCCCGGTAGCCGGGCAGGTCGCTGGCCACGACAGGCAGCCCGCACGCCATCGCCTCGAGCAGCACGACACCGAACGACTCGCCTCCCAGCGACGGCGCACACAGCACACCTGCCATGGTGAGCAGGCGCCACTTCTCGTGCTCGCTCACCCTGCCCAACCAGTGCACCCGCTGGTCGTGGGCAGTCACTCGCCGCAGCCCCGCGGTCGCAGGCCCATCACCTGCGATCAGCAGCGTCGCGTCAGACGGCATCAGCGACCAGGCGCGCACGAGCACGTCGAGGCCTTTGCGGGCTTCGTGCCGGCCGACGAACAGCACCGACCGCATCCGCTCCGTCGAGGCGCCGGGCCGCATCGTGTCGGGCGGGTCGACCGCGTTGAACAACACCTCACACGTTCCACCCAGGTACCGCTCGGCCAGCGCTGCTGCTGCGGGCGACACCGCCGCGCGGAGGTCGATGCGCTCAGCGACACGGCGAGCCGACCGCGCGACCAACCGATACGGCGTGCGATCACCCGCGGCATGGAACGTGGCAACGACGGGCGCCGAATGGTCGAGCAGCGCAACCAGGCCGATACTGGGTGCCAGCGGCTCGTGCACGTGCACGACGTCGAAGCGACCTCGCCGCAGGGCTCGAACAGTTCGCACGGCGGCTGCCGGATGAGGAGCCATCTCGGCCACCGACCCGTTCACCCGCACGCCGACCACACGGCCTGTGGTCACGACGCCTGGCAACGACCCGGCAGTGCCCGGGGCGAGCACCTCCACGTGATGACCCGCCTCACGCAGTGCAGCCGCCAAGCCGAGCACCTGTCCCTGCACCCCACCCGGGGAGGTGAGGGCGTAGGGGCACACCATCGCCACCCGCACGACGCGGCTCAGCCCGATCGCCGGTCGAACTCAGCCCACGACGTGCCGAGCACGCTCGCCTTCGCCGAGGCGCCGCATCTTGGCGGCGTCGAGCGTGCCGTGCGCCGCCAGTTCGGCGTCGGTCATCTCAGTGCGCAGCGTGCCGAACAACGCATCGGCCAACGGCAGCAGGAAGTTCAGGTTCGCCCCCAGCGACACGTGGTGGATGTAGTGGTGCCGGTCGAGGAAGGCGAACCAGGGCTGGGCCTCGACGAACCGATGACTGCCCGGCCGGTGGATGGTGTCGTGCACCACGATGAACAGGTTCGACACCACCACCGACGACACGACGATGCCGGCGAGGAACGCCACGTCGTGTGTGGCGAACCATGCCGGTGTCCAGATGACCACCAGCCCGATGGTGAGGTACCAGCCGAAGTGGGCCAATCGAACCCCGGCGTTGCGCGCCCCGGTGGCGTGCACATCGGGCGTGCGTCGACGGATCGACAGCCGCTTCGCCGGGCCACTGGTGGTGTAACGCCAGGTGGGGAAGAACGCATAGTGGTGCGCAGTGTGCACCGTGAAGATGGCCGAGAGCGGCCGCACCACGGCCTCGTGGTACACGAAACGGTGGACGAACCACTCGAGCACCGACGCCACGATGGGCACCAGCACCAGGCCGAGCACCACAGCCACCAGCCGCGCAATCGCTCCCGAGTCGGGCAGTGCCCGCACCACCAGCACGATCGACACCGCCAGCGCGCCGACCGCTGCCGACGCCAGACCGACACGCCCTCGGTCGACGCGACCGACGGGCGCCGCCTTGGGTCGTGTGCCGAGACGGGCCGCCTCGGCACCAGATGCGATGTACGACGACGAGGCAACGCGGGGCCGCAGTGTGTCCATGGACACACTGTGCCGAGGCTCTCTTCCGGCTGCCAGGGCCGATCGGCCCTCCGGCCGCACGATCAGCGAGGCGAGCCGACGTGCTGACGCAGCAGCGATGTCAGCGCAGCCGCCATCTCCGCCCGCGGCGCGGCGCCGGTGAGGATGGCGTCGACCGCCGTGAGCGAGGTGTGGGTGTGGCCACGGCACGGCAACGGCACCACCTCCACGCCCGCTGCAGCGAGCGCTTCGGCATAGGCCATCCCTTCGTCGCGCAGCGGGTCGAACTCGCACGTCACCACCACGGCCGGCGGGAGGCCGGCCAGGCTGGCGGCACGGATGGGTGACGCCTTCGGATCCGTCCGCTCGGCCGGGTCGGCGTAGTGGTTCCAGAACCACTCCATCAGCGCCTTGGTGAGCACGTAGCCCTCGCCGTTGTCGACGTACGAGCCCCGGGTGAGGTCGCAGTCGGTGACCGGGGTGAGCAGCAACTGCGCAGCGATGGCCGGACCACCGGCATCGCGGGCGAGCTGGGTCACGACCGCGGCGATGTTGGCACCGGCACTCCAGCCTGCAACCGCCAGGCGCGTCGGGTCGCCGCCGAGGCCCTCGGCCGCACCTGCGATCCACTGCAACGCAGCGAAGCCATCGTCGGCAGCAGCCGGGAAGCGGGCCTCGGGCGCGTGCCGGTAGTCGACCGATACGACGATCGCTCCGGTGCGCACGCACAGGTCGCGGCAGAACGGATCGTCGGAGTCGGCGCTGCCCAGCACCCAACCACCGCCGTGGAAGTACAGCACCACCGGGTGCGGGCCGGCACCGGCCGGCCGGTAGAGCCGGTACGGCAGGTCGCCCGCTGCACCTGGGTAGGTGCCGTCGACGATCTCGGCGACCTCGGGCCCGGGTGGCCGGGCGCCCGACATCGCGTCGCTGAAGGCCCGGGCATCGACGGCCGACATCGAATCCATCGACGGCAGGTTCAGCGTCGCCATCATGTCGAGCATGATGCCCACGTCGGGCTGGAGCCGGCGAACGACGCCGTCGTTGCACTGCTCGTTCGACGGACCGGCGAGCCGGAACCCGAGGTAGTCCTTGCCCGCCACCTCGTCGCAGATGAGCCGGTAATTGCCCACACCGCCCACATAGGGCAGACAGACACGCGGCTTGCCGGGGATGTTCGCCCCCATGTACCAGCTGTTGGCCTTCGGCAGCAGCGAGATGTTGGCGAAGTCGTTCACGTGCTGCACCCACCCGGCCTGCGCCGTGGGGGTGGCCTCGATCGAGTCGAAGCCCTCGGCCCGCAGGTGGGCGAGGCAGTCGGCGATCCAGTCGACGTGCTGCTCGATCGACACCATCATGTTCGACAGCACCGACGGACTGCCCGGACCGGTGATCATGAACAGGTTGGGGAACCCCTCGACCATCAGGCCGAGGTAGTTCACCGGACCGGCCTCCCACTCGTCGCGCAGGGTGCGGCCGTCGCGGCCGGTGATGTCGACCGCCACGATGGCCCCGGTCATCGCGTCGAAGCCGGTGGCGAACACGACGACGTCGAACTCGATCGACTCGTCGACGAGGTCGACGCCGCGCTCGGTGATGGTGGCGATGGGGTGCTTGCGCAGGTTCACCAGCCGCACGTGGGGCAGGTTGAACGTCTCGTAGTAGCCGGTGTCGACACACGGCCGCTTGGTGCCCGCCGGGTGGTCGGTGGGGCACAGATCCTCCGCCGTCGCCGGGTCGTGCACGATCGAGCGGATCTTGTTGCGGATGAACTCGGCCAGGAAGTCGTTGGCCTTCTCGTTGGCACCGGTGTCGTTGAACTGACCGAAGATCTCGAAGATGCCACCCGCCTGCCAACCGGCCTCGAACCGGGCGTTGCGTTCGTCCTCGCTCACCTGCAACGCACCCACGGTGGCCAGTTCGCGCGGCACACCGCCGGGCGACAACCGGGCGGCGGCGCGGTACTCGTCGCGGCCCGCGTCGATGGCTGCTTGCTTGTCGGCAGGGATGGGGCCGTTGTGGGCCGGGATGGAGAAGTTGGGCGTGCGTTGAAACACGGTGAGCGACGCTGCCTGGCGGGCCATCACCGGGATCGACTGGATGGCCGACGAGCCGGTGCCGATGACGGCCACCCGCTTGCCGGTGAGATCGACGCCCTCGTGCGGCCACGAACTCGTGAAGTAGACATCGCCCGCGAACCGGTCGGCACCCTCGATGTCGACCTGCTTGGGCATCGACAGGCAACCACTCGCCATGACGTACGAGCGGCACACGTACTGGTCGCCGCGGTCGGTGGCGACGTGCCAGCGAGCGCTGGACTCGTCCCACACGGCCGCGCCGACGCGGGTGGCGAAGCGAATGTCGCGGCGCAGGTCGTGCTTGTCGGCGACGTGTTGCGCGTAACGGAGGATCTCGGGCTGGGTGGCGTACTTCTCGCTCCAGCGCCATTCCTGCTCGATCTCGGGGTCCCACGAGTAGCTGTAGTCGAGGCTCTGGATGTCGCAGCGTGCGCCCGGGTAGCGGTTCCAGTACCAGGTGCCACCCACGTCGTCGGCGGCTTCGACGACCACGGCCGACATGCCGAGGCCGCGTAGTCGGTGCAGCAGGTACATACCGGCGAACCCGGCACCCACCACGACGACATCGACGTCACGCGTCTCGGCCTGGCGGCCCACTCCTGCCTGTGAGTGATCGGTCACGGTCACCGACGTACCTCCTCGTCGTCAACAGGCGACACCCCTGTCGCCATCCCCGATGCCGAGTCTGCCACAGACCCGCGGGGCGACCCCACCGCTCAACGCGGCAGCAGACGCTGTGGGCGACGATCGCGACGCTGGCTGCGACGAGCGGCACGCAACGTGAGCATGCCGGCGCCGATCAGACCGATCGCCCACTGGATCAGCAGCAAGCCCACGGATGAGCCGGTAGTGGGCATCCATCCCCCGAAGGTGTTCGTCACGGTGACCGTGACGTCGCCGCGCACGGTGATGGCCTCGGGCCGTTGCCCACCCGTGATCTGGTAACTGGTGGAGGTGGCGCCTCCCGAGTCGGTCTCCACCACCTGGCACACGGCCCCGTCGGGCACGGTGTAGGTGCGTTGCTGACCAGCAGCCAGGGTGAACGTGGCCGTGGTGGTGCCGTCAGTGGTATCGCCCGACAGGTCGACCGGGAACGAGACACCGCCATCGGGGGTGGACGTGCAGGCGATCGAGAACGCGTATCGCGCCGAACCGGCCGGACCCGACGTGCGCTTCTCCACGGTGAGCTGCGCACCCGGGAAGTCGTTCACCGCCGTGATGTCGACCGGCGGGGCGTCGGGGGCGGGCACGGTGACCCAGCCCACCTCCACCGGTGCGGTGCCCGGCGCGCTGCCGTTGTCGACCTCCACCACTCGGCACTGCGACCCGGTCGGGATCGGGTTCACGAACCCGACTCGGTCGACGGTGGTGAGCGTCAGCGAATAGGTCGGCATGGTGAAGCCGCCGATCGAGCAGGTGACCTCGAACTCGAACGGTCCCCGCGCCCAGGCCGCGGCACTGCCCGTGAGCTGCTTGGTGATGCGGATGCCGGTGTCGGGGTCGCTGCTACCGCTCGGGTCGCGCGTACCGCCCGCCGAATAGGTGTTGGTGACCGTGATGGCGATGTCGGGATTCGCCTCGGTGACGACCACCTTGTTGGCTGCCGTGTGCGACACGGAAACCGCCGTGGCCCCGACCGTAGCGGTCTCGTCGGCCCAGCACCGGGCGCCGACGGGCAACGCCTCGGGCAGCACCACGGTGGCGCCGCCGCGCAGCTGCACCGTGCGATCGACGATGGTCTGCACGCCGTCGCCGTCGGTGAGCGTGCGCTCGCACTGCACGCGTACGCCGAACAACGCGTTCGCCATCGGCGTCGCCGCGCTCCCCGTCAGCACCTTGGTGAGCGCCAGGCGTCCACCGACGAAGCGGTTCACCGACGTGACCAGTACCGGCCCCGGAGGCTCGGCACCAGCGGTGTAGTTGGGGATGGTGAACGCCGCCGGCGACACGACGGAGTCGTTGGCCCCGCCGCGATCGGTCTCGGTGACGGTGCACTGATAGCCGGCCGGAATGGGGCTGATCGTCGCCGAAAGGTCTTCGGGTTGGAGCACGACGGTCTCGTTCACCGGCGGGAGCACACCGGAGGAACATGCGATGTCGAACACGAACGGCCCCTGCGCCCACAGCGAGGCGCTGCCATCGAGCACCTTCACGAGTTCGATGCCGCCCGTCTCGTAGTGGTTCTCGATGTCGACCACGGTGCCGCCGTCGACGTCGGGGGCCACGGAGATGATGACCGAGTCCTCTTCCACCGGTTCGGCGTTCGACGGGTTCATGATCGTCACCGTGGCGCCCTGGCGGTCGATCTCGTCGACCACACACGTCGTTCCCACAGGAAGGTCGGCGATCGTGACGCTCGCCCCGTCCGTGAGCGGGAGTTGCTGCGGGAAGCCGGGCAGGCCGTCGCCCAGCGTGGGGAAGCCGCACTCGATCGACACCAGGAACGGATCGGTGATGGCAACCGGGGCCACGCCCGAACCCCACACCACCGACTTGTGCAGCGTCACCGAGCCGCTGTCGTAGGTGTTGACGATGGTGATCTCCTGCGGACCGGGCAGCGAGTCGATGGTGATGACGGCGGCCTGGTCGGCGCCGATGTTGGGCGACTGCCCACCCTGGGCGTCGGTCTCCCAGATCCGGCAGCTCGCCCCCTTCGGCAGCTGCGGACCGGTGAACACATCGCCGTCTTCGAGGGCGAACACGTCGTCGGCCACCACGACGGTGGTGCCGTCGAAACCGACCAGCGTGCACAGGTAGGCGAACTCGAACGGGTCGAGCGGGATACCGGGCGGCAGCCCATCGACCTGCTTGGTCACCATGAACGATCCGAGCGGCATACCGACACCCACCTTCACGGGCTCGGTGGCCGGCAGCGTGGTGGTGCCGCCGCCCACTTGGAACGTGGGCCGTAGGGCGAACGAGTTCCAGGCGATCGGTTCGGTGAGCGAACTCGTGAGCGACGACGGAGCGCGCATCTGCCAGGTGAGGGTGAACGACTCGCCGGGCTGCAGCAGGTCGGCGCCGGAGAACGTGAGCACCGTGCGGAAGCCGGTGGCGCCCGCGCTGACACCGGGCGAGAACGAGCCTGCGGGGCAGCTCGACGGCGGCGTGCCGAGGTCGGCGGTGCACATCGCACCAGGGAACGTGGCCGTGGCGTACTCGGTGACGGCACCGCTGTAGCCCTCGACGTTCACCACCGGCGAGACCATCGTGGGTCGGTTGTTCCACTGCGTGCCGCGCTGCTGACCCGACAGCAGCACACCGGTGTCGCCCTGCACGGGCAGTCCGTCGACCAGCACGATGCGGGTGGCCGGGTTCGTACCGCTGTTCACGCCACGGATGAGGTAGTCGATGGTCTGGCCGGGCAGCACCCGGGCGGTGCACGGGAAGCGGGTGTACACGGTGCCGCCGCTCACGTAGCGCGGGCATTCCGAGGTGGTGACGGGCACCACGGCGCCGGTGGCGTCGAGGAAACCGAGCGCCGGATCGGCCGCCACCCACTTCTGGGCGATGAAGTCGTCGCCAGCCAGCGCGGTGACGACCGCCGAGTCGATGCAGTAGCGGCCGGCGCCGTACGACGGGTCGCTCACCAGCGAGGCGCCCGAGCACTGCAGGCCCTCGTTGGCGCCGGTGACGCCGGCGGTGTTGGTGATCGATTGGCCGGCGGTGACACCGGGCGTGAGCGTGACGTTGAACTGCACACGGATCTTGCCGCCGGGCGGCAGGTTCCAACCAGGGAACGACCACGCCAGAGCACACACCCGGTTCACATCGGTGCAGCCAGGCACCCCGGCGTCACCCTTCAGCTGGGTGAACGTGACGGTGGCGGGCGGCGCGTAGCCGGCCGGGAGCACGTAGTCGATGAGGTATTGCTGACCGGCAGCGGCACCGGCGATGACCGGGTCGAAGGTCAGCAGCGCCGGCAGCGGGTCGACGAGGCGCGGTGTGACCACCGCGTCGGTGCCGGTGTTCGTGGCCACCAGGCTGATCGGGGCCTGATCACCGGGCCCGATCCGGCTGTCGGGCCCTTTGTCGAGGCTCAGCTGCGGGCTACCGGGAACCACGTCGAGGGTCGCCGACACGTCGGGGATCGGGAAGGTCGTGCCGGGTGTCTGCAGCTCCGACAGACCGGCACCCGACGAGGTGTTCATCAGGCGGTCGGGCACCGGAGTGGCCGGAGCCGATGCCAGGAACTGGCGCACCTCTGCCTTGAAACACACCGTTGCGTCGGGGCAGTTGCCGGTCGACGGGAAGTTGGGCGCAGGCAGGATCTCGTAGCCGTTGTTCGAGTTCTCGAACACGAAGCGGATGCCCTTCACGGTGTCGGCCACCACCCCGCCGGGGATCGACGGCGAGTTGCTGGCCGTGCGTGTGCCCACCACCCAGGTGCCGGCGGCACAGTTGGCGGCCGAGGTGCACACATCCACCCTCACGCGGTTGGCGCCCTGTGGGAAGTTCACTGCGATCGAGCCGCGGAAGACGACCGCATCGAAGAAGTCGGCGTCGGTGTCGGTGACGATGAGCTGCTTCAGGTACAGCGTGCCGGTGTTCTGCGTGCGGTGCTTCACGGTCACCACCTGCGCCGGCAGACCGGGCTGCGGGCGGGTGACGGTGCTGGGCGTGATCGACTTGTTCAGGCTGGCGCCAGAGCCGGGTACCCCGTTGGTCACGGTGGAGGGCAGGCAGAACGGGGCGGTGAGATCGGGGGTCTCGAGGCCCACGGCCGCACAGTTGCGGAAGCTCGTGCCCACCGGCATGCCGTCGCGGAGCTGCACCGCGTAGTCGACGGTGAAGGTCTGGTTCACTGCGAGGTTGCCCGTCACGGTCACGCGGATGCCGGTGGCCCGGGCCAGCAGCGCAGCATTGCTCGCCACGTAGGGCACGTACGCCGACACCGTCGGGTCGTACACCTCGAGGGTGCTCGCCGGGTTGGTGGTGGCCGCGGCCAGGCGGGTGAGGCGCACCTTGCTGAACGGGGCACCGGCAGCGGTGGGGTCGGGCGGGTCGACCAGCACCACGTTGCTCACGGGCACGTTGCCGCGGTTGCGGAACGAGAGTCGGAACGCCATGTCCTGGCCGGGCACGATGGAGTACACCCCGAACGAGGTCTTCGACGCACTGCCCACGCCCGGACGGGGTGCCTCGACGGCGGTGATGGCGCAGGTGTCGGCGGTGGCCGAGCCGGTGCCGTCGATCTGCGAGGCGATGAACACCGTGGCGCAGTTGCGCAGCCCACCGTCGCTCACATCGGCCATCGTCGCCCCGGTTGCCGCACCGTGCAGCTCCAGCGAGCCGACGGCGGCCGCCGCGATCAACGGCTCCGACGTCACGCCGTCGACACCGGTGAAGTCGATCTGCACCGTCCTCGCTCCCACACCGCTGGCGCAGCCGAGCGAGGCCAGCGAGACCGTCTGCGGGCTCGGCGGCCGGGTGAAGGTCACGTCGGCGGGGTCGGCACCGCTCCAGCAGGTCACCTTCAGCTTCGCCGTGGTGGCACCGGCGGGGAATGTGAACCGGCCCCGGTCGATGCGCAGCTTGTCCCAGTCGCTCGTCACGGTGGGGCTCGGTTCCACGATGCGCATCAGCGGCACCGCGAAGGCGGCGTCGTTCTTGGCGGTGATCTTCATCGACACCGGCGAGTCGAGGCCCACCACCACCACCCCACCGGGCGTGAAACTGCCGGTCGGGTCGGAGAAGATGGTCTTGGTGCCGCTGACGGTCACGCTGTCGGGCTCGATCGCGTAGCGGGCACAGGCCTCGGTGCCGGTGGCCTCGCCGCTCACCGCGGTCACGCTGGGGGTGGCGCAGTTCGTCACCCGCTCGGTGACCGTGGGCGTGATCGGGGTGGCGGTGCTGCGATAGGTGTCGCGCAGCACCATGTCGAGCAGCACCTCAGCCGGCGTGGGGTCGTAGGGCAGCAGCCCGCCCGCATCGTCGAAGAACCGGTAGCGCACACCGGTGACATCGGCCAGATTCACCCCGACAGGGGCCACCAACGCCATCGGCAGCGACACCGCCGCCGCCGGTGCGCTCGAGGCCCAGTCGCCGGGGGTCAGGCACGGTGTGCCGATCGGCTTGGTGCACATGTCGACCACCACCCGGTCGGCACCCGTGGGGAAGCGCAACAGCGTGCCTGCCGAGGTGATATCGAAGCGTTCGAAGGTGGCCACCGTCGTGTCGGCCACGGCCAGTTCGGTCACCTGGGCCGAACTGGTGGAGGCGTTGCGCACTCCGAGTGTGATCGTGCTGGCCGCCCCGGATTGGGCGATGGCCGCGCTGGGGCCCCAGGCTTTGGTGGCCACGGGCTGGAGGCGTACGGGAATCGACGCTGTCACCGACACCGAGTCGGTGTCGTCGGCGAATCCGACGGCCGACGCCGTCGCCGTGTTGGTGATGACCTGGGCATCGAGTACCGGGGTCTGCTGCGGCAGGCGCATCCCGATGGCGAGCGACTGAGCGGCACCGGCAGGCAGGCCGGTCTGGCCGGGCACACCCGGGAACGGCAGGGTGAACACCACCGTCAGCGTTCGTGAGCCGGCATCGAACGTGACGGTGCGCAGACTGTTCGACTGCGGCAACGCCGTCACCTCGAACTCGGCCGGCAGCACGTCGACCAGAGTGAAGTTCTGACAGTTGGTGGTGAGCGACGAGCACGACCCGGTGATGCGGTACTCGAGTTCTTCGCCCGGCAGGATGACCGCCTTCGAGGCCGTCTTCACCACCGACAGTACGCCGTCGGCCGCGATCGAGATGCCGCCGGCAGCCGGGGTCGTTGTGGGCGGCAGGGTCGTGGTGGGCGGCAGGGTCGTGGTGGGCGGCTCGGTCGTGGTGGGCGGCTCGGTCGTGGTGGAGGGGGTCGATGGCTCGCTGCTCTCGGCAGCAGGGCTGGTGGAGGTGGGTGCCGGATCCGCGGAGACGGACGTGGTGTCGGGGGCGGCAGGGGCCTCAGCGGGAGGCGCGGTCGGCTCGTCAGCAAGGGCCACGACAGGCACCGCCGTCACCGCCACCACCGACGCAACGAACAAGGCACGCAGCACGCGCGCCGACGACCACTGTTGACCTGTTGCCATCCTCTGTCGCCTCCTGCGTCCTGCTCGCGCGACGTGCGGCCCTCGACCGCTCGAATGACTGTCCGGCGATGAACCGACTCGGCAACCGGGAATTCCCGCAGGACGCGAACACACCCGAGCCACTGGACTCGGGTGTGTTCGGACGGTCTGCCAGGTCGGTGGCGGCCGACCCGGTGGGTCATCGCCTCAGCGGCGGCGACTCGATGGTGTCGCTGGGCTACTGGCGGAGTGCAGCTATTCGAAGTGCTCACTATTCCCAGCCGGCAGACGTGACTGTGCCACCTGGGCCAAGCCGTCGACGGGATAGCGCATAGCGGCAGCTCTGGAGCGTGCCCTACCGGCACTTCGCGGACGCTCAGTCGGCTCGATCACTTGCCTCACGGAGCCACGCAACAACCTCGTCGTCGATCTCATCCGGCCCTCGAACCTCGAGGTGGTGCATCCACTGAAGCGCGGCAGGATGGACGACCTCCTTGAATCGCTCCGATCGATCATGGCGCCCCAACGCGATGGAGAGCACCACTTCGGCGTCGGGGTGCTTGAGGTACTGGCCGGGGAGCCAGAGGTATGCGAAGCCCCTCTTTCGTCGGAATGCGATCTGGCTCTTCGTGGTCCGAACCTCGAAGGGTCCGAGGTCAACCAAGCGCGAGCGGACCCTGTTGTACACCGACACGGCAACGGGGTGCCCTTCGAGAAGGTCCTCTGGCTCCACGGCCCGATGCTGCCACGTACCGCCGGGAGGATGCGCCCGTCGCCTTCGCTCTTGCGCTGTGCCGTGCAGGTAGCGCCGTGCGGCAGCTCGGTGTGGTCAAGGCATCCTCGTAGCTGGTGCGCGTCGCGTCATCAGCGTGTGCCTGCAAGGTCGATCACCGAGCAGAAAGAAGCGCCGAGGTTCATCGACACGAGTTCGATGAGCACCGGACCGGTGGCGGCGGGAAGCGGGATACCTTCGCTGATGGCGTCATGTTCGACGGAGTACGCCTCGATGTTCGGTCCAGAGATAATCGCGAACGAGATCCCAGCGGATCGTGGTCCACCGATGACGAGTCGCTCTCCAGTGGCAGCGAGCAGTTGCGGTCGGTCCCAGCGACATGCGGTCCGGTCGAGCACGTCGGCGGTGCCTGACGTGCCGACGAGTTCAAGCCCGTCTCGGGGCGTCGCGGGAGGTGCAGCGTCGAGCGCGGCGTCGATGATCGCTGCGGCCTCACCGGTGAGTTCGCGGGCGGTCCATCCGCTCTGCTGCAACCGACGATCCGACAGCAACCGGCTGTCGAGGGTGTACGTGGTGCGTGACCGCAATCCATCGCTGCGGACGACCTCGAAGTACACCGTCTGCAGGGAGCGCCGGCCCGCGTCGTCGAACGAGGACTCCACCACCGGCGCGTTGCGTACGGCGGCGAGGATCGCAGTGATCCGATCTGGGTCATCGATGGTGGCCCAGCGAGTCGAACCGTCATAGTCGGAGCTGAGACCAATCTCGACCGCATCGTCGAGAAGGAGCAATCGGTCGATGTCGAGCTCCTGCGGCGGGTTGAACGACCGGAGGAAGCGCACAACTCCGTCGACCTCTGCCGCGATCCCGACGCCCGAATCGATCCCAGGAACCGAGCGAAACTCCGTGCCAACTGGGAAGTCGCCCGCTTCGCCGTCACGGCTCGGACAGGCAACGGTTCGGTCCACGACACCAACCACCTGGCCGAGGTCGGCCGGATCGAAGACTCCGTCATTGAAGCGCTCGGCGTCGTACAACCGGCCGAGCATGAACACACCTCCCATGCAGTCCCCGCCCTCACCAGAGTTGGAAGAACAGCCACCAACCACTACCGAAGCGAGCGCGAAAGCCACCAGCGCAGCGCAAAGGAGTCGGGACGTCTTCATCTTGAGTTTCGACGATCGAACATCGTCAGCGGTTCCCCCTTGCTGACAGCGCATAGTGCCCGATACGCGCTCGCAGCGCAAGAACCTCTCCATCGTTCAGGCCTTCACCAAGGCGGGGCTTTTGCTCGCGGCGTATGCGCTCCAGTCCCCTCGCGCAGCGCGCACCCACGCCACGGACGTGTTCACGTGCAGCCCCAGCAGATCGGCGAGGACCGGCACCGGGAGCTCGGCGGCAAGCGCCATCAGCGCCGCATTGCGTGTCGACCGCAAGCTGAGCCCGCGTTCCGCGAGACGCTCACGGAGCCGCTCAGCGGTGATGTGCCGACCTGGAGACCCTCCCGGGAACAACCACTGCTCGGACCTGGTGATGGAGTGCCCACGACGCTCCATCAGGCGCAGCACGAGCCCATCCAGCACCGGCGGCAGCACGACCTCGTCTACCCCGAACCTCACTGCCACCCTTCCGTCCGCGATGATGAGGTCGGTGACTTTGAGGCGGACGACGCGGCTCAGATGTTGGCCGAACAGCAGCGTGAAGAGGCCCGCCACACGGACGTCGAGGTCGATGCCATCGTCGTGGAGCAGATCGTCGACATTCGACCACCTGTCGTCGTCGTGGAGCGGCTCGACTGCGGCCATGGTCTGACGGAGCGGCACCTTCACGCCGCTGATCACACGTCGAGCTCGGCACCATGCCAAGAAGTCCCGAACTGCGTAGCGGGTGGTCGCACCGGATGCGAGCCACAAGTCGATGTCGGCTTGCGTCACCCCTTCGAGTTCCGCTCCGTGATCATCGAGCCACTCGAGGAAGTTGAGCGCCGCACGAATCCGCAGTCGTGCCCACTTGGCGGCGTTCTCGGTGAGTTGCCCACGCTCGGCCTTCTTCCGAAGCCGCCGGAACACTCCCCATGTGGCGAACGGGCGGATCATCTGCGCGTGCGCCGCCGGGACGCCGGCGAGCGTCGAGTCGAGCCATGGTCCGAGTCGTTCAAAATGAGGTTCCTGCGCAGGCAGCACCCCGGTAGCGACGAGCAGGTCGCGGAGGTGATCGAGCGGTTTCGTTCGCTCTTCCGAATCGAGCGCCGCATGGCTCAACTCGAGGCTCCCGCCGCCGATCCTCCGCAGCAGAGCCTCAGGGCCGGGCCGGGACAGCCAGTTGAGAATCGACCGAGGCTCTGGAGCCTCCGCAAGGTGTTGCCACATGGGAACGAGCGGGCCCTCGTCCCACGTGTTGCCCGCCAGCGCACGAAGGCGGTCACGCACCACACACCGGGTGCAGAGGCCGTCGTCGTAGGGCCTGCATTGCTCGCCGCAACGTGCGCACGCGACCCGGTGGATGTGGTCGTAGCAGCCAGAGCAGATGGCACCGGTGTCGGTCATCTTCTGCGCCGGGCGCTCCCGTCCACATCGGATGCACGGGTGCGTTGGTCGCTCGGCGCAGCCTTGGCACAGCGGTCCTTCCAGGCTGCGCTGATTGCAGCGGCGAACGCGGCGGCAGCGAGCGCACTCGACGAGTGGTGCCTCGTAGCACGCCTCGCAGAGATCGCCGTCGTTGCCCGGAGCTGCCCGTCGCACGACCCGGCCGACGGTTCCGCATCGGGCGCACGGACGCTCGGGCTGGAGGTAGCAGGCACGACACATGGCGACACCCGAGCGACGAGAATGGATCGGTCTGACCTGTCCGCATCCGGCGCACTGCTGGGGTGGGCTCGTGTAGCACTTCGGGCAGATCGCGCCGCCGGCACGACGACGGGCCACTGGAGCCGACTCACCGCAGATCGAGCAGGTCTCCATTCGCTCCGGTGACTTGCGCCAGCACTCGCCGCAGATCGGGCCCTGTTCAGATCTCACCGAGACCGGCTTCACCCGCCCGCAGGTTGCGCAGGGCTCGGCGTTTACGCGAACGAAGCACGCCGTGCAGACGCGGCCGTTCTCGACGACGTAGGGCAACTTCTTCTCACCAGAGCAGCGGAGGCACCTCGGAGGGACGAAACGTCGATGCCCGGCAGCTCGCAGCACACGGACGAGCTCCGCCACACCGGGCGGTGCCGAGCTGTCGCCGGACGTCAGCCCGTCACGGTGCTGAGCCAAGTAGGCCGCTGTCATGTTGCGCTGCTTGCCCGGCTTCAGGGCGGCGTCGACGAACGCCAGTGCCTCCTGCCGGGAGATGGCCTCCATGGACGCCGCCCGTACGACGTCGGCAACGACGAGGCGGCTGTCGACTTCCGATCGGCGACTCACTGGCCGTCAGGATTTCTGATCCGGGCACGGACCGGCTTGATCTGCCTCACCTCGCCACCCGTTGCGCTGCCGCCACCCGACGCGGCCTTCTTGACCTGCTCATGTCCGACGACCACCTCGAGCAAGTCCTGGGGGCCACACTCCAAGATGTCACACAGCGCTGCGAGCACCTCCACGTTGAGGCGCTGCGGTGTTTGGGTCACCAGCCGGAAAACCTGCTCGCGAGACAGCCGCACACCGCGTTCGGCAAGCGGCCCCACGAGGTCGCTGGTGTTGAACATCCCACGAGCCGCCATGACCTCGCGGACGTGCCAACGAACACCCATCTTCCGCGTCATGACTTCTCCTTGCCGTACACCCGACTGAGGGCTCGAGCGAGCACGTTGTTCTTGTAGTCGCCGCTGACGCCGGCGTAGATCGCCGTGGTGGACGCATACGAATGACCGACCTGCTCCTGCACGAAGCGCTCGTCGTAGCCGAACTCGATCAGGTGCGTGACGTACGAGTGGCGCAGACAGTGCAGATGCAACTCCGGTGGCAGGCCAGCCTCGTCACGAATCTCGCCGAAGCGGTTGTCGAGATACGTGACGGCGACACGAGAACGCCTTTCGGTGATCCACAGCGCCGGGTGGAGGTCGGGGTCGAACGCCGGCCGGATCTCATTGACGTAGTGCTGGAGCCCTTCGATCGCCCAGTCCATGTCGGGAATCGACAGCACCGTCCGGCGACGCGGCGCACTTCCCTTCACGGCCTTGCCATAGCGTACGTGGAGCGCGCCGTACTTGCCCCACTGCGGGGCGTGCGGGTTCGCACGAAGGTCGACCAGGTCGAGCTTCACGGCCTCGTTGCGCCGAAGGCCCCACGCGTAGATCGTCTTGAACATCTGCGCGTCGCGCAGGGCAGCGAGCGAACCCTTGCGCTTGCGCTTGCGGATCTCCGCGACACGTTCGTCGCAGCGGTCGAAGAACGCCTGCAGTTCCTCGTAGGTGAGCGGGCGAACACTCGGGCGAGCCTCAAACTCCGACAGGTGCTCGACCGTGTTCCACTCGTGGCAGATCTGCACCGGATGCTCTCCGAACCGGCGCTGGCACTCCTCTCCCCACGAGTAGCGCTGGTCGGTCAGGTACTCCATGAAGAGGCGAATGCCGTTCTGGTAGCCCCGAATCGTCGAGTGGGCGCACGGCTTGTCGCCGCTGAGCAAGGACGACGTCCAGTCCTCGATGTCAGTCGGCTTCCACTGCCACGGCGGAGTGCCAGTGAACTCGTGGAAGCGCTGCACCAGTCCGAGGCGAGCATCGATGGTGTCGGCCGACAACATCCGACTCTGCTGCTGGCGACCCCAACCCTCGAGCATCGTGTCGAAGACGGCTTTGGCCTCGTCGAGGTGGACGACGTTGTCGGCGAGCAGCAGATGGGCTGCTCCGGGCAGGTCGACTCTCGGCACGTGAAGCCTCCTTCTGGCTGTTGCATCTACTGCATCATTGTTGCATCTGCTTGGGCTATCGTCAACAGCATCCCTGGTCAAGACGCGAAACAGGGAGGACGCCATGACCACAGTCACGGACATCCTCCCTGCTCGAACACCCTGTTCAGGCGTTTGTGCTGGATCTCACCTATGTTGCATCAGATGCAATAAAGGAGGGTTTCAGCTGCAGCCGCTGGTGCTGCCGCAGCTGGGGCAGGCGTGGCACGAGCCGGCCCGGTTCATCTGCACACCGCACTGCATGCACATCGGTGCATCGCTGTGGCGCACTGCCGGACGGATGATGCCCGTCGGGTTGGTGACGTCGTTGATGGGCGCCTCGGGGGCCAGGCCGGTGTCGAGCTGGGCGATGAGGTCGGACGCCGACGGGATGGTCTTCGGATCCGGGGCCATCTCGGTGCCGGTGCGGGTCTCCATCGTCGATTCGTCGACGCCCGGCAGCGTGGGCTGCAGGCGCTCGTCGACCGAGAAGATGCCCAGCTCGCTGCGCTCGTCGTAGGTCATGTACTCGAGCGCCAGGCGGCGGAACAGGTAGTCCATGATCGACGAAGCGAAGCGGATGTCGGGATCGTCGGTCATGCCGGCGGGCTCGAAGCGGCTGTTGACGAAGGCCTCGACGAAGGCCCGCATCGGCACGCCGTACTGCAGGCCGTACGAGATCGACTTGGCGAAGGCGTCCATGATGCCGCTGAGCGTGCTGCCCTGCTTCGACACGGTAAGGAAGATCTCACCGGGGCGGCCGTCGGCGTACTCGCCGATGGTCGCGAAGCCCTTGCAGTCGGCCACCCGGAACTCGAACGTACGCGAGGTGCGGGTGCGGGGCAGCTTCTGGCGCACCGGCTGGTGCACCACCTTTTCGACGATGCGCTCGATGACCTGCGTGGCACTGGCGGCGGCCGGGGTGCTCTCCTCGGCGCCGTCCTTCTTGGCCGTGCTGAGCGGCTGGGCCACCTTGCAGTTGTCGCGGTAGATGGCGACGGCCTTCAGGCCGAGCTGCCAGCTGAGCAGGTGGAGGCCCTCGATGTCTTCGATGGTGGCCTCTTCGGGCATGTTCACCGTCTTGGAGATGGCGCCCGACAGGAACGGCTGGGTGGCGCCCATCATCCGCACGTGGCCCTCGTAGTGGATGACGTTGTCGCCCATCGAGCAGGCGAACACCGGCACGTGGTCGGCGGCCAGGTGCGGTGCACCGAGGATGCTCTTCTCGCGGTCGATGTAGGCGATGATCTCGTCGACCTGCTGGGCGTTGTAGCCGAGGCGACGCAGGGCCCGCGGGATGGTCTGGTTGACGATCACCATCGTGCCGCCGCCGACGAGCTTCTTCATCTTGCACAGGCCGAGGTCGGGCTCGATGCCGGTGGTGTCGCAGTCCATCATCAAGCCGATGGTGCCGGTGGGTGCCAGCACGCTGGCCTGGCTGTTGCGCACGCCGTACTCCTCGCCGTCGCGGACGGCGGCCTCCCAGGCGGCCTGACCGGCCGACACCAGTTCGGTAGGCACGCGGTCGGTGCCCTCGATCTGGTACGAGGCGTCGCGGTGCATGCGCAGCACGTTCAGCATGTAGGTCTCGTTCTCGGCGAACCCGGCGAACGGTCCCATGCGGCTGGCCGTGCGGGCGCTGGTGGCGTAGCTGTGGCCGGTGAGCAGCGACGTGAGGGCGCCGGCCCAGGCACGGCCGTCGGCCGAGTCGTAGGGCAGGCCGAGGGCCATCAGCAGTGCGCCGAGGTTGGCATAGCCGATGCCGAGCTGGCGGAACTTGCGGCTGGTGTCGCCGATGGGCTCGGTGGGGTAATCGGCGCGCCCGACCAGGATCTCCTGGGCGGTGAAGACCACCTCGATGGTGTGCATGTAGGCCTCGACGTCGAACGCGTCGTCGCCAACCGAGTCGAGGTCGAGGTACTTCAGCAGGTTGATCGACGCCAGGTTGCAGGCCGAGTTGTCGAGGTGCATGTACTCGCTGCACGGGTTCGAGCCGTTGATGCGGCCCGTGGCGTGCGCGGTGTGCCACTTGTTGATGGTGGTGTCGAACTGCAGGCCGGGGTCGGCGCATTCCCACGAGGCGGTGGCGATCTGGCGCCACAGGTCGCGAGCGCGCACGGTGCGCACCGGGGTGCCATCGGTGACGGCCTTCAGATCCCAGTCGGTGTCGTCGACGACGGCCTGCATGAAGTCGTCGGTGATACGCACCGAGTTGTTGGCGTTCTGGTACTGGATGCTGAACGAGTCGGCACCGTCGAGGTCCATGTCGAAGCCGGCATCGCGCAGCACGCGGGCCTTGCGCTCCTCCTTGGCCTTGCACCACACGAACTCTTCGACGTCGGGGTGGTCGACGTTGAGGATGACCATCTTGGCGGCGCGGCGGGTCTTGCCACCGCTCTTGATGGTGCCGGCCGAGGCATCGGCGCCACGCATGAAGCTGACCGGGCCGCTGGCCGTGCCACCGCCGTTGAGCAGCTCGTAGCTGGAGCGGATCTTCGACAGGTTCACACCGGCGCCCGAGCCGCCCTTGAAGATGACGCCTTCTTCGCGGTACCAGTTGAGGATCGAGTCCATCTTGTCGTCGACCGACAAGATGAAGCAGGCACTGGCCTGCTGCGGCACACCCTTCACGCCGATGTTGAACCACACCGGGCTGTTGAACGCAGCGCGCTGGGTGACGAGGATGAACTTCAACTCGTCGCGGAACGACTCGGCCTCGGCGTCGTCGGCGAAGTAGCCGCCTTCGATGCCCCAGGTGGTGATGGTGTCGGCCACCCGGTCGATGACCTGGCGCAGCGAGGTCTCGCGCTCGGGGGTGCCGAGGGTGCCACGGAAATACTTCTGAGCGACGATGTTGGTGGCGTTCAACGACCACGACGCCGGGAACTCGACGCCGAGCTGCTCGAAGGCGACCGAGCCGTCTTTCCAATTGCTGATGCGGGAATCGCGGCGCTCCCACACGACCTGGTCGTAGGGGTGGACGCCCGGCGACGTGAAGTGCCGCTTGATACCGATCGCAAGACGCTCAGGCGCCAGAGACATGAGAACTCCCAGAAGTTGAAACAGAGACGATGACGACACACACCAGCACTACGTACCGGCACCACACACCACTAGATGTGGTGGCTGGCCGGCCCCCTCGACGGCAGCCACCACAAGAGGTTGGAGGATTACAGCATTGTAGTTACAGGGCTGTCAAACATTGCCGAGGGGTTTTCGGTGGACGAATGTCACCTTTGTCAGCCTCGTGTTCACCGGCTGTTACGGAGTGTGGGAGAGCGTCTGAAGGTGCCACGCAGCGTGGCGGACGGTGCGAGATCGCAGGTTCGAGAGCGGCTCCCTCCAGGTCCCGAGGCCACTACCTCCCCCAGGCTCTGTCCGTCCGCGTCGCGCACCGTCGCCAGCTGCGGGGACGACCCTAGGGGCAGCTGCCTGTGGGCAGGAAGAGGGAGAACCCTGTGAATTTCCCCGTGGACAACGGTGGACAGCCTGTGGGAACTGGGGATGGCCGCCAGATCAGATCACTCAGAGCGCAGCGACGGTGACCGGGATGCCGTTCAGCACCGAGGTACCCGACAGTGGATCCATCGCCTCGTGGTCGGCGAGGACGTTGCTGTTCACCCCGGCGCGTTCGGCAGCCACTCGCAGCCGGGTGTCGGGGCGATCGTGGCCCCACCCGTGCGGCAAGCTCACCACACCCGGACGCACCTCGTCGGTGACCACCACGGGAGCATCGACGGTGCCCACCCGGCTGGTGATGCGGGCATGGCTGCCGTCGGCCAGACCCAGGCGGGCGGCGTCGTCGGGGTGCACGTGCAGGGTGCAGCGCGGCTTGCCCTTCACCAGCACCTCGATGTTGTGCATCCACGAGTTGTTGCTGCGCAGGTCGCGTCGGCCCACCAGCACCAGGCCGCGGGCGGCCAGGGCATCGGCGGTGTCGGCCAGGCGGGCGAGGTCGGCGAGCAGCACCGGGTGGTCGAGTTCGATCATCCCCGACGGCGTGCGCAGGATCTCGGGCAGGCGGGGCTGTAGCGGGCCGTAGTCGACGCCGTGCGGGTTCGCCAGCAGCACGTCGAGGCTGGCTGCAGGGCGCTCGCCGTCGGGCGTCGACACCGTGTCGCGGGCACCGAAAGCAGCTCCGAACGGTCCCGTCTGCAGCATCAGGTCGAGCAGCCGTTCCGGCCCGCGCCGCCCGCTCGCCGCCAGCGCCTCGAGGATCTCGTCGGCATCACGGCCGTGGATGGGCGACGACGGGTCGGAAACCGACGAGCGCACCATCGCCGAAACGGCGAGGTCGTCGAGGGCCGACACGTCGGCGTCGACGCCCAGGCCCTGGGCCAGCAGGGCGATCTTGGCGAGGATCTCCCACTCGTCGGGCTGCCCGTCGTCGAGCGGCAGCACCGGCTCGCTGTAGTTGGCCACGTTGCGGATGCCGAACTGCAGCAGCAACAGGTCGTAGTGGCCGCGCTGCAGCTGCGACGGACTGGGCAGCACCACGTCGGCGTGCCGGGTGGTCTCGTTCAGGTAGATGTCGACGCTGACCATGAACTCGAGGTCGGCGAGGGCCGCATCGAGCTGCACCGAGTGCGGCGTCGACAGCACCGGGTTGCCGGCCACGGTGACCAGGGCACGCAATTGCCCCTCGCCAGGCGTGGTGATCTCGTCGGCCAGCGTGCCCACCGGGTACTCGCCCATCACCTCGGGCAGACCCTTCACCCGGGTGTGCCCCCGGCCCGTGCTGAACCCCGACCCGCTCCCCGACCGGCCACGGGTGCTGGCGCCGCCGGCCACCGGCATCGCGAACATCGAGCCCCCCGGACGGTCGAGGTTGCCGGTGACGATGTTGACGACGTCGATGAGCCACGAGGTGGTGGTGCCGAACTCGGTGGTGGTGGTGCCGATGCGGCCGTACACCGCGGCCGACGGCGCCGCGGCGAGCTCTCGGGCCACGGTGCGGATCTCGTCGGCATCGAGCCCGGTGGCCGCGGCCACCGACTCGGGCGTGAAGGGGGCGCAGGCGGCGAGCACGGTGTCGAGGCCACGCAGATGCGCCGCCACATGGTCACCCACGGCCACCAGGCCCTCCTCGGCCAGCACCGACACGATCGCCGCGAGGAACAGCGCATCGGCCCCGGGGCGGATGGGCAGCCAGCGGTCGGCCTCCTCGGCCGTGCGGCTCCGTCGTGGGTCGACCACCACGAGGCGACCGCCACGCGCACGGATTGCCTCGATGCGGCCGGGGAAGTCGGGCGCAGTGCACAGACTGCCGTTCGACGCGTACGGGTTGGCCCCGATGACGACGAGGTAGTCGGTTCGGTCGAGATCGGGCACCGGCACCGACACCGGTGTGCCGAACACATACCCGGCGGCCACCTGGCGTGGCATCTGGTCGACGGTCGACGCGCTGTAGCGCTGCCGGGTGCCGATGCCCTGCAGCAGCGACCGGTTGAACGTCATCGCCGACAGGCTGTGCGCGCTGGGGTTACCCAGGTACACCGCCACCGATTCGCGCCCGTACCGCTCGATCACCCCACGCAACCCGAGCTCGACCTCGGCCCACGCCTCGTCCCAGTCGACCTCGACGTGCACTCCCCCACGCTTCACCATCGGCCGACGCACCCGGTCGGGGTCGTCGTGGAGCTGCTTGAGGGTCGACCCCTTCGGGCACAGGTAGCCGTGGCTGAACACATCGTCGCGGTCGCCACGGATGCGCACCACCTGCAGCCCGCGTACCGATACCTCCAGACCACAACCCGCTTCGCACAGCGGGCAGGTGCGGTAGGCGGTGCGGGTGTCTGCGGCTGCGATGACGTGGTCGGTCGACATGACTGGCATCATCGCACCCATGCGTCGCCTGCATCCGTACCCGGCCGACCACGTCACCGTCGCCGATGCGTACGGCGTCGATCGTCCGCGACCCGTCGGCCGGCCGTGGCTGGGTCTGTGCATGGTGTCGAGCCTCGACGGCACCACCGTGGTGGAGGGCAACTCACGCGCTCTGTCGAGTGAGGCCGATCTGGCGGTGCTGCTGGGTCTGCGGCGCCTGGCCGACATGATGCTGGTGGGCGCGGCCACCGTACGCATCGAGGGCTACGGCCCGCCCAGCAAGCCGGGCCAGCGCGTGGGCGTGGTGTCGCGCAGCGGCGATCTCGACTACTCGAGCGCGCTGTTCACCAGCGGCGCCGGGTTCGTCATCCTGCCCGTCGACGCACCCGAGGTACCGGTCGACAGCATCCGCGCCGGGCACGGTTCCGTCGACCTGACCGCTGCGCTCGAGCAACTCGACGCCGACTTCATCCAGGTGGAAGGTGGCGCCGTGCTGAACGCCGCCCTGGCCGAGGCCGATCTGATCGACGAGTTGAACCTCACCGTGTCGCCGCTCGTGTGCGGCGGGAGCGGGCCGCGCATCACATCGGGCGCGCTCCCCCTGCTGAACCGTATGGACCTCGCGCACGTCCTCGAGGACGATGGGTTCTTGTTCACCCGCTACGTGCGGGCCCGGCCGGCGGCCTGAACCCGGTCAGTCCGGGTTCGCCTGCAGTTTCTTCAGCAGCACCAGTTCGCGCTGGAAGTCGGCGGCGGCGTCGAAGCCCTTGTAGACGCTGGCGAAGCGGAGGTACACCACCTCGTCGAGACTGCGCAGACGCTCGAGCACGGCCCGGCCGACGGTCTGGGTGGTGATCTCGTTGCCCAGCAGGCGCATCTCGTCCTCGACGTCTTCGGCCAGTTGGTCGAGCGCCTCGGGCGCCACCGGACGCCCCTTGGCCGCGGCAGCGATGCCAGCAACGATCTTGGCCCGGTCGAACGGCTGACGCTGACCGTTCGACTTCAGCACCACCAATGGCACCTCTTCGATGCGCTCATAGGTGGTGAACCGCTGGTTGCACTGCAGACACGAGCGACGACGACGGATGGATGCGCCCTCGTCGGCCTCTCGCGAGTCGATGACCTTGGAGTCGTTGGCCTGACAGGACGGACAGCGCATGCGCTGCCCACGCTACTCGCCACCCTCTACGGCAGCACGATCTGCTGCCCCGTGCGGATTGTGGCGCCGCCGTTCACCTCGACGAGCAGGTCGACATAGGCCGTCTGGCTGAGCGCACCGTGGAACTGGTCGGCCAGCGCCCACAGGGTGTCGCCCGGCTGCACCAGATAGGTGCGCATCGAACCAGTCGTGCTGCCGTGGTCGGCACGGCCGGAGGTGGCGGCCAGACCGACCACACCGACCAACGACAGCACGAACGCCGCCAGCACGAGACGACGACGCCGATACGTCGACCTGCTGGGGGCGGGGGTGGCGTACCGGGTGGGGACCCGGACGACGAAACCGTCAGCTTCCCGACGGGTGACCGCCGGGGTACGCCGCGCAAGAGCCTGGTGCCGGGGAGCGGAGACGAGAGCTGCGGACATCGGGAACCTCTTTCGGACGAACGCTTCGGGTCGAGAGCGTCGGGACGGACCGAACGCCTGTTCGGAAGTATGTACGAACAGTCGTTCGCTTGTCAACCTCGGGATCGAACATATGTTGCCGAACGGGTGTTTGACCCGCTCACCGAACGCGTGTACGCTGCCGCCCATGTCCGAACAGCTCACCGCCCGCCAGCGCGGCATCCTCGACGTGATCGAAACCAGCATGCGCGAGCGCGGCTACCCGCCCAGCGTGCGCGAGATCGGTGAAGCGGTCGGGCTCACCTCCCCCTCCACGGTGCACACCCACCTGGCATCGCTCGAGCGCATGGGCTTCCTGCGCCGCGACCCCACCAAGCCCCGCGCCATCGAGGTGCGGTTCGACCCCAATTCGGGCGTCGCCATCGAGCGCCGCCCGGTTCGGCACGTGCCACTGGTCGGCGACGTCGCCGCCGGCTCGAACGTGCTGGCCCAGGAGAACGTCGAAGAGGTGCTGCCCCTGCCGGAAGACTTCGTGGGCGACGGCGACCTGTTCATGCTGCGGGTGCGCGGCGACTCGATGATCGAGATGGGCATCCTCGACGGCGACTTCGTCGTCGCCCGCGCTCAGGTCACCGCCGACAACGGCGACGTGGTCGTGGCCGGCATCCCGAACGAAGAGGCCACGGTGAAGACCTACAAGCGCAGCGGCAACACCGTCACGCTGGTGCCGTCGAACGCCCGGCTCAGCCCGATGGTGTTCGACGCCGGCGAGGTCACCGTGTTCGGCAAGGTCGTCACCGTGATGCGCCGCCTCTGAGCCCGCAACGGGTCAGTTCGTCGGGGGCGCGGGCCACTGACCGCCCTGCGGCGGCTGGCTGGGCAGCACCTCGGTGGGTGGCGCGAACGGCGAGGGCGGCACACTCGGCTGCTGCACGGTGGGTGGCTGCACCGGGGGCGACTGGACGGGCGGCATCTGCACCGGGGGCATCGGGGCAGCGGGGGCCGAGGGCGTGTACACGTCGTAGCCCGGCGCGCCGGTGACAGGAGTTGCGACAGGTGCTGCAGGAGCCATCGGCTGGCCCTTGCCGCGGCGCATCGCCAGCACCAACATCAGCAGGCCCACCACCACACCCGCACCGATGGCGATGAAGCCGCCGACACGCAGCGACCCCGCTGCGTCGGCCGGATCCTTGCCCACGGTGACGACCACCTCTGCCTCGGCCGACGATGCGGTGAGCACGTACTCGCCCGGCGTGGAGATGGTGACCGTGCCCACCGACTCGCCCACGTAGATGCCACGGTCGTAACTCTTCGACCGGTCGCGCGACACGCCCACCTCAGTGCCCTCGCTGTCGGTGATGATGATTGCGACATCGGGTGTGTCGGTGCCGCTGTAGGCGTAGCTGCGATCGGCGTTGGGGCAGTCGCCGTCGAGGGCGCCCACCCTGCCCTTGGTCTCGACGAACAGCACGAACGTGCCGGTGTCGGCGAAGTCGAGGGTCGTGGCGCAGCCGATCGGCGACCGGGCGAGATCTTCAACCGCCTTGTCGTGGCGCGTGTTGGCGAGCAGCAGCATGACGATGCCACCGGCCACACCGGCGAGCAGCACGAACACCGCCGCGGCGACGGCACCCGAACGCGAGTGACGGGGCGACGGTGAGATGAGCGGTGGCTGCTGCGCGCCGTAGGGCTGGTACGGGGCACCGGGCCCGGGCTGGTAGGACGGATTGGACATCACTGCACCCCTAGTCGACGAGCGATCAACTCGATCCGGTCGTCAGGTTGTACCACGGCCACGCGCACGTTGTTGGCACCACCTGCTCCGTAGAAGTCGCCAGGGCTCACCAGCGCTCCGCCGGCTGTCGCCAGTCGCTCGGCGAACGCCCAGCCGTCGTCGGCGTCGAACCAGAGGTAGAAGCCACCTCGCGGCTGGCCGATCTCGAGGCCCGACCAGGCGCCGAGCACAGCCGCCGTACGCTCGAGACGGCGGCGATAGCGATCGCGTTGCTCGGTGACGTGCCGGTCGTCGGCCAGGGCCGCAGCGCCGGCCGCCTGTGCCGGACCGGGCACCAGCATGCCGACGTGCTTGCGCACTTCTTTCAGGTACTCGACGAGCTCGGCATCGCCTGCGTAGAAGCCCACGCGCAGCCCGGCGAGGTTCGAGCGCTTCGACAGCGAGTGCACGGCGACCACACCGTCGAGACCCCCTTCGAGGATGGTGCGCGCCGGACCGTCCCAGGTGAACTCCACGTAGCACTCGTCGCTGAACACCGGCACGCCGTGACGACGGCCCCACGCCGCTGCGGCGTCGAGGTCGTCGAGCGCCCCAGTGGGGTTCGACGGGCTGTTCACCCACAGCATCAACGCCCGCGCCGCGTCGGCCGGGTCGATGGCCGACAGGTCGAGGCCTCCACCCGCGGCCATGGGCACTGCCACCGGTCGGCATCCGGCCAGGACGGCACCCATCTCGTAGGTCGGGTATGCCACGGCCGGGTACAGCACGGTGTCGCGCGACGGGGTGCGCAGCCGCAGGTAGTGCGGTGTGGTGGCGACGAACTCCTTGGTACCCACGCAAGCAGCGATCTGCGCCGCGGGCACGTCGATGCCGAAGCGACGGTCGATCCAGGCCCTGATGGCAGCGCGCAACGTGGGCGTGCCGATGCTGGGTGGGTAGCCCCGCTCGCTGTCGGACGTGGCGAGTGCCTCCAGCACGACCGCCGGCGGCGGATCGCACGGGGTGCCGATCGACAGATCGACGATCCCACCGTCGAACTGGGCCCCGAGCGCTGCGAAGCGATCGAGCCGGTCGTAGGGGTACGGAGGCGGGACGAAGCCCTCGGGCTGGCTCATGGTGCTGTCATCCTGCCCGATGAGGGCGGTCCGGCGCGAGATCGGCAGGGGTCACCGCGCCGCGCTGTCGACGATGAACTCGGCGAGTCGGCCAGCCGAGGCGCCGGCGAGACGGGCCCGGATGCGCAGGCCGGAATCGTCGTTCGCCGTCGACACCACCTCGCCCTCGCGGTGGATGGCGGCCACCACATCGCCGCGCTCGTAGGGCACGAGCAGTTCCACCACGGTGCCCAGCGCGCGGAGCCGGTCGGCCAGCACCGTGAGGAACTGGTCGATGCCATCGCCGGTGGCAGCGCTGAGGGCCACCGAGCCTTCGTGCTCGGCCACCAGTTCGGCGGCCATCTCGGGGGCGAGGTCGGCCTTGTTGAACACGAGCAGTTCGGGGACGCCGCGCGCCTCGATCTCGTCGAGCACCACGTGCACCGCTTCGATCTGACCCTCGGGATCGGGGGCCGAGGCATCGACCACGTGGACCAGGAAGTCGGCGGTGCGGGCCACCTCGAGCGTGCTCTTGAACGCCTCGATCAGACCGTGCGGCAGACGACGCACGAACCCGACGGTGTCGGTGAGCAGCACCGGCTCACCGCCGGGCAGGGCGAGCCGACGGGTGGTGGGGTCGAGCGTCGCGAAGAGCCGGTCCTCCACCAGCACCCCGGCGCGGGTGAGGCGGTTCAAGAGCGTCGACTTGCCGGCGTTGGTGTACCCGACGATGGTGACGGCGGCCAGACCGCTGCGGGTGCGGCCCTTGCGCTGCAGTTCTCGAGTGTGACCGAGGTCGCGCAGCTCGCGCTCCAGGGTGGCGATGCGGTTCTTGATGCGCCGGCGGTCGACCTCGAGCTTGGTCTCGCCGCCACCGAAGCGGCTGCCCACGCCACCGCGCTGCTGCGACAACTTGGCGTTGGCGCCGCGCCGCAACCGCGGCAACCGGTAGCGCAGCAGTGCCAACTCGACCTGAGCCTTGCCCTCCAGAGTGTGGGCGTTCTGGGCGAAGATGTCGAGGATGACCGCGGTGCGGTCGATGGCTGTGCGGCCGAGCAACTTCTCGAGGTTGTACTGCTGGGCCGGGGCGAGGTCGTTGTCGAACACCACCGTGTCGGCGTCGACCTCGAGGCACAGGTCCTTCAACTCGTCGGCCTTGCCCTTACCGATGTACCACGTGTGGTCGGGGTTGTCGCGACGCTGCACCAGGCGACCGACCTCGTCGGCACCGGCCGTGTCGATGAGCAGAGCGAGTTCGTCGAGGCCTGCCTCGGTGTCGTCGTCGGTGTGGCCCGGCAGGGTGACGCCCACCAGCACGATGCGCTCGCGCTTGGTGCGCTCGATCAGCGTGGAGCCGAGCGCTTCCTGGTACGGAGATGTCATCGGGCGGGCCTCATGCGGTGGTGCGGAGCAGGTCGGACGGGTCGAGTTCGACGGTGATGGCGGCGACGAACACGGCGGGTCCGACCAAGGTGACCTGGCCGGGGGCGGGATCGTGCAACCGCACCTTGGCACTTCCGCCGTCCATGTGCACGAGGATTTCGGCTGCCGCCGACGGGACCAGTCCCCACGCTGCCGCCGCCCACGCGCTGGCGCAGGCGCCGGTGCCACACGCCTCGGTGAGCCCGGCACCCCGTTCATGCACCCGCATGGTGATGGCATCGGGCTCGGGGCCGGGCTCGACGATCTCGAGGTTGGTGCCCGGCACGGCTCGACCCAGGGTGAGCAGATCGACTGCGCGTACGTCGTCGACCCCCACCACCGTGTGCGGGTTGCCCACGCTGAGGTGCACCACCGGCCGGTCGGGGTGCGCGCCGATGGCATCCCAGCCGTCGGGCGCACCGATAGCGGTGATCGCGCCCATCTCGACGCTGGCCGAAATGGTGTCGGGGTGGTCGGTGGCTGCCAGCGTCACCAGGCGTGGTCCGGCGCCGGTGAGGATGCGCTGGGGGCCGAGGTGGCCGTTGCGGCGGGCCACGGCCTGGGCGAAACAGCGGATGCCGTTGCCGCTCATCTCGGCCACCGAGCCATCGGCGTTGTACAGCGTCATCGTGGCGGTGAACCCTTCGGCCGAACCCACCACGAGCAGACCGTCGGCGCCGACACCGCGTCGCCGGTCGCAGACCGCACGGGCCACGGCCGGGCGATCGACATCGTCGGCCAACTGCTCGTCGGCCGCCACCAGGAAGTCGTTCCCCCACCCGTGGTGCTTGGTGAGATCGAGCTTCATCCGACGAGGGCCCTCCTGATGACCGGTACGACCTCGGCGACCGGGTCGGCATCGATGCCGATCCACTGTATGCGTGGGTCGCGACGGAACCACCGCTCCTGGCGCACCGCGAACTGCCGGGTGCGCACGATCACCTGCTCGACGGCCTCGTCGAGACTGCAGCGCCCGTCGAGGTGATCGATCAACTCCTTGTAGCCGAGCGCCTGGGCGGCAGTGCGCGACAGTCGGCCGGCACCGTGCAGCGCCTGCACCTCGGCCAACAGGCCGGCTGCCATCATCTGGTGCACCCGGGTGGCGATCCGCGTGGCCAGCACCTCGCGCGACCAGCGCAGGCCGAACTGGAGATAGCGGGTACCCCCGTACGAGTCGAGACCCGGACCGTACGAACTGAACAGACGCCGTCCGCCGAGGCACACTTCGAGGGCCCGCACCGTACGGCGACCGTTCGCTGGCTCGATCTTGGCAGCAGCGGCCGGATCGACCAACGCCAACTCGGTGTGCAGAGCCAGAGGGCCCTCGGCGACGAGCCGTCGTTCGAGCCGCTCGCGCACCTCGGGCCAGGTGCCAGGTATCTCCATCGGGTCGGTGAGCATCCGCAGGTACAGCCCCGTACCGGCCACCACCAGCGGCAGGTGCCCGGCCGACTCGATGGATGCCACTGCGGCAGCGGCAGCCGACGCGAACTCGGCGACGGTGAAGTCGCGGCTGGGATCGACGAGATCGAGGCAGTGGTGCACCACCTCGGCCCGGTCGGTGGCCGACGGCTTGGCGGTACCGATGTCCATCCCCCGATACACCTGCATCGCATCGACCGCCACGATCTCGGCGGTCTGCGGTACGGACCAACTGCCGCACTCGCGCGCCAGCGCCATCGCCACATCGCTCTTGCCGCTGGCCGTGGGGCCGAGGACGACGATCGGCGCGCTCACACCACCACGACGTCGAGGCGGCGCTTGTGTGTGGGTTCGCTGATGACCTCGACGAGTTCGCCGGTGAGGTGGTGCGGGGCGGCACCCGTCACCTCGACGGTGGCATAGGCGCCGGTACGCACCGGCTTGGCCGGACGGAAGTGAACGAGCTTGTTCTGGCGAGTGCGCCCCGAGAGCACGGCCGGATCCTTGCGGCTCGGTCCTTCGACCAGCACCTCTTCGACGCGGCCGATGCGGTCGCGGTGCTTGGCGATGGCGCTGCGCTCGACCACCACGCGCAGTCGTTCGAAGCGCTCGGCCACCGCTGCCGGATCGACGAACCGGTCGACCATGGTGGCCGCCTCGGTGCCGTCGCGCGGCGAGAAGATGAACGTGTACGCGTAGTCGTACTCGGCGGCCGCAGCCACCTCGAGCGTGCGGGCGAAATCGTCGTCGGTCTCGCCCGGGAACCCGACGATGATGTCGGTCGACACGGCCAGGTCGTCGACCGCCGCCCGGGCTTGGGCGAGGCGCTCGAGGTACCGCTCGGCGGTGTAGCCACGATGCATGACCGAGAGGATTCGGTCGGAGCCCGACTGCAGTGGGTAGTGGAGGTGCTCGCACACACTGGGTGTGGCGGCCATGGCTGCGAAGGTCTCGGGGCGCATGTCCTTGGGATGCGGACTGGTGAACCGCACCCGCCGGATACCGGGCACCGCGCCGACCGCGGTGAGCAGATCGGCGAACAGCGGACGCAGCGACACATCGGCCGCTCCGTCGCGGCGGGCCGCCACCTGCAGGTCGCGGCCGTAGCTGTTGACGTTCTGGCCGAGCAAGGTGATCTCGGTGACCCCCTGCGCCGCCAGTGACCCCACCTCGGCGACCACGTCGGCGAACGGCCGGCTGATCTCGGCCCCACGCACCGCCGGGACGATGCAGAAGGCGCACGAGTTGTCGCAACCGATCTGAATGGTGACCCAGGCGTTGTAGGTGGTCTCGCGCCGGGCCGGCAACGCCGACGGGAACAGAGCGTGGTCGTCGATGACCGCCTCGTCGAAGATCTCGGTGACCGGCCCCGACCGACCCGCCTGCTGCAACAGATCGGCAGTGCGGTGCACGTTGTGCGTGCCGAGCACCACATCGGTCCACGGCGCCCGCTGGCGCACCACGTCGCGGTCCTTCTGCGCCAGACACCCGGCAACGACGATCTGGCGACCCTCGCCCTGCTCTTTCCACGCCTTCAGATGGCCGAGGTTGCCGTACAACTTGTTGTCGGCGTTCTCGCGGATGCAGCAGGTGTTCAGGACGACGACATCGGCGTCGGCCTCGTCGTCGACAGCGACCAGCCCGTCGGCCTCGAGGAGGCCGGCGATGCGCTCGGAATCGTGTTCGTTCATCTGGCACCCATAGGTGCGCACGATGTAGCGACGGGTCACGACGACGAGGCTAGCCCCCAGCCCTCTGCCCGACTCGCCCGATGGCCGGGCGTTCAGGGCGCTCGCAGCACCGGTGGCCGGGCCGCACATCGGCCCGGCCACCGGCGGCGTTCAGTCGATCTCGATCGGCTCGTCGTCGGCGTCGGAGAAGCCTTCGGCGAACTCGTCGTTGTTGAGACCGGCCTGGGTGCGCACCCGGTCGGAGATCTCGACCATCACCTCGGGGTTCGCCGCCAGGTAGTTCTTCGCGTTCTCGCGGCCCTGGCCGAGCTGTTCGCCGTCGTAGGTGAACCAGGCACCCGACTTCTTCACGATGGCCATGTCGACCGCCATGTCGAGCAGCGAACCCTCGCGGCTGATGCCCTTGCCGTACATGATGTCGAACTCGGCCTGCTTGAAGGGCGGGGCAACCTTGTTCTTCACGACCTTCACCCGGGTGCGCGAGCCGGTGATCTCGGCGCCGTCCTTGATGGACTCGATGCGACGGATGTCGAGGCGAACCGACGAGTAGAACTTCAGGGCACGGCCGCCGGGCGTGGTCTCGGGCGAGCCGAACATGACGCCGATCTTCTCGCGCAGCTGGTTGATGAAGATCATGATGGTGTTCGACTTGTTGAGGTTGGCCGTGAGCTTGCGCAGCGCCTGGCTCATGAGGCGGGCCTGCAGACCCACGTGCGTGTCGCCCATCTCGCCTTCGATCTCGGCGCGAGGCGTGAGGGCTGCCACCGAGTCGATGACCACCACGTCGAGTGCGCCGGAGCGCACCAGCATGTCGGCGATCTCGAGCGCCTGCTCACCCGTGTCGGGCTGGCTGATGAGCAGTTCGTCGACGTCGACCCCGATGGCCCGGGCGTACACCGGGTCCATGGCGTGCTCGGCGTCGATGTAGGCGCAGATGCCACCGTTGCGCTGGGCCTCGGCCACGACGTGCATGGCGAGGGTGGACTTGCCCGACGACTCGGGGCCGAACACCTCGATGACGCGACCGCGTGGCAGGCCGCCCACGCCGAGCGCCAGGTCGAGCGACAACGCGCCCGTGGGGATGACCTCGATGGCCATCGTGCCCTTCTCGCCCATCTTCATGATGGAGCCCTTGCCGTACTGCTTGTCGATCTGGGCCAGTGCCATCTCGAGTGCCTTGCCGCGGTCGTTGCTCATGTCCGTGTCTCCTGTGGTGCGTGTGGTGATGCGGGGCCGGACCTCGGCCCGATGGGTGGTTGCTTGCTGTGTCGCTCGCTGTCGGGAACCCTACGGAGGGGGTGTGACACGGTTGGGTGCGACCGGGTTGTTCGAACAACAGGAGTGTAGTTACGAACAACCGTTCGATCAAGCATCGTGCCGATCGAACGGCGCAGCATGCGTCACAACGTCCCGGGCGATCATCCCTCGACAGGGGCTGAGTAGGGTCGCCCGCCATGGACGCACCCGCTTTCGAGACCATCACCGTCACCGTCGACGGTCCACGCGGCCGGTTGCTGCTCGACCGCCCCGACCGCCTGAACCCGCTCAGCACGCAGACGCTGCACGAGATCGAGCTGGCGGCCCGTTGGTTCGACGAGCACCTCGACCTGAAGGTGGTCGTCGTGGCCGGCGCCGGGCGTGCCTTCTCGGCAGGTGCCGATCTGTCGAGCTTCTCGTCCGCCGCTCCGATGGAGGACTCGCAACAGGGCTGGCGCATGGGTCGGGCACTCGACGAGATGCGCGCCGTCACCGTCGCGCGCATCCAGGGATGGTGCGTCGGCGGAGGTGTGGTGGTGGCCTCCGGTTGCGACCTGCGCATCGCTGCCGCCTCGGCCCGGTTCTCGATCCCCGAGATCGACCTCGGTATCCCGCTCGCCTGGGGCGGCATCCCCCGCCTGGTACGCGAGATCGGCCCGGCGCTCACCAAGGAGTTGGTGATGACCTGCCGCCCCTTCGACGCCGACGAAGCGTTGCGGTCGGGATTCTTGAACCGCGTCGTACCCGACGACCATCTCGACGCCGCCGTCGACGAACTCGTCGACCTCCTCGTGTCGAAGCCGAAGCTGGCGCTGCTCGAGACCAAGGCGCACGTGAACGCGGTGACCGAGTCGATGGTGGGCACGGGCCGCAGCTGGGCCGATGCCGACGGTCTGCGAGCGGGCCTCCGCGACCCCGAGGGTCGCGCCTCGGCAGAGGCCTACCTCGCGCGGGTACGCGCCGGACGCTCGTCGCGCTGAACCGCCGCCGCGCCAGCGGTCGCATCGGTGTCGCCTGCCGCAACTGCTGCTGCAGCCGCGCTCAGTTCCGCCGCCTCGGGCGGATGCACCGCCAGGTCGAACGCCAGCCACAGGGTGTACGAGAACGGATAAGCGACCACGGGGACGACCACCCCGACAGCACCGATTCCCAGCATGAGCGGCAGCACCGGGATGTCGGGCGCGGTGACCACGAACCCCACCGCCATGCAGATGGCAATGGCACCGAAGGTGAGGATGGTGCTGATGGTGACGGCGCCGAGTTCGAAGCCCACCTCGCGACTCCAAGCGATGCCGCAGGTGCGGCAGCGCGGATGTCGTCTGAACCAACCACGCAGGAAGGTGCGCCGACTACCGCACCACGGGCAGCGAAGGGTCGCGGCCCGCACCGCCATACGCGGGAACGAGGGTCGAACGGTCGCCACCTCCTCACCCTAGGGCGACGCCGGCCGAACCGAACCGGTGCCGAGTTCGCCGGACCGCGTTCGCCGCGCCGGGCTCCATCGGTAACAATGGCGCCGTGCGTCGTCCCATCGCCGGTCTGCTGTTCGCCATCGCCTTCGGCTGCGCGTGCGTCGCCGTAGGTGGGTGGTTGTTGCAGCGCAACGTGCTGTCGCCGCAACGAATCGGCGACTCGGCTGCCGAGATGATGCAGGACGCCGAGTTGCGCAACGAGTTCTCGCAACTCATCGTCGCCGGCACGGCCGAGGCCATGTATCCGGGCGACACCAACGCCCCGATCCGCGTGCTGGCAACGGTGGATCAGGTGCTGTCCATCCCCGCCGGCGCCCACCTGGCGGCCGACGTGTTCGCCGATGCCCAGGCGCACCTCGTGGGCCGTAGCGAGGCACCGGTCGTGGTGTCGCCGGCGCAACTCGTCCAGATCGTCCGCGACGAGCGCGCCGCCGTCGCCCAGGCCATGGTGCTCGACGTCCCACGTGTGGGTACGTGGTCGGTGATCGATTCGATCCTCGATCTCCTCGTACCCATCGCCGCCATCGCCGCGCTGGTGTTCTTCGTGCTCTGCCTGCTCACCCGACCCGACGGCGACGTACTGGCCCGCAGCGTCGGCATCGGACTGATGGCGATGGCCGGCGTGGTGTTCGTATTCGGTTTCGTCGTCCCGGCCTTCATGCCCCCGCTGCTCGACGACAGTCTCTGGTCGCGACTCACTGCAGCAGCCGCGCAGGCGCACATCACCGGCGTCGTCGTCGTCACGCTCGTGCTGGCCGCCATCGGCATCGGTCTCTACGCGATGTCGGGGCGGATGGGTCGCCGCAGCCGGTGGAGCGCGCCGATCAGCACCTACCGCTATCGCGAAGAGCGTCGCTGGAGCTGAGCCGGCGGCTCAGGCCGTGAGTTCGTCGACGAACTCGGCGAACACGTCGGCGTAGTGCATGGCGTCGGCGTCGGTGTGCAGCACCGAGATGAGCCACTGCTCGTCGAGACCCGGCGGCAGCAGCACGCCGCGGTTGATGCCGTGCATCCACTGGGCGAAGGCCAGGTCGAAGTCGGTGGCCTTGTAGTCGCGGTAGTTGCGGATGGGCTCGACCGACCAGGTGACGCAGCCCTTGGCACCGAACTGCACCGTGTGCGCCGGGAGATCGGCACGGTCGATGACGTCGGCGCAGGCCGCGGTGAGCCGGGCGTTGCGGGCGATGACCTCGGCCGTGGCGGCCGGCGTGCAGATGTCGGCCAGCACCGCCTTGGCTGCAGCCATGCACAGCGGGTTGCCGTTGTAGGTGCCGAGGTGCAGCACCTTGCCCGAGGTGATCTGGTCCATGCACTCGCGGGTGCCACCGAAGGCACCCAACGGCAGACCACCGCCGATGCTCTTGGCGAGCGACACGAGATCTGGCTGCACACCGAGCGCGCCGGTGGCGCCGCTCCAGCCCGCCGTGATGCCGGTCTTCACCTCGTCGAAGATCAGCATCGTGCCGTAGCGACGGGTGATCTCGCGCACAGCCTCGAGATAGCCGGGCTGGGGCAGGCAGATGCCGATGTTCTCCATCACCGGCTCGACGATGAACGCAGCCACATCGCCGGCGGCGAGCACACGCTCGAGCGCAGCGGCGTCGTTGTAGGGGATGACGAGGGTGTCGGCGAGCACGGCAGCCGTGATGCCCGCAGTGGCCGGCACGGGCGTGGGTGCGTCGGCCGGGCCCGCCACCGACAGTGCCGGCTTCATCGAGATCATCACCTCGTCGTGATGGCCGTGATAGCCGCCCTCGACCTTCACGATCTTTTCGCGACCGGTGACGCCGCGGGCTACGCGGATGGCGTCCATCGTGGCCTCGGTTCCCGAGTTGGTGAACCGCCACATCGGCAGGCCGTAGCGCTCGCCCAACAGTTCGGCCACCTCGGCGTTCATCTCGCACGGGGTGACGAACAAGGTGCCGTCGTCGAGTTGCCGCTCGACCGCCTCGCGCACCAGGGGGTGGCAGTGGCCCGAGAACAGCGCACCGAAGCCCATGTCGAAGTCGATGTAGCGGTTGCCGTCGACATCTTCCATCCACGCCTGCTGGGCCCGCCGCACGACGATCGGGTGCGGGTCGTAGGCCTGGAAGCTCGATGGCACGCCCATGGGCAGCACTGTGCGGGCTCGCTCGTTGGCCCGTTGGGAACCTGCGGTACGCCGTGTGTACGACTGCAGTTCGCGGGCGGTGATCTGACGGGCCCGTTCTACCAACTGAGCGTGACTGATGGATTCCGTGGCACTCATGGCTTCCCCTCGTGGAACACGTTCCGTGAAGTGTAGCGCACAACGGATTCCATCGTGAACGGGCACTTCGGCGACGGATCGGGACCGACTGGTGGAACTTCCCCGGCGATATGGCACACTAGGGACCCCTTGGTGATCGTAGCTCAGTTGGTAGAGCACCAGTTTGTGGTACTGGACGTCGCGGGTTCGAGTCCCGTCGGTCACCCGAAGCGTGGCGGCGCATGCCCCGACGCATCTGGCTTGTGACCGGCAGCGGTACTTTCGTACACTGCCGCACTGGCAATTGCCCCTCTAGCTCAATGGCAGAGCAACGGACTCTTAATCCGCAGGTTCTCGGTTCGAGCCCGAGGGGGGGCACCACACAGCGCCGTGGCCGGCA